>JBFKII010000358.1:0-3918 GCA_041632295.1 Anaerolineales bacterium | reverse complement strand
GGTCTTTCGGCGCGCCTCCGCCCGGCTTTTTAGTCGAAATTTCGAAGACAGTTCCATGACCGCATGGACGCGCTCGTCGGGGATCAGGCCGGCTTCCGCCCAGGAAACCGCCAGGCCTGGGGAGGCGAACAGGAAACCGTTGATGGCGCGCAGCCCCCAACGCTGGACCGACCGCCGAATTCCCGGCGCCCAGGGCTGGCTGCCGTGGTGCTGCGCCAAAAGCGGCGTTTCCGGGCCGAGGGCAGAGCGCAGCAGCCGGGACTGCAGCGGGAACAGCAGCCCATTGAGGTGGACGACCAGCGGAACCCCGGCCGCCCGCTCTGCAGCCGCAAGCCTTGCGATCGCCCGGTGCATTCGAAAGGGCAGCCAAAACGTTTTGTTTTTCGGGCTGCGATCCGGATAGAAATGGTAACGGACGCCCTGCTCTTCGTATTGTTGCTC
Organism: Anaerolineales bacterium; assembly: GCA_041632295.1. GTDB lineage: Bacteria > Chloroflexota > Anaerolineae > Anaerolineales > JABWBV01 > DATDOR01. The sequence continues at coordinate 3,477 of JBFKII010000358.1, read as the reverse complement.
TTGGGCGCCTCGCAGGAAAACGCTCACCTTCCCCCCGGCCCGCTGGAGCGGTTGGGCCCAGTCGCGCAGCAAGAAAATGGCGTCCAGGATCGCCCCTGGAGGAAGCCGCCTCCCCTCTGGGGATAGATCGACATCGTTGTAGTTGACCAGGATGATGTGGATAGTCACCGCTCTCGGCGCGCTGGCATCTTTCGTTTTGGAAGGATTGGACCCGGAACTCACTGAATTGTGGACCTGTGCCCGGACTGCCGCTAGAAATTCGCCAGGCAGCTCCTGCCCGAATGTTACCTGGCCATTTTACGCCAAAATATTCTGCCCGGAACCCGCCTGCAGCCTGACCCTCCCCGGTTTTTTTGTGCAAAAATTGGGTTATTTACAGAGCCAGGGACGCGGCACACCGCCGTTCAGGGGAGATTTTCCAGGATCTGGGTGGCCAACAGCTGGTAGCCGCGCTCGTTGAAGTGCAATGGAAGGCGGAAGGGGTAAAAGTCCAGCGGATCGGCCTGGACGGAAAGCCTTTCACTGAAATCGATGATCGGGATCCCCAGGTCGGCTACCGTGCGCAAGACTTCCGCCCTGCTGAACATCGCATCCGGTTGGAATGGGGCCTGGTAGCGCCGCCAGGCCGGCAGGTAGACAAAATAAAGCCTTCCGCCCCAGGCAGCAACCCGCTCATCGGCGGACCGCAGGATGGATTCAAATATCGGCGGCGGCGGCGGGCGGTCGTACTCCCCCAGTAGGGCGCGCAGGGAGCACAGAGATATCCTGCAGGCCAGCTGGCTGGCAGGATCAAAACCTTCCGATTGCTGGGATAAGCGCTGATCCCAGTAGCGTTTCAAGAGCGCGTCAATCTGGGCCTGTTTCCCGGCGAGGCCCTGGGCGTGGACGGGATCGAGATAGCGCATAAGCTGTGCAGAGCGGCCCTCTTCCAGGTGGCTGAACAGGTCATTGCCTTCGTAATACACCCAGAGCACGATTGAAGGGCGGTATAAGGATGCGTACTCCTCCAGCGTGCCCAACTCGGTCAGCAACCCGTTGCCTGCATAGCCGAAATTGAGCGTTGCGTAGCCGGCGGCCCGCAGCAACCCGGCGATGTCCTGGTTTTCCGGCATGCAGATTCCATGGGTGTAAGAATCACCGATCAGGACGATGTCGATCCCAGACGACTCGTGGACGAAATCGGGGTTGTTGAAACCGTACCGGTCGCTGCGGTACTCAAGCCAGACACCCTGCTCGTTGCAGAATACGGTTCTGGCATCCGAAATACCCCCCAGCGGATAAATTCTGCCCCCCTCCGGCTGTTGCAGTCCATCGGTAGGGGCGAAGACCTGCGGCGGGGAAATCGGGTAGGCCATTTCGCCGCCCGCTCGGAGATCCGCGATCACCTCGGCGCCCGAGCGCGGGTCCGGCGTGCGACCTTCCTGGATGGCCATCCGGTCTTTCATATTCGGCAGCCGGTAAGACTGGTACCCCAACAACCAATCGACGGTCAGCAGGCCTGCCAACAGCGTGAGGAAGGAAAGGGATAAACCGCTGCGCACCCGGAGCGGCAGCCGGACGGAGGCGGCTCCCAAAACCAGCAGGACCAGCAGCGCCAGCTGGTATTTCAGAAGCGCCTGAGGTTCGGCCTCGGAGATAAAAAAAGTGTAAGCCACAGCGGCAGTCCCGGCCGCCAGATACAAACCCAGAAACAAGTTCGCAAACGATTTTTCCGATCGCATCTTGGTCAATCCGCCGGCGGAGGACCGTTCCGCCATCGTTCGTTTCCGCGGGCCTGGGAATCGATCGCTCAGGATATCGGTTCCGGCCTCTTCACGAATTCTAATCGGATAAGCGGGACGGCCTCCAGGCCGAATAATCAGGCATCGATCCGTTCTGGGAAATTTTGTTTTGCACTTTCTGTGGCGCAAGCTGGTTGAAGGTCAGCCCCGTTTGCTCGATTATTACGATTCATCCGGAGGAGAAAGCAATAAAAGACTGATGTCTTTCGGCTGGATTGTATTTTCCACAAGCTGGATCAATTCGGTTGTGAGCAAACCGATATCCACTTCGTCCCGGGTAGATCGGGCGAAATCGGCCATCGCTTTTTCGGCGTCGTATTTGGCCCGGTAAAAACGGCGGTCGACCCAATTCTGAGTGCGGGCCCGCACGGGATTGAATAAAGCTGCGATCAGCAACGTGGAGATGACGGTCGCCAGCGGGGAATCGCCGCTTCCCACCACCCCCCGGAACACTCCCTGTACAACCACCACCCCTCCAAAATATACCAGCGCCAGGATGCCGGTGAGCAGGGCGTACTGCAGCGTGCGCCGGATGATGAGGTCGATATCGTAAAGCCGGTAACGCAGGATCGAAATTGAAATCGCGATCGGGAACAGGATGAGGGAAACCGCCAGGAGGTAATCCGTCCAATCGTTCACAGCCGGATTGTACGTCGCCAGACGATATCCGATCCCGAGAAAAGCAAGTACACCGGCGAACAGCAGCCATTTGATCTGGGCGCGAACGACCGGCCCTGCCCGCCTGAAGCGGATATATAGGGATACCAGGCTGCTGATGCCCAGGAAAATCATACCAAGGCCGAAGATCAAACCGGAGATCGTATCCTCCGCGTTGACCCCGAGAAGGGCGATCGGGTTGCCGATTGACAAATCAGCATCGCCATACTTGGGTTGAAATGTGTAGACCAGGATAAATTGGACCAGTGCAAAAATCGAAATCGTGTTGACCAGATTCCACCTGGGCGCCGGTGGCCGACCGTCCGGGAAATGGAGCAGGATCCAGAATATCGCAAAAATGGAGATGAAAAAGAGCCAGCCCTGGGTCCAAAAAGCAGCCATCATCAACGGCGACAGTTCGCCCTGCAGCGTAGGGAGATTGAGCTCCAGGTATGTTCGGAACGGATCGGCCAAGACAAAGCCAAGCATCAGCATCAGCCAGCCGACCCGGTTCCCCTCCGTCCGTACAACTATGAACGCCCCCATGTTTGAAAAAGCGAGGACCGTGATCAAGTAAATCAGACCTACCGCAGAAGACGTTGAGCTGGGAACCAGCCCGGTCCATTCGTCGGCCAAACGGACCATCACCAGGATGGTGTTAAAAATCGCAAGTGTCCAGGCAAAAACCGGCCTCAAAAGCCGACCTCCTTTTCCAGAAATGAAAACAAGTGGACTTGATGGCAAAATTGATGCTTACTTGCCCAATTCGTGGTGTATCGCACAGTCATCCATTTTACTAGACTGATACGGGTACTTTACATATCCCCCGTCCTGAAAACGTTACGATCGAAGCTGTGCCACGATTCAGGAGTTTGATCGAGCCTGCGGCTCGATTCGGGAGTTTGGCTGTCGCCAAACTCCACACCAGAACGGATGGGATGATCGTGGCTTCGCCACGATTCAGGAGTTTGATCGAGCCTGCGGCTCGATTCGGGAGTTTGGCTGTCGCCAAACTCCACACCAGAACGGATGGGATGAT
>JBFKII010000357.1:0-3918 GCA_041632295.1 Anaerolineales bacterium | reverse complement strand
GTAATGAGTAATGAGTAATGTGTAACTTGGAAAGGATAGGAAACCCATGCTGCTGGCGATCGATATCGGCAACACCAACCTGACCCTCGGGCTGTACGAAGCAGACGAGCTTGGCCCGCGCTGGCGGCTGGCGACGGACCATGACCGCATGCCCGACGAATATGGCCTGCAGTTCCTCGGCCTGCTTGAACATGCCGGCCGGTCCCCGTTGGATCTGCACGGGATCGTCATGGCTTCGGTGGTTCCACCGCTAAGCCCGCGCATCCTGGAGGCCTGCCGGCGCTACCTGAAGCAGGACCCGCTGGTGGTGGACGCCGGAGTCAAGACCGGGGTGCGAGTGCGGTACGAACCGCCGCGCGCCGTCGGGGCAGACCGGGTCTGCGACGCAGCTGCGGTCCAGCACCTGTACGGCGGACCGGCATGCGTGGTCGATTTCGGCACGGCCACCACATTCAATGCCATCTCTCGGGAGGGGGATTATCTCGGCGGAGCTATCGCCCCTGGATTGAACATCGCCGCCGACGCGCTGTTCGCCCGGGCCGCCAAGCTGACGCGCGTCGACCTGACCCGGCCGCCCTCAGTCATAGGCCGCAATACCCCGCACGCTATCCAGGCCGGGCTGTTGTTCGGCTATGTGGGGCTTGTGGAGGGGATGGTCGCCCGCTTCCGCCAGGAGTTGGGGCCGGATATGAAAGTGATCGCCACAGGCGGCCTGTCGGAGATCGTCGCTCGTGAGACGCCCGTGATCGACCATATCGACCCCTGGCTGACCCTGGACGGCCTGCGCATCATCTGGGACCTGAACCGGCAGGAGGCTACATGAGTGATGAAACCCCACTCTCCAAATCCGAAATGCTTGACCAGATTGCCAGCACCCGCACCCATCTGGAGAGCCTGATCGCCGGGCTCAGCGAAGCGCAGATGACCACCCCGGGGGTCCAGGAGGAATGGTCGATCAAGGACATGCTGGCCCACATCGCCGCCTGGGAGCGATTGACCATCGAGCGCCTGGGCTCAGCCTTCAGCGGTACTCCGCTGGGCCGCAAGTTGATCCAGAGCGATCGAGATATCGACGAGATGAACGCCCAGGTTTACGAAGCGAACAGGGACCGGCCGCTTTCGGAAGTGCTGGCGGAATTCGAGGCCGCCCACCGGGATATCCTCGCCCTGGTCACTAGCCTGGACGAGGCGGAGTATTCCGGCCCGATCCCTGCGGAATGGGCCCGCGGCAGGCCGGTCTGGGGGATGATCGGGGGAAATACATGCTGGCATTACCCGGAGCACAGCGCGGCTATCGAGCAGTGGCTTAAGGCAGACTAAGGCGAGGCTGAAACCAGCCCGCTATTTGGCGGGCAGCGTCCGTACGAAATCCAGGCTGCGCTCAACCCAGCCGGCCAGGTCCTCGTCCGATTCGATCCCCTCCGGACCGACGTAGACAAAGCCTTTCATCTTCCTCCCGGTGAAATCCATAAGGCGTGCATGCGGCTGGGCCATGGCATCATCGTGGGCTTCCTTGCCGACCCGCACCATCAGGTCGCCCGTGTTCGTCACCCCAACCGACATATTGCCGTGCACCATGAATGCGACCCCGCCGAACATTTTCTTCTCCACCACGCCATCATAATCTTCAAAAAACTCCCGCAGACGCTGGGCCAGGCCCTCGTCGTAAGCCATGGTCGCCTCCTTTTTTGAATATCCGTCCCGTTTTGGTCCGACTGGGCTATTCCACAGGCCGGGAGATTTGCCAAAACGTTCTCGAAAATAGAATGTACGTTCTATGATTTTATCATATAAAATGGTGCGGTGAACCATCCATCTCCCCAACCGATCACCCATCAAACTCGCCTGGAGATAGCTTTCCAGGTGGCCGGTCAGATGAAGGCCCATTTTGGCCCGCGCCTGCTGGCCGTGGGGATTTACGGTTCCCTGGCGCGCGGCGATGACGGGCCGTATTCCGATATCGAGATGTGGGCTGTCATGCGGGAGGACGGCATCGAACGTTTTATCGAGTGGATCGTGGGCCCGTACAAAGTCCAGATCGATGTCTTCAGCCGCGATGTGCTGTGGGAGGATGCCGCCCGGGTCGAGGGCGATTGGGCGCTGACTCACGGATCCATGGCGGAAGTCATGCCGGTCCACGATCCCGAAGGATTTTTTCCACTGCTGCGAACGCGCGTCCTGACGCGGCCGGAGTCCGATTTCGAAAAGGCCATCCGGGAACTGATCATCGATGACCTGTACGAGATGGTGGGCAAGGTCCGCAATCTGCGGGCGGCGGGGGAATCCGGATCGCTGTCGTTCTTCGTCCTGAAACTGGCCCTCTCCGGCGCCTGGATGCTGGGACTGGCCCACCGCCGCTACTTTTCCAGCGCCTCGAGAATATTTGATGAGGCCCTGGCGTTACCCGGGGCCCCTATGGGCTATTCCGAACTTCTGGGCATCGTCATGCGCGGCGACATGCAGCCGCGCCCTGCGCTGTTCGAGGCCGTGGACGCTTATTGGGAGGGGGTTGTTGTCTGGGCCGAGGCGCGCAGCATTGCAATCACGGGCTCGTTGGAAGCGCTGCTGGCGGATTTCTAGCGCCAAAAGCCCGGGCCTGGCTCTGCGCCGGCCCGGGGCTTGAAATCAGAATTGGCACATGCTCAAGGGGCGGGAGAACTGGCAGAGCGAAAGATCAGGGCCGGGTTGCCTTGCCCGTCCAGCAGGCGCAGGGTCTGGCGTTCGATCACGAAGGAGGTCACTTCCCCCAGGGCGCTGAGGAAAGCCGTCTCGCGCTGCATGACCTCGTTCTCGCAGGCCATTTTGGTGCTGATCGCCGGCCCGATCAGCAGGCTCTTGCCATCAAGCTCATAAGATGCACTGAACTGGTTGCAGCCGGATGAGCCTGCCACCTTGCCATTTTCAAAGCGCGCCTCAATCGACTCGTCGATCCAGGTGGAAACGATGCCCCCACGCTCGGCCAGCCCGTTGAGGATCCAGGTGGTCCCTTCCAACTCTGCTGAGACCGGCACTTCGAACACCAGCAGGCCCTGCGGCCCTTCCAGGGTCAGGATGCCGTCCTCCAGCCGGATTTGCTCCGCGCCGGAGAGCAGCTGCAGGTACGCCGATTCCAGCTGCATGAGCGGCTCTTCGCAGGCCATTTCGGTGGTGGTGAAATATGGTTCGCGCCAGGAAAGCCTGGACCCCTCCAGCAGGTAGCTGCCGCCGTAAAAGTTACAGCCGGCGCGCCCGGAGGCCTGGTCGGCTTCAAAATTGAGAGTGACCTCGGCGCCGGTGGGCGGCTGTTGCAGGCGGCCGGCGGGGCCATATGAGACCAGGTCCCAGCGGGTGCCCGCAAGCAGAATGGGGGTGCTCAATGGTTCTACAGGGTTCATCTGCACGATCTCCACCAAAGTATATTGGAAAGCGTCGCCCGCGCCTGCGGTTTCTTCAATTTTTTGCCGCTCGACGACCAGCTCGTATTCGAAGCCGGCTTCGTAGGCGAACCCTTCGATCGGGCCTTCAATTGCCCCCCAACGGTCGACCTGGCTGCGTCGCGCCTGCAGGCAATCTTGCGCCGGGTCGCTTTCACAGGGGCCGGTTTCCGGCGCGATATACAGCCGGATCCGCTCGGGGAGGGGTGTGTTGGTCTCCGTGGGCTCGGCAGCAGCCGGCATGCAGGCGGCGAGTAGGATACCCATGGCTGCGATCGAGATCAACAGCCGTGTCATCGGTTTGGATAGCATCGGTATTTACCTCTTCCGGTTTGTTATTTTTTTACATAAACCAGGTCTAAAACGCCGGTAAAGGCCGGAAAGTTCCGAATAACCAATCTCAATCTCCCCTGCGAAATGCCCGCTGGGGAAGCCGAGGGCCTATCAGCACTTCAGGGCTGGCGGGATGAGGTGGGTTCCGCGGAACCGTGGTTCCGTCGCCACT
>JBFKII010000356.1:0-3922 GCA_041632295.1 Anaerolineales bacterium | reverse complement strand
GGATCACTGATTGCGGCCCGCGCAGCAGGCGGGCGATCCGCTCGCCGAAAAACATGGTCGGCAGTTCGGAGAAAGCCGCAAAAGCGATCATCACACCGATCAGGAAATTGCTGCCCCCCAGGAAACGGACGTAAATGCCTTCGAAAGTTATCGCCAGGCTGTTGGAGATGCCAGCCAGGAAAGTGGCGACCAGCAGCAGGACCAGTCCGGTGTCCCGCAGCAGGTCGGTGGGCCGCCCGCCTTGCCGGGCAGCCTGTGCAGGCCCCTCCTCAAGACGGCCGGCGATCCAGACCAGCGGCAGCACCAGCAGTGCTCCGACCACGAACATCGGGCCGAATCCCAACCGCTCCCAGGCCGCCCCGAATGCCAGCGCGCTGGTGGCGAAGCCGATCGAGCCCCACAGGCGCATGCCGCCGTAGTTGAGCCGACGGCGCTGGGCCATGCGGGCGATCAGGCTGTCTGCGGTGGCCATGATCGGGCTGAAACTGACCGCGATCAAGGCCATCAGCAATGCGATCCCACCAAATGTGTTAGGGAAGCCCAGAAAAAACACCAGCAGACCCCACAAGGCCAGTGCAGCCTGTGCCAGGCGCGCCCGCCTGCGCTTGCGGTCGGCCAGCGAGGAGAGCAGCGGTGCGAAAATTAGTGTGGAAATTGGGGAGAGGGTGGCCAGCAATCCGACCTGCTGGCCGCTGAAGCCAAGTTCGGTGAAATAGACGCTCAAGAAGGGGGCGAACGCCCCTGCAGCCAGAAAAAAACCAAGGTAGAAAAGCGAGCCGTACAGCGCCGGCCTGCCGGCACGTTGCCCGACAGCGCCTTCATTCAGCATGGGCTTCACCAACCCGGACCAGACTCCCGTCCTGCCCGGCGGAGGCACATATGGCGTCCCACAGGCGGGCCATGCGCAGGCCGACTTCCGGAGGGGAGGGGTTGGCGATAGTCCCGGCGCGGACCGCCAGAAACTGCTCCCATACGCCTCGAGAGGGGGGCACTTGGACGGTCTGCCAGCCTTCTTTCTCGCTGCGCTGGATCTCGAGGAACCCGCCCCACATGCCGGTTTTGAGGATAGCATCGGGTGTGTACACGCGCACATCCGACCAGCAGGAGGGGATGGTGTCCCCGCAGGCGTTGATCGTGACCAGCGCGCCGGACCGCAGGCGAGCCATAATAGCGCCGAGAATATCCACCGCTCGGCCGCGCTTGTCGAACCAGGCGGCGATTTCCGAAAAATCCTCGCCGGCCAGATCAGCGACTGTATTGAGCACATGGGCGCCGGTGTCGAACAGGAAACCGCCGCCCGAAAGGGCCGGGTCCTGCCGCCAGGTGTGCTCGGTGAGGGATTTCCAGTTCTGCCAGACCTGTGCGTTGATGTTCAGGATCGGCCCCAGCTCCCCGGAGGCCAGCAGACCGGCGGCTTTCCGGACGTGCGGGGAGAGGCTGCCCTGGAACGCGACCACCAGGTGGCGGCCGCTGCGATCGCGCATCCGGATCAGGCTGCTGGCCTCGGCGGCGTTCATCACCATTGGTTTTTCGAGCAGCACATCCAGGCCGGCCTCCAGGCACGCCGCCGCCTGGTCGTGGTGCAGGGCGTGCGGGGTGATAATAAAGGCGGCATCCAGTTCGGCTGCGTGGCGATCGAGCAAAATGCCCAGGTCGGGCTGGTTGGGCGGCGGTTTGAGCCCAAAGCCTGCGATCAGGCCGGCCATCTGCTCGTAAGCCGGTTGGGACGGTTCGCACAGGATCGGAATGCGGGTGTGGGGGAAATTCTTCAAGATGCTGCGAACGTGATGGCGTGCCATACCGCCGCAGCCGATGATAGCTACGGAGATTGCATGGTTCGATTTCAAGGTGTTCATCCTGGCGAGGTACAGGAGCGTATGTTAGTGGACGGGTTCTTCTCCCATAGGCTGGCGTTCTTTGCGCTCAAACGTGCGCATCCAGGTATGGCTGCAGTGCTTGCATTCATAATGATCGGTGACCTTTTCTGCCTGAATACGGACAGTTTCTTTCCCCGTTCGTTCGATCGATACACCGAGAGGGACGATGTCCGTGTCGTTGATAAAACCAGAGCCGCCGCGGCCGCAGTTTGGGCAACGCCGCAGTTTGCGGTCCACGCTGAGAAACATAAGATAACCACCCACCAGCCAGAAAACGCCGAAAACGGCGAGCAGGATGATGAGCACCAGAGCGAAATAGAAATAGTCGGTCAGCTGCATACACGGTCCTTGTAAGGTTCGATCGGGGAAGCTTACTGCGGCAGGGCGGCCGGATCTTCCAGCCAGGGCTGCATCCAGGTCGAGAGCACGCGGGATGCGGTGGACCACAGGTGTTCGCGCAGCGCGGAATCCGATATGGGGTCCATTTCCGGCCCAGACGCCACAATCATATCATCCGGCAGATACTTGTAGGCGATATCGTGGAAAAGGGGAGCGTTTCGCAGGAAAGGGGAGGCCTGGATTTCCCAGTACAGCCTTCCAGCGCTCTCGGGATCGTTGCGGGCGAAGTACAGGCAGACGACCGGCAGGGTGAAGATCAGCGGTATAAATCCCTGGATCTCGATAGTTGTCCACAGGGCTTCGGTCAGCAGGTCCTTCGCCTCGGCCATGCGGCCTTCCTGGATGGCAGCTGCAGCCAGGCCGGCCTGAGACCAGGCCACCTGCTCATCGTCCGCATCCTGGCGGTACATTTCAATGCTTTTTTCGAAATGTTCCCGGGCCTCTTGCCAATGTTGCCCGGCCAGGTCCAGCCAGCCCAGAACGCGCGGCAGCCGGGCATCCAGGAAGCGTCCGACAAACACCTCCCGCACCAGCCCTTTCATCTCATCGAATCTGCTCCGTGCCTCCGCATAGCGGCCTGTGATCGCCAGGTATTCAACCAGCGCAATCGAAGGGAATACCCGGGCATTCGGCGTTTGGCCGGCTGCAATCTTGACCGCCCGCTGAATGTCCTCCTCGGCGGCCGCGAATTCGCCGGACATCCATTTGGAGACTCCGATGTGTACCTGGCTGGACAGCAGCCGGAATGGCTGGCCCAGGTGCTTCGAAGCTTCGATCGCCTGCTCAAAGTACGGGATCGATTGTTTAAATTTACCGAAAAAAATCAGTTGGAAACCGAGCGACTCATAAGCGTTTGAGGCCTCCCACTGCTCATGATGCTGGATCGCCAGTTGCAGGCATTTTTCATAGTACTGCCAGGCTCCGTCGTAATCCAGCATGCGGCGTGCCGTCCAGCCCAGGTTGTTCAGGGCGTTGATCTCGCCGCGTTTATTGCCGGCCGCTCTGGACTCTGCCAGGCCTTTTTCGTACCAGATTTTTGCCTCCCGCAGCGAACCGCTGTACTGTGCGATATTCCCCAGGGTCATCAGGTTGCGGTAGATCATCCAGTGCAGCTGCTTTTCCTGGCTGATCGACAGGGAGGTTTCGATGAAAGCTATCGATTTTTTCGGGTCCCCGGTCAAATAATGCATGAGGCCTGTAAAATGTTGGACCAGGCTGAATTCGAGCCCGGCCTCGGCACCCATCTCACGCAGCGCGTCCGCCGCCTGCCTGCTTTCCTCCAGCAGAACTGCAGCCTGGTTTTCGCGAAAATAAAAATTGAAATAGCCCTGCCAGGCCAGCGCCCGTGTTTGTAATCGCAGGGACAGCTCTTTTGCTGCCGGATTGCGACCGCTTGAGGAAACCATCTCTAAGGCGGCTCGCGTGGCCGCCAGGCCATCGTTGATATGCCAGAGCCAATCGTAATACATGCACAGGCCGATCAGCGCCCGGTTGGCGGACTCGATCTCCCCGGCCCGGACCGCCCAGTCCCAGGCCGCACGGATATTTGAAAAATCATTTTCAATCAGCGTGATGCCGATCTGAGTTTTTCCGGACATAAATACCTGGAGGTGGTTTTCGATCTCCCGGCAGAAATACGCGCTGTG
>JBFKII010000355.1:0-3946 GCA_041632295.1 Anaerolineales bacterium | reverse complement strand
TTCGGCCGCCGGGTGGCGCGCCCCTGGCCGCTGCCGCGCACCGCCCATCCCGCCGGCGGGATCATTTGCAGCATGTCGGACCTGCTGGCGTACGCCAGCTTCCACCTGGGCGACGAGAGCGGGCCGGATGGCGAGCGGCTGCTGGCAGCCGAATCGCTGGCCCGGATGCAGGCCCCTGCGGTGCCGGTCTGGGACCAGGAGCACCGCGGGCTTTCCTGGGCGATCGACGACAGCCACGGCACCCGCCTGGTCATGCATGGGGGCGGCACGATGGGCCAGATCTCCATGCTGGTCCTAGCCCCGGAACACCATTTCGCCGTGGCCGTGTTCACCAATGCAGACGCCGGGCGCCAGGTGACGGTGGCGGTCACCCGCGCGGCCCTAAAAGCCTATTTGCAGGTCGAAATCGTTGATCCGGAACCGGTGAAAGCGAGCGAGGAAACCCTGGCCGCCTACGCCGGCCTGTACACCCAGCCGATGGCAGACATCCAGCTCGGGGTGCTTGCCGGGCGGTTGATCGGGCAGGGGGTCTGGAAATTGGGTTTTCCGGATATGGATTTGCCGCCGGCGCCCCCGCCGCCGCCCATGACCCTGGGGCTGATCGAGCCGGACCGGCTGATGATCCTGGATGGGCCGATGAAATCGACCAAGATCGACGCCGTGCGCCGGGGAGATGGTTCGATCGGCTGGCTGAGGGTGGGCGGGCGGCTGTACCGCGCAGGTTGATCGGACGCCGGGCCGTCCCGGCTTTCATTTCCCCCGGATCAGCCCCAGCCTGCGCGCCTCCTGAACGGCCCCGGCCCGGCTGGACTGGCCCAGCTTGCTCAGAATGTGCTTGGCATGGCTGCGCACCGTCTCGTCGCTGATCGATAGCTGGCGGGCGATCTCGCGGTAGGTGGCAGTGCTGGCCATCCAGCCCAGGATCTCCTGCTCGCGCGGGGTCAGCAGGTTTTGCGGCGAGGCGTCCATCACCACCAGGCGGTCGATCAGGTGGCGGGTGACCGCAGGCTGCAGGTAGGCATCCCCGGCCGCGACTGTGCGAATGGCATGCAGCATCTCGTCGGGCTGGATCTCCTTGAGGATATAGCCGTCCAGGCCGGCTTTGACGATATCGACCATGCGGTCATCCACCTCGGTGCCGGTCAGCATGATGATGTGGCAGTCGGGGGCGGCCTGGCGCAGGAGGCGGACGTTCTCTTCCGGCTCGCTGCCCGGCAGAATGCGGTCCAGCAGGACCACATCCGGGGCCTTCCGCCTCACCAGGACCTCTGCGGTCGCGATGTCCCCCGCTTCCCCGACGACCTCCACGCCGTCCTCCAGGCGCAGCACCATGGCCAGCCCTTTGCGCACGATGGCATGGTCGTCGACCAACACTACCCGTACCGGGCTCTCTTTCATCCAGCCCTCCCGCTCAAACGCTGAGCGGTACGCGCACCTGCACACGCGTGCCCTGGTCGATCAGGCTTTCGATCCGGCATTCCCCGTGCATGGCTCCGGCCCGCTCCTGGATGCCGTGAAGGCCGAAATGCTCGCGGCTGTACTCCCGCCCGAGGGCGTTCTGCAGGTCAAATCCCACACCCTGGTCGATCACTTCCAGGCACAGTTCCCGCGCCCCGATCGCCAGGCGCACGGTCGCCTCCGCCACTCCGGCATGGTGCATGGTGTTGCTCAGCGCCTCCTGGGTGATGCGGTACAGGTTGCGCCGCACCGCCGGCGAAAGGGAGTCGAAATCGCCTTCAATCTCATAGTGAATTTCAAACGGCTTCAAGCGGAAACAGTGCGCCACGTACTGGGAAAGGTCCGCCTTGAACACATCCAGGGTCAGGCTGGAGGGCCACAGGTCGAAGATCGAGTGCCGCACCTGGTCGCGCGTCAGGTTGGCCAGGTTTTGGATCTCCCCCAGCTCGTTTTTCACTTCGGCTTCGCGTTCCGGCAGCATGCGGATGCAGGCATCCAGCGAATAAACCATACCAAAAAGGGATTGGGAGACGGTGTCATGGATCTCGCGGGCGATGCGGTTGCGTTCCTGCTCGACCGCCAGGTCCCGGGCGCGCTCGACGCACAGGATAGTGGTGCCGAGGGAGGTCGCGGCCTGGTTGGCCAGGGTGCGCAGCAGCGTGCGTTCGTCCGCGTCCATCTCGACCTGGCCCGTGCCGCGCAGCATGAGCAGCCCGACCGGCTCCTCGTGGAATACCAGGGGCAGCAGGATCAGGGGGTCCCCAGCCGCCCAGGCCTGCAAGCCGGGTGGCAGCTGATCCAGCCCGCTGGCAGCGAGCGGGTGCGGGTCGCGCGAGCGCAGCACCTCCCCCAGAAAACCGTTCTCCGCCGCGGGCAGGCTCTTGGGCAGGCCGCTGACGGCGCCGTTCTCCGCCAGATCCCCGCCCTGGAGCGCCATCCAGCTGTGCAGCACTTTTTCAGAAGGCTGCACGATCCCGAGCAGCGCATCGCGCACCTGCAGCGAGGTGGAGAGGATGCGCAGCACCTGGGCCTGCATGGAGTGGACGTCCGGGGCGGCCTGAAGCAGCAGGGTCAGGTCGTGGATGGTCTGCAGGCGGGCGTGCGTCTCTTGAAGTTCGGCGTTACGCCGCTCCAGGTCCTGCCGGGCCTGGACGAACTGAGCCGTCGCCTGCCCCAGGTCCCTGGTACGTCCCGATACCGCCCCGACGACCGCCGGAATCAGGCCGATCCCGGCCAGTTGCACGATCAGCCCGTTGATCTGGCCCTCCACCAGCGCCAGTCCGGGCACCAGGTAAAGGCCCGAGAGGTAAAAAACCGAAAAAGCGGCCGCGGAAGCCGCTCCACCGCTCACCTGGAAGAAAAACGCCGCTGCCAACAGCGGGCTGAGGGCGTGCAGGTAATATGGGCTCCCGACGCCGCCGGTCAGCAGCAGGAGCAAGGTGCTGTATAATATTTCCAGTAAAAGGATCCGGGGCCGCTCCAGCAGCAGGCGGTTTAGCGGGCGGCTCCACAAAGTGATGACCAGGTTGGCGGCGGCTGCCACCAGCAGCGCCCAGGCGGGGGAAACGTCGAAAACAAACAACTCAGTCTGCCGGACCAGCACCAGCGGGGGCACCAGGCTGGCCCAGCGGAAGATCAGCAGCAGCCGGAAGAACTGGCTGCGGTAAACGGCATGTGCTTCCATCACAGCCCCTTTTTTCCATTCGAAAGGCGAAACGATCCAAGTATACAGGAGGATTGCCCCCGTTCTTGGGGTGATTCTTCACCCCCCTCCAGGGGGAGGAAAAATCCCCATCTGCGGAGGATGACAGCCGCCGCCGGATGAAATATATTTACCGATCGGGTGGCCATCGCCCACCGGCTTCTATCACCAACATGAAATCCCAGGAGGACAGGAAATATGCTGGCGGAACTCGAAAACCAGGAACAGATCAGCCCCAGGCAACTGTACGAGCTGCTGCAGCAGGAACACAACATCTTTCTAATCGATGTGCGCAACGAGGACGAGTTCGAAAACTGGCAAATCGAAGGCCGCTTCACCCCCGATACCCTCAACATTCCCTATTTCGAGTTTTTTGAGAACGAAGAAGAGTCGATGGCGCAGGTCCCGACCGGACGCCCGATCGTCGTGGTGTGCGCCAAGGGCGGCGCCAGCGATTTCGTGGCCGCCATGTTGGAGGAGGAAGGCATCAAGGCCTCCAACCTGGCCGAAGGCATGATCGGCTGGGGCAACCTGCACATCCACCGCCCGGTCGTCGAAAATCCTGGATACCAGATCTACCAGTTTGACCGCACTTCCCGCGGCTGCCTGAGTTATGTGCTGATCAGCCGCGGCCAGGCCGCCATCATCGACCCCCTGCGTCATATCGGCGAATACACCGCCTTTCTTGAGGAGAAAAACGCCCAGCTGGCGCTGATTTTTGACACTCACGGGCACGCCGACCACATCAGCGGCGGCCAGGCCCTGGCGGAAGCTACCGGCGCGCCC
>JBFKII010000354.1:0-3951 GCA_041632295.1 Anaerolineales bacterium | reverse complement strand
TGAGCGGTCCCGACGGGATTCGAACCCGCGCTCTCGGCCTTGACAGGGCCGCATGTTAACCGCTACACCACGGGACCTATTGCGGCGGGTATTGTACTTTAGCTTGGGTTCTGCGTCAAGGAAAGGCGGTTTTCAGCCCGCACCCAATGCAAAAAGCAGCGGAGGCGGCTACAACGGCTATTTTCCGATTCCGCCCCACTCGGTAACGATCTGATCTATCAACCGGTCAACGTCTTCATCAATCCCCTGCCTGGCAGGGTCGGCGTCATACCAGGCCATGATCTCGTCCGCCCCGCGCGCAAAGGAAATCGTGGGGTTAAAGTCCGGCGCGATGCGCTTGATTTTGGTGTTGTCGAAGATCACGCTGTGTGCCTTGTCCCCCAACAGCCCGGCGCCCCATTCCGGATCGTAGCGGGCGATGACATCGGATGGCACATGGACCAGCTCTGTGTTCACCCCCGCCGCGCCGGCCACAATGTGGAAGATCTGGTTCCAGGTCAACAGTTCGTCCGAAGTGATTTGGAAGCTGTCGCCGATCGCACGCGGATTTCCAAGCAATCCGGTAAACCCGACTGCGAAATCCCGATGATGAGTCAGGACCCACAAAGAAGTGCCGTCGCCCTGGACGATGACCGGCTTCCCTCGCCGCATCCGGTCAACAACCGTGAACCCGCCGTGAAAAGGCAGCAGGGTCCGGTCGTAGGTATGCGACGGCCGCACGATCGTGATGGGAAAGCCGGAACTGCGGTAAGCACGCAGCAGGGCATCTTCGCAGGCGATCTTATTTCTGGAGTATTCCCAAAAGGGATTGGCCAACGGTGTCGATTCCGTGATGGGCAGCTGGGACAGCGGTTTTTGGTAGGCCGATGCCGAGCTGATAAAAATATACTGGCCCGTTTTCCCGCTAAACAGGTCGAGATCGATTTCGATATGGTCGGGTGTGTAGGCGATCCAGTTGACGACGACATCAAACGTCTCTCCAGCAAGTGCACGCCTGGCCGCACCAGGATCGCGGATATCCGCCTGGATCACGCGTGCCCCCGCCGGAACGGGCCGGGATGACTTTCCACGGTTCAGCAGCACCAAATCGATGCCGCGTTTTACCGCCAGGTCGCCGCAGGCCGAACTGATGATCCCCGTGCCGCCGATAAAAAGTGCTTTCATCAAAGTTATTCTCTCTTTTCGTTTTGATTCAGACGAATATGGATAACTGAGTATACCTGAAGGTCCCGAATTTCAGCCGTTCGAGGTTTCAACAGGCCCTTCGACAGGCTCAGTACAAGCTTTAGACAGGCTCAACCGGCGACCGGCGGTTTTTCATTCGAACCAGGACATTCTTCCCTGGCGATTTTTGCGCTGCGATCTAGAATCTTTGTCGGCGAAAACTCATGACAGCCATCCCTCCAGCTCTGTTCCTGGTTTGACAGCTTTCCACCACGCCCGTAGAATCAATTCACCTCCGATGCCCACCCGCCCACCAACGCTGACCAGCGACCAGGAAGATATTGCCCGCTCCCCCCTGGATGCGCGCCTGTTCCTGGAAGGCCCGGCGGGCGCCGGCAAGACCACCACCGCCGCGGCCCGACTGCGCCACCTCCTCGAAAGCGACACGCCCGGCGAACAGGTCCTTGTGCTCACGCCCCAGCGCACCCTGGCCGGGCCCTACCTCGACCTGATCGCCGACCCCCGGCTGGCGCACGGCGGCCTGCCCGCGGTCACCACCCTGGGCGGCCTGGCCCGGCGCACGACCGAGCTCTTCTGGCCGCTGGCCGCTGAGGCGGCCGGCTTCGCCCGCCCCGACCTGCCGCCTACCTTCCTCAACATCGAAACCGCCCAGTACCACATGGCCCGCGTCGCCGGTCCGCTGCTCGAGCAGGGCTTCTTTGAAGGCGCCACAATAGACCGCAACCGCCTGTTCGCCCAGATCCTCGACAACCTCAACAAGGCCGCCTTCGTCCGCTTTCCCCACGACGAGATCGGCCGCCGCCTGCAGGCCGCCTGGGTCGACCAGTCCCACCAGCGGCGCCTCTATCAAGACGCCCAGACCTGTGCAACGATGTTCCGCCAGCACTGCCTGGAAAACAACCTGCTCGATTTCTCCCTGACCCTGGAGGTCTTCCTCGAACACCTCTGGGTGCAAGAATCCGCCCGCTCTTACCTGACCGGCACCTGGCGGCACCTGGTCGTCGACAACCTTGAGGAGGACACTCCCGCCGCCCACGACCTGCTGCTGGACTGGCTGCCGGAATGCGACTCCGCTTTCCTGGTCTTCGACTGGGAGGCGGGTTTCCGCCGCTTCCTGGGCGCCGATCCGATCTCCGCTTACCGGCTGAAGGGTGCCTGCGACGAGCTGGCCGAGTTGCACGGCTCCCACGTCACATCCCCGGAGATCGATGCCCTCCAGGCAGGCATCGCGCTCCACCTCAACCGGCCGGCAGAGCACGTTCCATTGGTCCCGGCAGGCGTCCTGCAGTTCGAGTTCCACCGCTTCTACCCGCAGATGCTGGATTGGGTGGCGGCCACGATCGAGTCGCTCGTCTTTGAGCACGGGCTGCCGCCGCGGGAGATCGTCGTCCTGGCGCCATACCTTTCCGACGCCCTGCGCTTTTCGCTCATGAACCGCCTGCAGGCCGCCGGTGTGCCGGTCCAGTCCCACCGCCCGTCCCGAGCCCTGGTGGAGGAGCCGGCCGCCCGCAGCCTGCTCACCCTGGCAGCGATCGCCCACCCGGATTGGGGACTGGTCCCACCGGTCTTCGACGTAGCCTACGCCCTGCGGCAGTCGATCGACGGACTGGACGCCGTGCGCGCCCACCTGCTGGCCGAGATCCTCTACCGCACCCCGCAGGCCCGCCCCACCCTGCACCCATTCGACGAAATCAAGGCGGACGTCCAGGAGCGCATCACCTACGTGATCGGCGGCCGCTATGACGCTCTGCGACTGTGGCTCGAGAACCAGGCCCGCAAGCCTGCTGCCGGCCTGGACCTGTTCCTGGGCCGCCTGTTCGGCGAGGTCCTCTCCCAGCCGGGCTACCATTTCCACCGCGACCTGGACGCGGGCAAAGCCGCCGCCAATTTGATCGACTCCGCCAGGCAGTTCCGCCAGATGGTCGGGCCGCAGCTGGCAGCCGAGGGGCTGGACCCCGGAAAAGCCTTCCTGGAGAGCGTGCGCAACGGGGTCCTGGCATCCCAACACCTGCGCTCCTGGGAGCTCCAGGACGAAAATGCGGTGCTGGTCGCCCCGGCATACACCTTCCTGATGGCCGATCGCCCGGTGGACTTCCAGTTTTGGTTGAACGTCAGCAGCAGCGGCTGGTTCGAGCGCCTGTACCAGCCACTCACCCACCCGCACGTGCTCAGCCGCAACTGGCGCCCCGAACAGCCCTGGACCGATCTCCAGGAGGTCGAAACCAACCGGGACACCATGTTCCGCTTGCTGACCGGACTGCTGCGCCGCTGCCGTCGAGGGGTTTTCCTCGGGATCAGCGAGTTGGACGAGCACGGCTTCGAGCAGAAAGGCCAGCTGCTCAAGACCGTGCAGAAAATTCTGCGGGGCGTGGAAACCTGAGATGGGTGAGTTCTTGCCCCGCCCCGCTCAGCAGCGCGTCCTGGCCTACCAGGACGGTCGTATGGGCGTCGCAGCGGTCCCCGGAAGCGGCAAGACCTGGACGCTCTCCTATCTGGCAGCCCAGATCATCCGCAGCGGCCGGCTGGGGGACGACCAGGAGGTGCTGGTCGTCACGCTGGTCAACTCGGCGGTGGACAATTTCCGCGGCCGCATCAACCAGTTCGTCCAGGACCTGGGCCTGCTGCCGCAGATCGGCTACCGCGTGCGCACGCTCCACGGCCTGGCCCATGACATTGTCCGCCAGCGCCCGGACCTGGCCGGCCTGGCCGACAATTTCTACATCCTCGATGAACGCGCAGCCGGCCAGCTGCTGACCGATATCGCCC
>JBFKII010000353.1:0-3954 GCA_041632295.1 Anaerolineales bacterium | reverse complement strand
CACCCCAGGCCGGACCTGCGGGTGTTGCGCCAGCAAATGGAACAGGGACGTTGTGCCCGCCCGCATGGCACCGATGACCAGAAAATCGGGCAGGGCACGCTGGCGGTGGGTCAGCCGCTGATAGGGGTTGGGCTTGAAGACCGCCCGGTACAGGCGTCCCAGCCAGGTGGTTTCAAGGGTCATCGCAGGAGATCGGATTTCCGGGGGTAATATAAGCGCACGCACAGCGCCCGGTTGGCGTCCATAACCGGATTCTAACCGCAGCAGCCGCCAGGAACGAAATATGCGGGCTGCCCGAAAACAGCCCGCATCTTGTGATTGCCGCGCCCCAGATTCAGGGCTTTGCGAGTTCTGACGCCCTTGCCTGAACCAGGTAGGCCAACAGCCAGCCGGCCACACCGGCCAGCACGATCCCCCCGCCCCAGAAATGGATCGTCCAGACCACATCCCCGGTCAGGAACAGTGTTGCGAAATACAACCCTGCGTACAACAGCGGCACACTGAAGGCAAACAAGCGCACAGCGCCCAGACGACCAGGCCCCAGGCGCATCCGCTGCAGCAGCAAATCCGCCAGCAGGCCGGCCAGCAAAGCTGCGGGGATAAAGCGGAACTCGTCGTCCATCAGGGTGATGCCCAAAGCGTTGAGCGTAAACAGGACTGTGAAGACCCCGAATGGCAGTTCAAAACGGCGCACCAGCAGAAGCGCTGCGCCGGCCAGCAGCGCGCTTTGCAAGATCAATGCGGCGATCCCCAGAGAGGCGCTGGTCTGGGCGAACCACTCCCCGTTCGAATCCCCGCGTGAACGGTAGGAAATCCACTTCCCGTCCGGGGACCAGGCGGGGAAGCCGTCGTCCATGGCAGCAAAGTCGGTCAGGTTGACCGGCTCTCCACCAGCCAGGGAGACCGCGAAAATGTCGTCGTCCCCGTTGGCATCCGACACGTAAGCGATACGGGAGCCGTCCGGGGACCAGGCCGGGCTCCACTGATAGCCTTCGTCGAACGTCACCTGCCGGACCGAGCGCGAGGCCAGGTCCAGGGTGAAAATCTGGCCGTTCCCGGTCTCCTCCGAGACAAAGGCGATCGCACTGCCATCCGGAGCCCAGCTGGGCTGGAACCCGTCCCGTTCGGAACCGGTCAGGTTTTCCAGGCCGCTGCCGTCCAGGTTGACCCGCCAGATGTCCGTTACCCCGTCTTCCGAACGCTGGAAAGCGATCTGGCTGCTGTCCGGCGACCAGGCCGCCCCCCAGTCCCCGGCCCCCTCTTCGGTCAGCCGGCGTGCGTCCCCGCCATCAGCCGGGATCACGAAAATGGACTGGGCGCCGTCAACATCGGACGAATAGGCGATCCATAGCCCGTCCGGCGACCATGCCGGGCTCCAGTCGATCCCCTCATTATCCGTCAGCTGCTGCACCTGGCCCCCCGCAACATCCATGGTGAATATCTCGAAGCTGTTATCGATTTCAGCGGCATAGACCAGCCGGCTGCCATCAGGGGAAAAAGACGGATGGGTTTCAAAGACCTCGGCGCTGGCGGTCAGCCGCGTCTGGCGATGACCATCGGCATCCATCACGAACAGCTCGCCGCCCATTTCCTGTCCGCCGACGTCGATCGCCGCCCAGGGCTGGAGCATTGGATGAACGAACTGGGTGATAAAGCTGATCACCGACCAGAAAAGCAGCACGGAGAAAACGGCCGGGAACAGTGCCCGCCAGCCCTGGAATGACCCCTCCCGCACCCAGGCAGCGCGCAGCGGCCCGGCGGTGATCAGCACCATGCCGGCGGCCAGCAGCAGATGGGTCGGGCTCAACAGGGCCTCCACGTTCTCTTCGATGCCAAACAGAGTATGCCAGACCAGGTCACCGATCCCGCCGAAACCGAAAATAAAGACACCGAGCAAAGCGTAGCCGTAGCCCGGCGGGATCGCCTCCCGCAGGCCCAATCCCCGGCGGCGATTGAGGACGATCCGCCCCAACAGCAGCAGCGCCACCAGGGCGAAGCCAGCGTAGAAAATCGCGTGCCAGGGGGTGAAAAAAGATTCGTCCACCCGGCCGTGGTTGTGCGCCCAGCCGTCGATGTACAGGCCGGCGACAAAGAATGCGGCTAGCAGAGTGTAAGCTGTATCAAACCGCCCGGAAACAGCGAGCGCAGCACGCTCAGTTTTTCGCAAATTTCCGGATGTAATCGTGGTTGCCATAACAGCTCCTTGTGTTCGTCGAAACGTTGACCTGAGGAAAGGGATAAAAACGAAATATCGGCCGCTACCGGTAGGCCGCAGACACCAGCTCCCGGATCTGGCGAGATTGCTTCAGCGCCTGGGCCACGCCGCCGTGCACTTCGACGATGGTCACCCACTCATCCACCTGCCAGGCATTGTACGCGGCCAGCGCAGCTTCATTATACGCCCGCACTATCTGGCCCTGCTGCCCGAACCAGACCCCCGGCAGCTCCAGGTCCCAGTTGAGCGGGTGCTGGGCCCAGCCGTCCGGGCTGTCGAAGCCCGCATCACTGAGCTCCAGGTGGACGGCATAAAAACCGCGGTCCACGCGCCGTTCCCAGGTCCGCATAAAATCGGCGGCCTGGCGGTTGTTTTCGAAACGGATGACGGTGATGAAGGCCGGCTGTTCGCCGCCGCGCAGGTAGCGCGTACGCGTACCCGCTGCCCCGGCTGCCAACTGGACTCCATCGAGCTCTGCAATCGATTCGCTCTCCCCGGTCTCAAAGCCCAGCGAGGCGAGGTCGATCACAAGCGCCTGGCGGGGATGCCCGAGGTCGGCCGGCCACTGCAGGGTCAGGTCGAGCAGGCCGAAAAACCCGCCGGCGGCGTTGACCAGCAGCATCACGCCCCCCACCAGCAGGGCAGCGATCGTCACCAGCGAGATGTAAGGCAGCTCCCCCAGCTGGATCAGGGTGAACAGCAGGGCCACAACCAACAGGATCATGGCAGGCACGGCGTTCAGCACCCCGACCGCACTGGTCAGCGTCAGGGTCGCCAGGACCAGGAAGAACAGCGGAACGGCGGCTTCCACAGACATCAGGACCTCGGCTGAGAATGGCGCTCGCTCCCGGCGGCTGCGCCATCGCAGCAGGAAAATGTAGGCTGAAAAGGTCAGGATGCCGGCGATCAGTGTGCCGCTCAGCCCTCCCTGGACCATGAACCGGTAGGCGACCAGCCCGGCGGCGAAAAGAAGCGATGCGCCCAGCAGGGCCAGGTACGTGCTCCCGGCGTCCCCAGCGCGGGTTTCGCGCCAGAACTGGAAGCCGGCATAGACCGCCAGCAGGCCCAACCCGGCGGCCGCCCAGGCCATCCCGCCTCCCGGACCCCCCAGGACGTACAGCTGCGGCAGAGGGATCCCCAGGATCTGGCCGATCACCAGGCGCTCGACGACGGCGATCGACAGGACCGTGACCAGCAGCAAGAGGATCAGTAAACCGAAGAATATGCGCTGAAAACGCAGCAGGATTTTGCGCCCGTCGATATTGAGCGGCTTTTCCACCGGTTCGAGCGCATCCAGCAAGTCCTCGCCCCGGCGGGCGGCTTCGTAGGCTTCCTGGCATTCGGGGCAATCCGGCAGGTGCGTTTCGATGAAGCGCACGGTTTCCTCGCTCGCTTCTCCGGATGCGTAGACCACCAGCAGGTCGCAAACCAGGTCGCAGCTGACGGTTGGGGTGTTATCAGCCATCGCTATCTCCTCACTCGCATCCGCTCAGGCAGGCTGTGCTGCGGCCGGGTCAGGTCGGGTCAGCCTGCCAGCCAGCCTGCGCCGGGCACGGTAGAGACGGATCATCGGCCCGTTCACAGAAATCCCCAGCCGGCGCAGTGGGCGGTTTAGCAGCCCCAAGGCGCGCGTAGCCAGGTAGAGGCCGATCCCCCAGGCAGGCAGCAGAACAGCCTCCCACGGACCGGAATCCGGCGCCGCACTATCCATTTTGGCGCCTTCCAGCTCAGCGGCCTTT
>JBFKII010000352.1:0-3979 GCA_041632295.1 Anaerolineales bacterium | reverse complement strand
CTCCGCCGCCCCCGCCTCCGCCGCGCCAGATCCGATCAAACAGCCATTTCAGGGTGGACATCGCGCAGCACCTCCTTCAAGTTTTCCGCCAGTAGCAGGCCCCGCTCCATCGTTTTCCTCTTGACCTGGTTCCGCCGCATATCATGCCCGCGCAGCCCGCGCAACAGCCAGGACGAATTAAACTGGTACAGCCGCCGTTCGCCAAAATCGATGCCTTTCAGGTGCCCCAGGCCGCCGACGAAAAAGAAGTCGCTCTCCGGCGGAAACCAGGCCTGCGCAGTCCGGACCTCCTGCCGCAGGATCTGCACATTGCGCCGGCGATACATCTGGCCGGTGGCGATCAACACGGCAGGCGCCCGCCGGACCGGTTCCATGAATTCCAGGGGAATGTGCTCCCCCAGGCGGAACCAGACAAAAGGGCTGCGGATCCACAGGGCGTGCAGCTGTTGGCGCCTGGCGTTGGCGAACTGCATCATCATGCTGTCGTCGTCATATATCGAAAAGTGGCCCGGGAAGCAGAGGTCCACGCCGATCTGGGACAGGTCCAGGTCGGGGAAACCTTTCCATAGCAGCTCCTGGTAATCGTCCGGCGCCGAGGTGGACAGGATCAGCTTTTGGTGCGGCAGCAGGCCGTAGTCCGATTTCAGATCCCGCTCCGGCAGGCTGCCGTCTTTGCGCATCACTTTGTGGACCGGTACGGCCCAGGCGTCGATCTGGGGGAATTTTTCGGGGATGCGGTATTTTGCAACGGAGTGGATCACCGGGATCAGGTGGCAGCGGATTTCCAGCCGCCGCGGTTGGTAGGGCGGCATCTTTGCCAGGGCCAGGTCCGACCAGCGCCTGCGCCGAATCCGGGGTGCGCGCCCGCAGCAGCCGGTCGTAGCGGCGTGCCTTCCGCCGCTGCAGAATTTGCAGTGCAGCCAGCACTCGCTTTTCAGGCAGCGCGCCCGGTATTCCTCTGAGCACCCGGGGCAAAAGCCGCCTGGATTTTCGAAAAACAGCCGGCAGGATAGGCACCTTTCGGGGCCCGGACAGGTCGATAAATGGCTGGTATGTGTTTTAGCCACTTTTGGGGGTGGCGGCATGGATCGGATCCTTTTCTCCCATTCAATTAAATTTTTACGGTTGCCAAGGGTGATCGAAAGGGTCAAATGTCCGAAATTTCAGGGGACAGGTGGACCCACTCAGGTAGGTTTAGTGCCCGATTCGCGCGGGCACGCGCAGCAGCCGGAAGAAAAGCTGCACGGATGGGCCGATCAGCAGCGCGAACACCAGCGTGCCGATCCCCGCCGGGCCGCCCAGCAGCCAGCCGGTGGTCACGACGGTCAGCTCGATCGCGCTGCGAGCTACCCGCAGGCTCCAGCCGCTGACCCGCTCGACTGCCAGCATCAGGCTGTCGCGTGGCCCGGCGCCGGCGTCCACACCGATGTAGATGGCGGAGGCCAGCCCCATCACCAGCACAGCCCCCAGCAGCATGGCGCTCTGGAGCGCCAGGTTGCCCTCGATCGGCGGGATGATCGCCAGCCATAGGTCCGCCCAGGGCCCGATGAACAGGATGTTCCCCAGGGTGCCCCAGCCGATCGGCTCGCGCAATGCCAGGACGATCGCCAGTACGACCAAGCCGACGATCACGATAAAGCTGCCGACCGACAGGCCGGTGAGCTGAGACAACGCAACGTTGAGCACCACCCAGGGGCTGGTACCCAGGTTGGCGTGGACCAGCATGGCGATCGCCAGGCCGAAAAGCGCAAAGCCGGCCTGGATGACGATGAAATCCCGGGCAAAGGTTTTCCAGCGGACGGGTTTGAACCAGCGGCGGGCGATCAAAGGCGGGGCTCCGGGTCAAAGGTGCTAAGGAATGCGAATCTCCGATTCCGCCAGGGCCGGCCAACGGCCGTTGCTCCCCAGGAAGCGTGCGGTGAAGGTGAAATCCCCGGCCTCCGGGACCCATTCAAAGACGAAATTTCCGTCCGGGTCACTGATCGACGAACCGACCGGTACAGGGGTGGGCGCCAGGTCGGTGGTCAGGCGCAGGATCTCCCCCTCCAGGTTGGTGAAAATGACTACAAAATAGCCGCTCCCGGCGGAGCGTGGCGCCACACGCGCGGTAATGGTGGCTGTGAAAGCAGCGCCAGGGGACACAGGGACCACGGCCAGATGCGCACCTGCTACCTGCCCTTCTTCCGCCTGCACCCGCAGCCCATTTCCGGAGCCGTTCTCCGCAGGGATGCTCTCGACTGCGGCCTCGCCCCAGATCTCAAGGCCGTCCAAACCCAATTCGAAGGCCGGGTCGGGTACCAGGTTATCCGCCCTGCTATCTTCCCGGTAGCCGATTTCGAAGATCGTGAAATCCGCTTCGCCCGAGCAGTCGCACTCGGTGTTGACCCGGTAGCCGATCAGGGCGTTCTGGGCCTCCGGCGGCGATACGGCGCGAAGCTGGTATTCCGAAAGAGTGCCGGGCCCACCCAGCCCTGTTGCAGCCAGTTCGATCGCCGCGCCGGCCACGGGTTGGCCGCCGTACGTGGACAGGCGGCCCTGGAGCAGCACGCGCCCTTCGGCGCCGGCCTGGGATTCCAGCGTCAGCGCAGTGCGCGCATCGGCAGCCTGCGCCTCGGATTCGGAGGCGAAAAACGCAACCGGGATGCGGATCAGGTCGCGGTCGAGCGGGGAGACGCCATCCTGGAGATTAAACCTTGTGAAATACAGGTAATTCTGCTCTCCGGTTGTTTCGAAATTGAGCGAGGGGCTGTCAGGGTCCAACAGCGAGGGATACAGGATGGTGAACCGATCCCCCGGCTGGTAGGACCAGGGCAGCGGCACCTCCCAGAGCAGGCGCCGCCTGCTCCAGTTCAACAGGTCGTCGGAAAAGGCGTAGTAGATCCCCCATACCTCGCGGCCGTCCAGGTGGTCGGCGGATAGCCCGACCATCAGGAAGCGCTCCAGGAAAGTGTTGTAGGTCAGGCTGGTGTTCATCAGGCCGAGTTCGTCGCCTCCGACCGGCGCGCAGGTATGGGCTTCGCGCAACGCTTCCGGCTGGCGGTACGGGTCGACGAATACCATATTGAAGCTATCCCCGTCCCAGGCCCGCCAGCTGGCGGGGTCGGAAAGATCGTCGCTGCGCAGCAGGCAGAGCCACTGGTCCGTGGAGCGGTAGCCATCTGCACGAACCATAAGATAATAGAAGCCCTCCGGCCCTTTGATGATATTGCTGGCTTCCAAAAGACCGTAGGGGCCGGCCCCGGCTTCGTAGGGGATCGGCAGGCCGGCCACAAAATGGTTCGGAGGGGGGGCAGCATCAATGAAACTGCGCCCGCCGTCCGTGGAGACGGCCAGGGTCAGCGTGTTGTACCAGCATGTGAAGATGTCTTCCGAAGGGCAGCCCTCGTGCTCCCAGCCGTGGTATTCGTGGTGCTGTACTGCGTAGATCGTACGGCCGTCTTCGGTGTACAGGCTGCTCAGCCATTCGCTGTCGTTGAAGCGGCCGGGATCGGGGTCATGGCCTGACTCGCTGATCACACGGCAGTCCCTTTCCACCGCATCCAGACTCTGCCCGACGAAAGCACGCCCCCGGATATGGGCGCTGACGAGATGTACCAGGCCATCGGCGTCGCGAAAAGCCCGTACCGGCAGGTCAGGGATGTCCTCCGGCTCGCAAGAATCGGAGGACCAATCAAAAACGACCTGCGGCGGTCCAATGACGGCCAGGCTGGGGTCGGTTCGGGAGAAAGGGTCGGCGCCGGGGTGGACACGGCAGGTTGGGTGGCCGCAGGGAAGCTGCAGGCGGCCAGCAAAACGCTTGCTGCGATGGCGATGGTACGCATGGTCGATTGGATGGCGAGCGGCATGGGCATGTGTGTTTGTTGCGGAGTTTGGAAGGCCTGGTTCGATCGGATTTCGATCGGGTGTGGTGGAAAGCCCGGGAAAAAAACAAAAGGAGAGGCGTTCGCCTCTCCAGGCTTAGAACTCGATCAGTTGACTG
>JBFKII010000351.1:0-3988 GCA_041632295.1 Anaerolineales bacterium | reverse complement strand
GGCCGAAACGACGATGCTGCAAATCGATTCTAAGGGGATTTACCCGCTTTTTTTAGCACGCAGGGGTTACCCGCCGGTTACATGCGGGTATTTCAGCCCGGATCGGCCTGGCAATCCGCAGGTTGTGGGGTGTCGGCGGTCTGCCCGGCTGCTGCCGGGGGATGGAAGCCTGGGAAAGAAAATTGCGGGGCGAAGGTCGCCCTCCGCCCCGCAAGTGCGCTGCGGATTACGGCGCCGTTCGTTCGTGATAACCGAAGGCCGCTCCTAACAACTCTTCATCCGTCTTGACCGAAGCCAGCCCACCGTCGACATGACAGTGGCGGCAGGCGAAGTCGAGTGAAATCTGGGAGAGCGAAACCGTGCCGTCTTCGCTGAACTGTCCGACCTGAAGCGGGTCGATCGCCATGATGTGGGCCCGGATATCACCGGTGAACATCTCCGCATTGCCAACCGCGCTTTTTGCGATGCGCGGCATATGGCAATCGATGCAATCGACGAACGTGCCGTGATCATCCACGGAGGCGTTTTGCGCCTGCTGGAAATGGCACTGCTCGCAAGTGGTTCGGGTGGTTTGCACGCCGTCCTGGCGCAGCTGCACGACACCGGAGTGGGGATCGTGGCAGGTTACGCAGTCCAGCGTGACATGCTTGCTCTGGAAGAGCTCTTCGTACTGCTCGTGGTGCTGGATGAAGCCGCCCTTGGCGTTGATCTCCTCCACGCTGCCGCGCCGGTGGCAGGCGCCGCACTGCTCCGGATCCCGGTTGACTTCCATGGAGAAGCCGCGCGGGTTCTCGGCGTGCAGGCTGCCGGGGCCATGGCATTCTTCGCACTGGATGCCTGGTTCGGACCAGGTGCCGACCAGGCCGGGCAGATCATCCTGGTTGCCCACCGGGCTGTAGCCGGTGGTGTGGCAGCTGCCGCAGTTGTACGGCTTGCCCTCTTCACCGGAGTGGTAGGTCGTCCAACCGGCGACGTTCCCGACGACCGGGTTGGCGAAGTTCCACTGGTTGAGATAGTCCGAGACACCGGTCTGTTCGGGGGGATTGGTGATGATGAATCCCTGCTGGTCCACAAAGCGGTATTTCCAGTTGTACCCGCCGATGACGTAGAGGATATCATCCCAGGTGTAGCCTTCCGGCAGTTCGGTGACTTCGGTGAAGGGGTATTCGGGCGGCTGCCCATCAACGACCAGGTTCAGCTTGTAGGGGTGGCCCGAGCGCATGAAGACGTCGTAGGTTTCCTGATGGCACTCCGCACAGGAATCACGTCCGGCGTATTCTGCGCCTACGAAAGCCACAGCCGCGTCCCCGGAGTCTCCTTGCGGGCCGGCAGGACCCGCAGGCCCAGGCGGTCCGGGTTCCCCGGGGGGACCGGCTTCACCCTGCGGCCCTGGCGGGCCGGGGGGACCGGCTTCCCCCTGCGTGCCGGCGCAGCCCATGACCAGGGCGGCCAGCAGCAGGAAAATGCCGATCATGAAGAAAGTTTTGCGTATCATTACATCCTCCTGTTCGTGAACGATACGGCTTGGGTGGGGCAATGCGTGTATATCGGTTGTACGGCACCTCCTAAGCAAAAAAGGTCACTCCGGTCTTAATCATTATTGTGAAATATTTCTCAATATGGGAGGGGCATTTATCCTCAAAAAGCAAGGACAAATGACAACACCCGCTTGGGGGATCACACCCGGCACAATGGGCCGCGCCTTGCGGCGGGTGATTCTTACATTCCTAATACATTAAATTCGGTAATTTTTCACATTCGGTGCGTATCTTAAAAGTAAGAGTATCTGCCGGCGATGAGATCCCCGGCAGAATTTGGGAGAAAACCATGAATGAACTTCGAATTCAAAACCACCGGGCGATGAACCGGCTGCACACCGTCCTGCTCTTGGGCGGGATGGCGCTGCTGCTCGGCCTGCTGGGCTACCTGCTGGGTGGGACCAGCGGGGTGCTGTGGGCAGCCTTCTTCGGCCTGCTGGTCCTGTTTTTCAGCCGCAGCGCCTCCCCGAGCTGGGTGCTGCGCGTGCTGCGCGCCCGGCGGCTATCTCCGCAGGAGGCTCCCCGGCTGTACGCCATCGTGGACGAGCTGGCCCGCCGGGCGAACCTGCCGGCAGCGCCAACCCTGTACCTGGTCCCTGAGCGCATGCTGAACGCGTTTGCCCTCGGCGATCGCCGCCGCCCCGCCATCGGGGTCACCACCGGGCTGCTGGAGAACCTGGACAGCCGTGACCTGACCAACATCCTGGCCCACGAGATCAGCCACATCTGGCACAACGACCTGAGCGTGATGAACCTCGCTAACGTCTTTGGGCGCATCACCCGTTTTCTGTCCTTTTTCGGCCAGTTCCTGCTGTTCGTCAACCTGCCCCTGCTGTTGATGGGCCGGGCGACCATCTCCTGGCTGGCGATCCTGCTGCTGGTGGCCGCCCCCAGCCTGAGCTGGATGATGCAGCTGGCGCTGTCCCGCACGCGCGAGTTCGACGCCGACCTGGGCGCCGTCCGCCTGGCGGGAGACCCCCAGGGTATGGCCCTGGCCTTGCGCAAGCTGGAGCGCCTGCAGGACAATGGCTTTTTTGGGCTCTTTTTCCCGGGTGGGCGGCTGCCGCGCGGCGGCCCGTACAGCACGCACCCGGCAATGGAAGCGCGCGTCCGCCGGCTGCAGGAAATCGCTGCCGGGGCCCCGCCGCAACCGCCCTATAGCGGCACTCGCCATCGTCCGACCTGGCGAACGATTTGAGCGAGAAAAACAAGCAAACCATTACTCGTCCAAGCGGTAGCCGGTATTCCATTTTTTCGTCTTATTTAGCACAACCCCCATTCGGCATGTTAAATAAAACCTGCCGGTCTCTGACCGGCAGGTAGGTTTCCCCTGTGTTCGATGTGTTTCTAAGGTTCGGGAGCGCCTTCGTTTTGCAGGCCTTGTTTGCTGCCAGCGCGCTCCTCAGAACACATCAGGGCAAGGCATCGAGCCCGGCTTGAAGCAACGCTTTGGTGTAATCCGCGTTGTGAACGCCCAGGCTCTTGTCTTCATGTGCGACCAAAAGCCAGTTCCAAAGGGCGATCGCCACATTCTCAGGGGCTTCTTCCACGATCGGGTGGCCGTCTGGGCTGTTTTCGTCCAGCACGCCTGCCGCGACCAACCGGTCCCCAAGCTCATCGATCATGGCCTGAACCTCGGTCTGAACGCCATTTATGTCGAAGTTCTCGGCACCCTCGTGGCATTCTTGGCAGTTATCAACATTTGCCTCAAAGCCGTGACTCCGGCCTTCGCCCATGTGGCAGGCCACACAGGTATCCTCCACAAGGTTGTAATGCGCGCTGGCTGAGCCTTCAACAGAACCGCCAACTCCCATCAGCATGGAGCTCTGCGGGCCATGATGGGGGCCCCAGTGTGAGGTAATTCCCGAAATGACACCATTTTCTGCTGCGGCGAGGCTGCGCCGTGGCTGGTGACATTGGACGCACAAGTTGCCTGACCCACCATCAAAAGTTACGCCTTCGATGGCATAGAATGCCACCGGATCAGTCGTCTCAAGAGCAAAGTCAGAACCTGTATACGTGGTATGGATCTGGTGGCAGGCGCGACAGTCCTGGCGGGTTGGGTTTGGATCGCCTGCTTCCAACTCGGACGGGTTAAGACCCGCAGCGATGCGCTCGCTGAAGGCCCCTCCGGAGTGACAACCTGCGCAGGAGGATCGGGTGCCCCGCACGTAAGCCGAGCCGGACCCATGCCCGCTTGCACTCCAGGCGGTTTGCTTGCCAGTGATCAGCGTGGTGTCGTTGTGACATTCTGTGCAGGTCAGATCGGCTAAGACCGCCGCATCTCCAGCAGGACCCTGGGGCCCCGCCGGACCTGCCGGGCCTTCTGGCCCGGCTGGCCCCGCCGGACCTGCCGGGCCTTCTGGTCCGGCTGGCCCTGGTGGACCTTCTGGGCCTACTTCTCCAGCACAGGCTGCGAGAACAAACACCAGGAATACAAAAAACGCTAT
>JBFKII010000350.1:0-3989 GCA_041632295.1 Anaerolineales bacterium | reverse complement strand
TGAAAGCCTCCCCGGTGCGTTGAAAATCGAAGTGATGTTCCCGGACAGCGGCGATGAACGCTGCCAGGTTCCACCACTCGCCGTCGGGCAGCCGGTCCATCAGTGTGAGGATCCCACGCCGGGTCTGTAGCGGGTCGTTCTGCCAGGTGCCCTCAAACGCCAGCCCGGGGAGGAGGCGCAGTTCGTCCAGGTCCGGGGCAGCCAGCCAGGTTTGCACGAGCGCCGCCAGCGCAGCGCCCGGCTCGATCTCCAAAAAAGCACGCACCGGATCGGGCTTTACCTTGTCCGAAGGGTCCACCAGGCCATGGGCGCGCAATAGAGCGAGCAGGAATTGCCGGCCGACGGCCAGCCCGAAGCGCTCCAACCCGGTCTCGGGGTCCATCCCGCTCCGCAAGGCGGCCAGCAAGGTGGTGGCGTCATCCAGCAGGGCATCGGTAGCCGGGCGGGCGTTGGCGTACTCCGCCCCGCGCGCCGGACGCCCAAGGGGTGCCGGCCCTTCGACCGGCAGTGCAGGCAGCAGGGGCAGCAGGTCATCCGGGACGTATACGTGTTCGCGCGGGCCGTCCCCGGTGTCGAAATGGGCCAGCCCGGCCAGCCCCAGAAAATACAGCTTTTCCGCCGGCGATACCGGCGACCGCTCGGGATGCTCGCGCGCCAGCCTGGCCGGGCCCATCTGGCGGATTTCACCATACCGGCGCGAAAACTGGTCCAGCGGAACCCGCCCCCCGGCCCCGACGAGCGCTGCCAGCGCCTGGCGGGCCGCTGAGGGCAGAGCTGCGACCACCTCGGCCACCAGCTCTCCGTCCCGCAATTTCCGGTCGAGCGCCAACCGGACGCCCTCCAGGCTGGATTCGGGCAAGTCAAGGTTCCAGCCGCGCGCCAGGATGTGGATAAATTCGAGGGGTTTATCGCTCAGAAAAGTTGAAAACGATGGCATTGCTCGTATACCGGGCCAGGATCGCCCCTACCCGATGGGAAATTCGAGGATGGTGCTTTTCATCATAAAATCGGTTAGAATCGCCCGGCAGTGGAACCCATTTTACTCCACCGGAAGAATAATTATGAGTGACCAGGACTCCGCCCAGGAAGTCATCGAAAAATTTCAGAAGCGCCAGAAGCGAGCGCCGGGAGCCTTTATCGTCGGCGCAGTCGCCATTTTGCTGATCTTCGCCGGCGCAGTTGTCATTTTCCAGTGGTACACCAATCCGGACGCCGCCATCTTCGCCGCATTCCAGCCCACGGCAACACCCACCAACACCCCGACGGACACTCCCACTCCGCTGCCGCCCACCAGCACCCCTTTGCCGCCGACACCCACCGCCACGCCGACGGAGACCCCGACGATCACGCCCACACCGACTATCGAAGGGCCGTTCATCTACACCGTCCAGGAAGGGGACACGCTCTTTTCGATCTCGGAACAGTTCAACGTTCCGGTCCTTTCGATTATGGAAGCCAACGGGCTGGTAGACGGCAACATCTTCATCGGCCAGCAGCTGCTGATCCCGGACCCGAACGTCGATCCGCCCACCGCCACGCCAATTCCGGCCGGGCTGCCTCCGGGCTTCCTGATCGAATACCGCATTCAGCCGGACGACACGCTCTCCCTGATCGCTTTCGTATTCAACAGCACCGTGGAAGCCATCCTGGAGGCGAATGAGGACCTGGAAAACGAGAACGAGATTTTTGTCGGCCAGATCATCCAGGTGCCGGTCAACCTGGTCACCCCGGCGCCGACAGATACCCCAGGCGCAGCGACCACCCCGGGTTCCATCGCCACCCTGACCCCCACTCCCTGAAAAACAACGACCCCCAAAGCGAACCTTGGGGGTCGTTTCCTTTTTAAGATCCCGCGGTCAGGACCGGAGAGCCTCCGGCTCGACCTCAGCCACATGGACGAAGATCATCGGCCGGCGGCGGGTTTCATTGTACAGAAAGTTTTTTACCGCTCGCTCAATATCCCTGGCAAAGTTCCCGTTCGAATCCCGGGCGGCATTGGTGATAAAGCGGTTCGTTTCCTCGAGGAGTTCCTCTGCCTCCGGCGTGTACACAAAGCCGCGCGTGGTGATCTCCGGGTCACGTATCAGCTGCCCGCTGCGCGAGTCGACCACCAGGTTGATCATCACAAAGCCTTCGCGAGACAGGATGTCCCGTTCGCGAACAACGGAAGGGCCGATATCCCCAACCCCGGTGCCGTCCACGAAGACGTAATCGCCCGGGATCCGCTCCCCCAGGCTCATGGTCCCATCCTGGTCGAATTCGATCACCTGGCCGTTCTCCACCACGGCGATGTTTTCCGCGGGGATTCCCATTTCCTGGGCCAGCTGGCCGTGCTGCCGCAGGTGGCGCAGCTCCCCGTGCACCGGGATCAGGAACTTGGGTTTGACCAGGTGGAGCATCAGTTTCATTTCCTCCTGGCTGGCATGCCCGGAGACGTGCACCGGGGCGATCGGGTCATAGATCACGTTTGCGCCGCGCCGGAAAAGCTTGTTGATCGTTTTGTTAACCGTTTCCTCATTCCCCGGGATGGGGTGGGAAGAGAGCACGATCGTATCGCCCTCACGAACGTCAAAATGGCGGTTCGTGCCGCGCGACAGGCGTCCCATGATCGAAGAGGGTTCTCCCTGCGAGCCGGTGCACATCAGGACCACTTCCTCCGGAGGCATGTTGAGGGCGTTCTCAAGCGAGACCTGCACCTCTTTGGGAATCTCCAGGTAGCCCAGCTGCCTGGCCATTTTGGCGTTTTCGGTCATGCTGGTGCCCACAAAAGCCAGCTTGCGCCGGTGCCGGACGGTCGCATTGGCCACCTGCTGCATCCGTGAGATCAGCGATGCGAAGGAGGCCACCAGGATGCGTCCGGGCGCCTGGCGGAAGACCTTGTCCAGCGCCGGGTCAATCACCCGCTCCGAGGGGGTCCAGCCAGGCTCATCCGCGTTGGTCGAATCGGCCATCAGCGCCAGCACACCGCGCCCGCTGAACTGGGAGAGCTTGGCATAGTCGGTCGGCCAGTTATCGACCGGGGTATGGTCGAACTTGTAGTCCCCGGTGTGAACGACCAGGCCCGCCGGGGTGGTGATCCCCAATCCGACCCCATCCGGGATCGAATGGCAGACGTGAAAGGTCTCAACCGTAAACGGGTCTATCTGGATAGTCTGGCCGGCCTGGATAGTGCGCAAATCCGCGAAGCGGTTGCGCTTCTCGCGTGCGATTTTGACCTCCAGCAGGCCGCGCGTCAGGGGAGTGGCGTAGATCGGCGCATCGACATGGTCGAGTACGTGGTTGATGGCGCCGGTGTGATCTTCATGGCCATGGGTGATGAAGATCCCCTGGACCCAATCGGCCCGGTCGATCAAATACTGGAAATCCGGGATGATGTAATCGATCCCCAACATATCGTTTTCGGGGAACATCAGCCCGGTGTCCACGAGCAAGATTTTTTCCCCATATTCAAAGACGGTCATATTTTTTCCGATTTCTCCCAGACCGCCGAGCGGGATAATGCGTAACTTGTCTGTCATTTATTCTCCATTTTTCAACCCCCACCTGGATTGCCGCACGCCAAACCCCTTGAAATGGGATAAATCCCAAAACGTGAGTTCAGAAGCGAATGTTCACTCCGGATGGATGTTGGATTTAAAATCACCTTCTTCGGATATTCCGACAGTAAGGTGTTGGTTTCAAAAAAAACCCGGCCTCAAAGGGCCGGGGAGGTGTTTACTCTGGTCGTGCCTGATTTTCGAAAATAACTTGGGATAATTTTCCGATTACCACTGTGTATTTCTATCAGGCCGGATTCCCGGCCGCCATGCGCCATTTACGGCGACTATTTTAACATTAATGCGGTTCTTTGTCAATTTATAGGTATTTTGTGTTAGCGCAAAGTAGTAGAGTCCTATTTCTGCAAAGTTAAAATGTCCTATTTTGGAAATCGCAAAATAGGACGGCAGCCTTGGACGAACTACTGACAATGAGCACCAAAGAACTGACAC
>JBFKII010000349.1:0-4038 GCA_041632295.1 Anaerolineales bacterium | reverse complement strand
GCAGGAATTCCAACCGGTGGAGCAAAAACGCGGCAGCTGGAACTGAAAGGGCTGGAAAATCCGGTGGACGTGTTTGTGCTGGGGGTGGCAGGCACGGATCGACCGTGAATCAACCCCCTTTGAGCGGGCAAAAGACGTCCACGCGGATCCCGAACGGGTCGTCGACACAGCAAAAGCGCATCGGCACGTACATCTCTGTGTCCTCCGGCGCCATGCAGGCTTTTGCACCGGCCTCCAGTAAGGCGGCGTAAAGCCGGTCGACCTGATCGGGCTCCTCGACCTGGACCGCAAACTCGGCGTTGCGCGGGTTTTCGCCGGGCACTGCCGCCATCCCGACGGCCGGAAACAGGGTCAGCCAGGTATCTCCCAGGAACCAGCCCTTGATCGATTCTTCATTGGTTTGCGGCTCACCGAAGACCTGCGTGTAAAACGCCACCGCTCTTTCGAATTCCTGCAGGTAAAAGCTCGGGTAGCGTAGCGCAACAATCTTGAAAATTTCACTCATTTCTGCCTCCGTGGGCACATATTTCAGCCAAAAGATGGTGATGCCCCCTGGGACCAACGTTTTGAAATCGCCGGCCGTTCCCCGCCGCGCTCAACGTTGCAATGCGGCGAGTGACTCCAAAAACTTTGGAAAGGCGGCGTCCGAAAGCCCGTGCCGGTCGGCAGCCCGGTCGATCCAGATCTCGAAACGGCCGCCGAGTATCTCAGCACGGGCGGCAACCGCTTTTTCGTAAGATAGGGCATAGGCGTTCTGGGAACAACACGGGTCGAGGTAGTTGTAAATCTGCAGGTAGTGGCGGCCGGACGCCGCCAGGGTAAACAGGTCCAGGTAGGAAACTCGCCGGTAAAAATCCGGGTAGCGCTGCTCGAAATCGCCGGTATTGCCGGGGATCTGATCGCGAATGTAGTGCGGATAGCCGCCGGCCACGGACACCGCCAGTGAAATTCGGGGGTCGACCGCGGCAACCAGCGTCGTCGTCCAGCCTCCGCCGGAGATGCCCAGCATCGCCACCGCTTCGAAGCTCCTCCAGGCCTGCGCATGGTTCAGCCCCACCACCACCGGCTCGACAAAATAGTGGAGCGGGCGCACCATGTCTGCCAAATCGTCGTGCCGCGTGACCGGTCCGTTTGTCACGGCATTTCCCGCGACCAGCGGCATATTGAAAGCCAGCACGGGATAGCCCAACGCAAGCAGCCGGTTGATAGCAGGCGCGCTGGCGGAAAGGTCGTGCTCGTGGCCCTGGTGGTAAACAACCAGCACCTTCCCCGGTGATCTCGGGATGAATAAGTAAACCCGGGAAAACAAACCGAATTCCATTTCGATCTGGAGCGCCTGGATCTCGGACGCCTGGGGATAACGGTCGTCCCGCACGCTTTCGATCGCATCCGGCAGGCGGCTGGGAATGTGGCCTCCGGGCCATAGCTGCCTGCGGACCAGTTCTTGCAGGGCGGCGGCGTCTTCTGCATTATGGATATGAATCAAGGTGTCCATGTCGGGCACGCGCACGCAGCCGCTGAGGTCGCAGAACAGGGCAGCTGTCACCGGGTTGGAATAGCGCCCCTTCCGGTCCACGGCAAACAGGGAGAAAAACAGCTGCCTGGGCAGTTGTTCCAGCGATATTTTGTCCGTGGCGGTGCGTTCTCCGGGCGCCACCTTGAGGATCAATTCGCCATCACCCCGGCCGGAAGGGAAGATGCCGTCTTCGCGCCTCAGGATGGCAACGTGGGAAAGGTCGCTTACCGCCGGATCCTGCCAGGTGAACCGGATCAACTCCCCCTGAACGCTCAATTCAAAGCTGGACGGCGGTGGGGGCGGGCTGGCCTGCTCCCGATCCGATCCCACTTGCTGCAAGCGGGCAGACTGGAACCAGGTGAGCAGGGCAATGACTGCCAGGAGGGAAACGGTATAAGCAAACGGCAGCGTGCGGGTTTCACCAGCGGTGGAATCGGGCACGTGCCGGTCAGTGCGGCGACTCAAGGCGCTGCCAGCCGCGCACTGCGTTGACCGCCCACAGCCCTTCCAGCGCTTCCAGTTCTGATTTCATCAACACCCGCTCCGAGACCAGCCCGCTGTCCAGCAGTTCGGCCCGGTAGGTCCCGGCCAGCAGGCCGCAGGCGACCGGCGGGGTGTAGCAGCGCCCATCGATCAGGAAAACCAGGTTTGCCAGGTTGGTCTCAGTCACCTGCCCCTCCAGATTCCAGAGCAGCACATGTTCCACGTCCGGCCGGGCCTGCTGCGCCAGGTCATACTGCGAACGCCGGGTGGTCTTGTGGAACAGGAAGGCATCCTGTGAGTCGATGGCATGGGGGCAGAGCGCCCAGGAGGCGGCCCGGGATTGATCGGGGTGATCGGCAAACCGGAAACCGGCCGGCAGCGGCTGGGTTTCCACTTTGAAATCTCCGTTCTCGTCCACCAGAAGCCGCACTTTGTGCGGTTTACGGGCCAGTACCAGAACCGCCCACTCCAACCCCTGCCGGATCGCATCGATCGGGAGCGGGTAGCCGAAATAGTCCGCCGAAGCCGCCATGCGCTGGAGGTGGCGCTCGAGCAGGAAAAAGCCGCCCTCGGGTGACCAGAGCAGGCTCTCCATCAGGGAAAATGGCGGGCGGGGGGCGGTCAGAATGCTGGCCTTCAGCAGGCTTTCATCGTACTCCCCGCTGGTATCCGAATCCCAGACGATCCCGCTGCCGGTGCCGTATTCGGCCTGTCGTGTGTGGGTATCGAGCACCATGGTGCGGATGGCGACATTGAAACTGGCCCGCCGTCCGGGCGCCAGCCAGCCTACAGCCCCGGTGTACATGCCGCGCGGCGCCGACTCGAGTTCCCGGATGATCTCCATCGTGCGGATCTTGGGGGCGCCGGTGATCGAGGCGCAAGGAAAAAGCGCGCCCAGAATATCGGGGAAAGCTGCCGGCGTGCGGCATTCGACCGTGGAGGTCATTTGCAGGAGATGGGGGTAGCGCTCCACGTC
Organism: Anaerolineales bacterium; assembly: GCA_041632295.1. Lineage (GTDB taxonomy): Bacteria > Chloroflexota > Anaerolineae > Anaerolineales > JABWBV01 > DATDOR01. The sequence continues at coordinate 1,063 of JBFKII010000349.1, read as the reverse complement.
GAACAAGGAGCGCACGACCACGCTGCCGGTGCGGGCGATGCGGCCCATGTCATTGCGCACCATGTCCACGATCATCACGTTTTCAGCCCGGTTTTTTTCCGACTGCTGCAGCCAGACCGACTGTTGATGGTCCTCCTCGGGGGTCCGGCCGCGAGCGGCGGTCCCTTTCATCGGCATGGAGGTCAGTTTGTCCCCGTCGAGGCTGAAGAACAGCTCGGGAGAGGCAGAACAGATCACGTGCCGGTCGGTGCGGATGAAGGCGCTGAAATTCCCCCGCTGTGCCCGGACCAGGCGGCCAAAGTAAGACCAGGGGTCCTGTTCGAAGTGGGCGCGCATGCGCAGGGTGTAGTTAACCTGGTAAGTGTTGCCGGCTGCGATCTGGGATTTTATCTGGCGGATGGCCTGGTCATATTCCTCAGGCGTGAAATCCGGGCGCCAGGTAAGTTCGGGCGCCGGCCCGTTCGGTTCCAGAACCGGTTCAGAAGGCAGTCGATCCAGGGTATTCGGCCCGGAATGCAGGCCGAACCAGACCAGGGGCAGGCCGTGGACCGGTGGGTGCGCTACCATCGCAGAGTCAAAAGCTGGGGCGGCTTCATAAGCAATGGCACCCACCGCCCAACTGCCTTCCCGATCCACCCTGCGCTGGATTTCCTGGAGCGCAGGCACCACGTCGGCGAGGGTGTAGGCTGCGATCACCGACTCGGGGGCTTCGAACGCCAGCCAGGCGGAGGTTCGATCGTCGTGCAGGCAGGCGGAGAGATCCATACGACGATATTGTCCCATATTCCGCACCGGGCGCAATGGCTGCCGGCGCCGTCCGGCTGCGAAATGCTATCCGGAGATCGGTGATACCGGAGCGGGCTCCGCGTTCTGCCAGGGAAGGCGATCGGCAAAGCGGCGCACTGCCTGGCTGTAAGCCTGAGGCTGTTCCAGGCTACACAGGTGGCCGGCATCATCCAGAATCTGCAGTCGCGCGTTCGGGAGGCGCCGGACCAATTTTACGTCCGGCCCGCGGTTGGGTTCGTCCTCCGCCCCGTTCAGCACCAGAACTGGGCCCGGGAAG
>JBFKII010000348.1:0-4044 GCA_041632295.1 Anaerolineales bacterium | reverse complement strand
TCCCAGGAAGTTAAACCGCTATTGCCGGAAGCCGGGTCGAAAGAAAAAATAGCCGGGTCAATCTTGCGTAAATGGCCAGCCGTGATACTGGGCATAGCCGGTATCACCCTTCTGGGGGCGTGTGTGTTGTTTTTTTCGTCAGGTGTTTTCTTTGACTTGCTGCGGATTCGGGCTGCAAACTCGCCAGATTCTCTGGCTCCTTCGGCTCCGGTGGTCGATGATAGTGCGCACTTCAGTCTGTATCTGGATGTTTTATCTTGGCCGCTCCAGTATTTTGAAATATTCGATGAGGGGGCGAGCACGCAATGGGAAGAAGCCCGCACGTTCGGCTCCGAAACCGGCGACTTGCGCTCCATTCAGGATGGGACCTACTTGTGGGTAATTGATTCCCTGGAAGCTGGGTTCTGGTGGGCGCGTTCGCCCCGTGGGATTGGAAGCGCGTCCTTTGCCCTCATGGTGGAGACCAGCTCAGTCACCGGGGATTCAAATTGCCGCTACGGCCTCCTCCTGGACCAGCAAGGAACCGGGTTTTACGGTTTCGAGATTTCCGGACCGGATTCGGCCCGCGTTTTTTTCCGGGAAGACCCCCAATCGGCTGCAAACGAGCTGCTCTCGTTTCGACTTCCTGAGTATTTCGATACCGGAGGGCTGGACACTCTGGCTATGGTTTATCAGACTGGCCACCTCGATTTTTTCATAAACGAAAGGTTTGTCGGGGAACTCGATGGGTTGGACCCGGCACCCATCTGGCCGGGGCTGCACGCCGAGATCGATAAACCGCCCGGGCGCTGCGAATTGTCGTTTGACAATTTCAAGATCCGCAGCCATTCGGAAACCCTTCTTGCGCCATGCCCGATCCTGGAGCCGATGGCGGCCGGTTCCAGCGCGACTCCGCCGCTTACCGAACCTGAACTGGCCTTGCTGGCCGAAGAGTCGCTTTCGGAGGCCGAGTCCACCTGGCAGCTAATTTTCGAGGACAGCTTCGACAGCAATGATTCCGAATGGCCGGTTTTCTTCCCGTTCCAGATTATCGAAGGGGGGAGCTATCGCTGGGATATCCCTCGCATCGGGGCAGAAGTCGTGCACGCAATACCCCGGCAAACGCCCCTCATTCCGCCCTACTATCTGGCCGCCGATACCCGCCTTTATGACTCATCAGGCTGGGGACACGGCCTGGTCATCAGAAATTCCAAAGGCTGTGGAACGCTGTTCCAGATCCGGTCGGATGGGCACTACCAGTTGGTGCGGGTGCAGGGAGAAGCCGTCGGGGAGACATTGGTTGACTGGACACCCGCTGCGGGGGTCGAAGGGGGCGGGGAGAACCGTCTGGCCGTCATCGACCTGGGCGAGCAGGTGTATTTTTACGTCAACGGGCGATTTACTGCTGCCTGGTCCCCGGACCTGCCGCCTCACGGGGAAGTCGGGCTGGCGGTAAGCAGCACGGAACAGGCCACGGTCAGGATTGATTTTGATCATTTTGAACTGCGTTCACCTTAGCATGCGTGGCGCCAGTCGATACCTATCAGGGAAAGGCGGGCTTCAATGAAATGCCCCAACTGCAACCATGTATCTGAGACCGCATTACTGCAATGCGGGGAGTGCGGCCTGGCTTACGATCGGCACACGCTGGAGGAATACCAGCATGTCCAATACCTGCTGGCATGGCTGAGGGAGCAGGACGCCACCCTGGGCGCCGCTACCATCCGCCGCCTCCAGGATAGCGCCGAACAGCGCCTGAAGGCCCTGCATGCCGAGCTGTTCCCCCTCGGTGTGCCCGCGCCCGAACCCGCCGATCTGCACAGCCTGGCCTTGCTCCATGGCCTGCGCGGGGCGATCCCGGACTGGATCCTGGCGGAAGCGATTGATGTTGCCACCTCACTTCGCCTTCGCGACCAGGTTCACTTTGAGATGAGCCGCCTGGGGATCGACCCGGATGGTCGGGATGTTCTGCCTGTCCTGCCGCCCGTAGAGAAAGAGGAGCTGGATGCGTTCATCCTGCAAAAACTGGCAGATTGGGAGGGGTTGCAAGTCATCGGCCAGGATGAACATTGGAAAGTCCAGAACCTGATCTCCCCTCCCCAGCTTACCGAAGACCAGATCCGCACCGCCGCCCTGCTGCGGGCGGTTGAAGCGCGGATTCCATTGTGGATTTCAAGCGCGCTGATCAGTTCCGGCGAAGCCGCCATGTTGAATGAAGACCTGGCCCGCCGGTTGAAAGCCCTGGCAGTCCCTGCTAAAACAGAATTACCACACATCACCTCCACTGCAGCCAACCGGTACGCTTTCGAACTGGTCGGCAAATGGCAGGCTGATTACCTGCTTGGCGGGGCGGCTGCCGCATTACTGCAAAAGTTCCTGTCCGGTGAACGGCTCCCTGAAGCGCACGAACAGGGCCTGCCAGCGGAACCGGTCGTGGCAGAAGCGGTCAGCCGTCCTACCCGGCAGGCGCGGGTCAGCGAACCCATCCAACCGTTCCCGCCACCGCCCAGGCCAAAAGAGCCCCCCGAGCCACGCCAGCCGCTCATCCAGTGGGACAAACTTTGGGAAAAAGTGGTCGAGGCTGCGGTTTCCGGCCTGCTCGTGCGCTGGCTGCGCTATTTCGCCGCCTTTTTGTTCGTGGTCTCGATCGCAGTCGTGGTGCTCAATTTTTGGAACCAGATCCCGCAGTGGGGCCAGGTGGCGATCATATTCTTTATACCAACGGCTTTCTTCGGCGGTGGCCTGCTGGTGCACAACAAGATGCAGCTGGTCCAGACCGGTGCAGTGCTGATCGGAATCGGGCAGATCCTGCTGGCGGTCGATTTTGCCGCCATCTACCAGTTTGGGGGGCTGACCGTCGACCTGGCCCTGTACTGGCTGGTCACATCGGTGATCTGCACGCTGCTTTACCTGTTCACTGCCTGGCGCCTGCTTCAGGAGGAATTCTTTGGCTATATCGCCATCGTTGGTTTGGGGAGTACTTTCGCCGCCCTGGCATTGGTCCTGACCAAAACTGTGGAGTGGCCGCTTGCTGCAGTGACGCTTCTGGGCCTGATTTCGGTGGAAAGCAGCTACCGGCTGGGCCGCGGCGCTGAAAAGTGGCATGAACTCGCGGCTTCCGCTCGGCGCTTCCCGCCCATCTTCCTGCCGATCACGCTGCTGTTCCTGCTTTTCGTCCCAGGGGTGCGCCATACCATCGCCTTGCCGCTGGCTTTCGGGATTGCCTCTGCATCTGCCGCCCTCCTGTCCTGGCGCTTTCCCCACCCGATCAGCACCCATGCGGCTGTCTGGTCCAGCGCGGTGACTGTCGGGGTCATTTTCTGGTCGCTGGGGGTGCCATGGGCCTGGTTTCCGTCCGTCCTGGCCATCCTGTCTCCGATCTATATCGGATTGAACCGCCGGTTGTCCGGGGTACTCCCCCAAGAATTGGCAGGGCGCAATCTGCACCTGCTGGCATTCCAGCTGGCCGGTTTCGGGACCCTGCTGCTGGCTATGGGTCTCGGTATTTTTATTATCCCGATCGACCTGTGGGCGGCGGTGGCGGCCCTGGCGCTGGCCGCGCTGGTGGTGGGGGGCTATGCCCCGTTTTTGGGGATCAGTTGGCTGGCCCTGGCTGCTGCCGTCCTGTTTGTGCTCCCGCTTAGCCTGGCTGTCGGGCGCTGGGGATCGGGCTCTCCGCAGTTCACGGATTGGCTGATGGCCGCCTGGGCTGGCCTGGGGCTGGCCTACTTCGCCGGGGCGGCGGCGCTGTGGCGCAAGCCGCGCTATGGGCGCTGGCTCGTTTTGGCCGCATTCGGTCTGGCGTTGCCTGTGCTGTTGATCCTGGGATTTAACCACATAGTGCTGGACACAGCCCAAAAATTCCCGGCCCTGACCGCCCTGGCCGGCCTGCTGGCCCTTTTCACGCTGGCGGACCTGCTGCATGTCCGCACCCACTTCCCGGCGCTCTCCGGCTGGCTGGAATTTGCTGCTTTGCCGGAAAAGTTCCGGGCAACCGTGTTCCTGTATCCGATCGGTCTGATCATGCCGCTGGTTCTGGTCTTTGCCTGGGCGGGGTTGGGGCTG
>JBFKII010000347.1:0-4083 GCA_041632295.1 Anaerolineales bacterium | reverse complement strand
ATGGCCTGGCGAACCGCCTCCCAGGCGGCTTCATCCTCATAATCCGTCCGGACGGCGGGCACGTTTTCCGTTGCGGGGAGAGTTTTCATCTGAACCTCGCGGTTTGTGCAAAATGGACCGGCTGGAACGCGATCGCCGAGCATTTCGACCCGGATCCGGCCGGGGCGATCGGCGAAATGATGTGCCGATTCAATCACCCCGATTATGATATCCCCGGAAGCCGGTTCCCGGCTACCAGATCCGCAACGAATTTCAGGAGCGACCAGCCAGAATGACCCCCGAAGAGCGCATGCGCACCCACCTCGAGTTCCTTTACGGCCCGGAAACCGCCGCCGGGACCTGGCCGCGTCTGCATGCAAAGCTGCACACTTTTCGCCAGGCGCACCCGCATTTTGAGGCGGCCGCACCCCCAGCGCTGCCTTTGAGCGAGCAGGACGCCGTGCTGATCACCTACGCCGACCAGTTCCGCCGCCCCGGGCAAGCCCCCCTGCACACGCTGGGCGATTTTTTGGACGCACACCTGGCCGGAGCGGTCAATGCCGTCCATTTGCTGCCCTTTTTCCCCTACTCCTCCGATGACGGCTTCTCGGTGATCGATTACCACCAGGTCGACCCACGGGCCGGCAGCTGGCCCGATGTCGCCCGGCTCGGGACGAAATACCGGCTGATGTTCGATGCGGTCATCAACCACATCTCAAGCCGCAGCGAGTGGTTCCAGGCTTACCTGCGACAGGAGGCGCCATATCGGGGCTATTTCATCGAGGTACCGCCGGATACGGACCTCTCGAAGGTCGTGCGGCCGCGCGCCCTGCCGCTGCTCACGCCGGTCGAAACCGCGGCTGGCGGGAGGCACGTCTGGACGACCTTCAGCGACGACCAGATCGACCTCAACTACGCCAACCCGGAGGTGCTGCTGGCAATTATCGACGTCCTGCTGCGCTATGTGTCAATGGGGGCGGAGATCATCCGGCTGGACGCCATCGCCTACCTCTGGAAGGAAGTGGGTACGCCGTGCATCCACCTGCCGCAGACCCATGCGGTTATCAAGCTGTGGCGCGCCGCCCTGGACGCCGTCGCCCCGCACGTCATCCTGCTCACCGAGACCAACGTTCCGCACGAGGAGAACATCTCTTATTTCGGCCAGGGCGGCGACGAGGCTCAGATGGTCTACCAATTCCCCCTGGCGCCGCTGGTCCTGCACACCTTTTTGACGGGGGATGCCGACAAGCTGACCGCCTGGGCGGCCGGGCTGGAGGTACCTTCCGAGCGGACCGCGTTCTTCAATTTCATCGCCTCGCACGACGGGCTCGGGGTGCGGCCGGCCGAGGGCATCCTGACCGCCGGCGAGCTGGACGCCCTGGTCGAGCGCACCCAGGCACACGGCGGCCGGGTCTCGTACAAGAACAATCCGGACGGCTCGCGCAGCGTCTACGAGTTGAACATCACGCTCTACGATTTCCTCAACGCGTCCGAAGAAGCGGACACGGACACCGGCATCAGTCGCTTTCTGGCCTCCCAGGCCATCATGCTGTCCCTGGCGGGGGTGCCGGGCATCTACGTCCACAGCCTGTTCGGCTCGCGAAACTGCCAGGCATACGTCGAGGAGACCGGGCGGGCGCGCTCGATCAACCGGGAGAAATTCGACCTGGACGACCTGGAAGCTGCGCTTCGGCGGCCCGGCTCGCGCTCCGGGCGGGTGCTGGCGGGATACCGCCGCCTGCTGGAGGCGCGCCGGAGGCTGCCCGGGCTGCATCCCGGGAGCCTGCAGCGGGTGCTGGCGCTGCATCCCGGAGTCTTCGCCGTGCTGCGCGGCGACCGGTCGCCGGTGCTCTGCCTGGCCAACGTGACCGGCGCCGCCGCCAGCCTTTCCCTGGAGCTGGGAACCCAAAAGCTGGAAGCGCATACCGCCTGGGAGAACCGCCTCAGCGGACAGCGCTTCAGGGCGGCCGGGGGCGTTCTGGCCCTGGCGCTGGCCCCTTACGAAAGCGCCTGGCTGTGCCCGGTTCCAGCGGCAAATGAAATTACACAGGTCTGAGCGGCGGGCGCCCGCCCGAAGTCGAAGACCGGTTTCCTCACCCGCCATCGGACTCAACCGGCGATGAATGACCCGGTGTGCAGGCTTTCCAAAAAATAACGGCGGCGCAGTGAACACTGCGCCGCCGTCCTGCCTTTCAGGCCTTTGGATGGTTGGTTTATACGGTCGGACGACCGTAAAAATCGTAGAGCACTTCTTCGTACTTGCGGTTGATGGGCTGGCCCGGGTCAAACTCGGGCGCCTCTTCGATGGTCTCCTTGGCGAGATCGAGGTAGACCTTTTTCTGATCGAAATCGATCTCGTTCAGCCATATCGGGGAAACCAGCACTTTCTTTCCTGTCAGGATGTTGCCGGTGTCCAGGACCATGTAGCGGATCATCCACTCCTGGTCGTCGACGATAAAATCGTCCATCCGGCCGATCGACTTGGCGTTCCGGTCGATGACCTCAAAATTGAGCGCCTCGCGCACGCTGAGCAAGGCCGGGCTGGTCTGGTAGGTGACCTGAGTCTGGGTCACCCGCACGGATGCGTTGCTGTCAGCGCGCAGCGGCATCGGCTCCGGCCGGTGCAGCTCGCCGATCCAGTTGAAATCCCACTGGTAGTTTGCCGGCAGCACGATCCGCTGGCGGTTCGGCATGTCGATACTCTCGTCAACCTCCGGGCTGGTTTCGATCTCCTTCTCGCTCATGTCCACCGGGAACGAGCGCATGTCCCACTGCGGCTGCCCGAAATGCTCGTTGGTTATCAGGCGCTTTTCGGAATTCAGCCATCCACCCGTTTTGGCGATCATGAACTGGACGTTCCAGTTGTCATCATCGAACAGGAAATCATCCACTTTGCCAACGTCTTCAAAACCATCGATCGTGATGTTATATCCAAGAACTTCGTTTAAGCTCCTGAGCATTCGTTCCTCCTTTATCAATTTTTGGTTGACCTAATCGTAACAGCCGGAACGGCAGGCGTCTTTAACAGCAGTTATTGCCGATCTTAAGTCCGGCTTAAGGCCTGTTTTTCGCACCCGGCCAGCCTGCAGACCGCTGCCGCGGAGGTTTAAACTGCCCTTAATCGGCCCCAAAAGCTTCCTTAAGTTCAGATAGGGACGTTATCTGTACGCTTGGGGCAGATGCACTGCTGGCATCACCATCACAAGACAAAGAATTGTTGAAAAAAGAGGAGAGAATATGACACCGCTGGGATTCCTGACACTCGTATTGATCGCTGCCATCGCCGGCGCGATCGGGCAGTCGCTGGCCGGCTACTCGCTGGGGGGATGCCTGGCATCGGCCGTGATCGGCTTTATCGGGGCGTTCATCGGCCTGTGGATCGCCAGGCAGTTCGGCCTGCCGACTGTTTTGCCGGTCACGATCGACGGCGAAGCCTTTCCTATCGTCTGGTCGGTGGTCGGTTCAGCCCTGCTGACCGTCGTCCTGGGGCTGCTCACCCGCCGCCGGGCGCTGGTGTAAGCCACGACACAATCACCGCACACAAAACCAGCCGCCTTTCACGCGGCTGTTCATTTAAAATGGGCGCAGGGTGCGGACCTCGCCAACAGGGCTCAAGCAAGGCTCTGAGTTTGCAAACAAGGAACCCCGGCTTTGCAAGCCGGGGTTCCAGGATTTATTGGGTGTGCTGCCTTATTGGATGTCCTCAGGGCGGTAGAAAACCAGCCAGACCAGCCGGACCAGCGCCCAGGCCGCCAGTGCGTAGAACGCGATGGCGAAAAAGGCATGGAGTTCGAGAACGATATCCCCGATGGACGGGTTGTCCGTCAGGCCCTGGAACAGGACCAGGAACGGCTCCGTGATCCGGTAGATCCAGGCGGCGAAAGGGCTTTCCGGGTTCGCGCCGATGAATTTGAGCAGGATGCGGATCCCGAGCATGCCGTCCAGCACTCCGGCCAGCAGCCAGATCAGCCCGGAAAGCCGCCGGACCTGCAGGTAGCGCACTTCGCGCCGGCTGAGCTGCGGCTCCTCGGGCACCTCCATCGCCGAGTTTCGGTTTGAAAGATTGGTTTCCATGGCTCACCTCCATTGCGGCCCGGACCGGAT
>JBFKII010000346.1:0-4103 GCA_041632295.1 Anaerolineales bacterium | reverse complement strand
GCCTCTGGATGGTTCCGCAGAAAATTTTTCAGCCGGCAACGGCAGCACCAAACTTTCTATCTCCTCCGCCATCGCTTCAAGACGTTTAATAAAAACCTCAATTTCCTCCCGGCTCACCGGCACGAGGTCGGTTTCAAATAGGATCGAGGGGTCTCCATTGCCCAGCCAGATGCCTTCGGTTACATGCTGGGCGATCTCGGTCTGAAACGGGGCCTGCAGATTGACCGGCTCGCCACAGCGGGCCATCAATTCCAAAAAGTCCCTAACCGCCTGCGGAGTCGAATCAAGGGCCTGATCGGTGGTGGGGCCGTTTGCTATGCAGCCGAGCAGTTCCGGCACATGGACCATGGTTTTCCGTTTTTTTGGGCCCGATTCGAGATACAGTTTGTAGGTTTTCATCCGGTTTCGATATAGGCGCTGGCCTCAATTTCGATCTCCATCTCCGGCGCGATCAGGCAGCTTACTTCCACCAGAGTTACGGCCGGCCGGATTTTCTCGAAATACTGCCGGTGTGCTCGGGCTACATCGGGCCACTTGGCGGCATCCTTAATAAATATCGTGATCTTGACGATATCCGCGAGGCCGGCGCCTGCCTGGGCTAGCGCATTTTCGATCTTGCTATAAATGAATGCGGTTTGCCGGAATAGATCTCCAGGGGCAATCATCGTATCACCATCGTAGGCACCCGTTCCGGATATTTCAATCAGATTTCCAACGCGCACCAGACGGGAAAACGGAAATACGTCTGCCAGATCGGTCTCCGGATGAATTTTGACGCGTTTAATTTCCGTCATTTTTTGCTCCGTACTCTTTTAACGCAATGGTTTGCCGTCCCCGCACAAGGATTTCATAGCCCAGCAAATCAAGTTCTGGTACCAGAAGCCTGCCTTTGCCCCCCCCGCCGAGGTCGGTATCATCTATAGTGACCACATGGATTGGCGAAAGGTGCGGTTGTGCGGCTCTGAACGCCGCCAGGTGGTTGGCAGCGTAATCGCTCCCCGGTTCGACATCCCAGGCATCCAGGTAGAGCAGGTCGATGGAACCATCGAAGTCCGTTAGGAAATCGATCCCATCCGCCAGGTGGATTTGGACGTTGGGGAAATCCCTGCAGCTTTCCCGGGCGATCCGTACGGCCCGCGGGTTGACATCGGCCGAAAACACCTGGGCCCCGGAAAGGGCCCAAAAGTACGTGGAATGGCCGTCATTGCAGCAATAGGGGTGGATTTCCTCGATCGGGTGTTCGAGGGGATCGCGCATGCATCCGATTTCGACGATCACCTTCCCTCCGAGCGCCTGGAACAAGGCCAGGGATGCCTCCAGGTAGGGCCTGGGCTTGGCGCGCAGGTACATGTGGGTTTCGACGGGCAGCTCGACCGCTTCAAACATGGGTGCTCTGCCGCCCAGCCCTGCCGCCTGTTTTTTGGCCGCTTTCAGACTCAGGTTGCGGTCAGTCAAGCACTCCTTCCGACTCGGCTCTGTCCAAAACGGCCTGAATAGAGGCCACCAGCGCGCGTGCGGCGGCCGGGCTGAGTTCGACGGCAACGCGCGCGCCTGTTCCCATCCCTTCATTGACGAAATCGATGTTCAGGGCATGGTCCAGGCCCAGGTCGAACGGGTGGTCGAAGGATACGTAAGCCTGTTCCACTTTGAACCAACCACCCTGGCCCTTGCCGCTGCCCTGGATGTCGATTTGCTCGGCGATCATCGTGCACATGCTCAACGCTCCCCGTCCAGGTTCTTCGCAAGAAAATCCCAGATCTTATTCCAGCCGTCCACAGCCTGCTCCTGGCGGTAAGCGGGCCGGTTGTAATAGAAAAAACCATGCCCGGCGCCGGGATACATGTGAAATTCGTAATCCTTGCCATGCGCCTTCAAGGCCGCTTCGTGCACAGCGACCTCTTCCGGCGTGGGGCTGCGGTCTTCCTCTCCAAACAGTCCGAGGATCGGGCAGGGGAGGTCGGCGGTAAAGTCGATCGGCGCGACCGGATAATTCTCCGATAAGCGCTCCTCCGGCATGACGACGTTTCCCCCCCAGCACTCGACGACAGCGTCAAAGCCCGGCTCCCGGCAGGCTGCCAGAAACGCGTGCCTCCCTCCAGAGCACGTTCCGAAGACACCGACCTTTCCGTTGTTGTTGGGCAATGTGCGCAGATACCGCATGGCACCTGCAATATCGCCGACAGCTACCTCGTCCGGGATGCCGCCCTGGGCGCGCACCTTGGCGGCGACGTCCTCCGGCGTGCCCTGGCCGATGCGCTCGTACAGGTTGGGGCTGATGGCAGCAAAACCGTGATGTGCGAACCGGCGGGTTGCCTCCCGGTACCACTCATCCCATCCAGGAAAATGGTGGATCACGACCACGCCGGGGAAAGGCCCAGGGCCCATCGGCCGGGCATAATAAGCTTTGATGGGTTCGTTGTTGTGGCCCGGGATCGTGATGGTCTCGGCTGCCATGCTTTCAAATTGGTCGGTGGTATACATTTGTGCTCCTTAAGTCGGTTGGTTTGGATTTGGGCCTTCGAGATCCAGGAAATGGTGCACCAGGGAGGCGATCGGCCCATGGGCGTGGGTCCAGGCTTTCCAGACATGACCTGCCCAGCGCCGGGTGAGATCGATGCGTGATCGCAGGTTCCCTTCCAGGGCAATCTCAAAAAGGGTGTGTTTGTAATGGATATCGGGGGTTGGAAAATGAGGCCAAAATTCCACAGCTGAGGCTGGTGAGCCATCACCAGGCCGCAGCCGGGACAAACAATTGATTCCAGGATCTGCGGGGCTTCAGGGCGAGAAATTGAGGCCACGCATGAAGTATATCCGATTCTTTTCTGCAACTTCCGGGCGGCTTTTTTGGCAGGATCAGGACGGCTGCATGTGCTTTTTCCGCCACCGAGCTGCCAGCCAGCCGAAAATCGCAATCCCGAGGGAATCCGCAGCCAGATCGCAAATATCCGCCGAGCGGGCTGGTGAGGCCAGCTGCAGGATCTCGTCTGTCAGCACCACGCCCATCAAGACCAGGGGCCCGGCCGGAATGCCCAGGTTTCGAATGTGCAGGCGGCGAGTCGGCATCCACAATTCCAGAAAAAAAGCCGTCAGGCCAAACAAGATAAAGTGGAGGGTTTTGTCGGCATACGCCCAGATGAGAAAGCCCTTGGGCACAAGGTCCAGATAGGCCATCATGGAGATCACAAATACGATACCCGCCTGAGGCCACACAAGCCAGCGCAGTCCTCTCTGGCACCCGGCCCCCTCAAAGGCCAGGCCATAAGTCCCGGCACCGACCCCGAAACCCAGCGCTGCGCCAGCCAGCACATCCGTATCGTAATGGACGCCCAGGTACACCCGGCTGGCAGCGATCAGGCCGGCCGCCGCCAACGCCAGCATCCAAACTGAGACCCTTCGGAGGCGAAATCCGATCACCGCCGCGGCTGAAAATGCCAGAGCCGCATGGCCGCTGGGAAAAGAGGGGAAATTCGGAACAGGGATCAGCGCAAGCGCGGCATCCGGCCTGGGGCGTTGGGCAAGAAACTGGAAAGCCAGGGTCAGAAGCAGGCTTGCGCCTGAAGCCGCCAGAAGCGCCGCGCCAGTTCGGGACTGCCTGCTAAGAAAGCACATGATCGCCAATGCCGGCAGGGCTGCCAGCCCGCCGTAGGTGGCCCCGACCATAATCGCATCCAGCAGGGAACCGCCAGAATCGAGAAAAGAGAAGGCCATCATTTTGGAAGAAGGAGTAGGTTATCTGAACTGGCCGATCGAAGGCGTCAGTCAGGCATTTGGCCGCTCCAAGCGCTGGTTGACCCCGGTGTGTTTCAGTGCGAAACCGCAGCGCTCGTACATGCTGCGTGCGTTCGTGTTGCCGTCCGCGACAACCAGCCCAAGGGCGGCCAGCCCGCGCTGATTAAAACCCCAATCCAGGGCCCGATGAAGCAGCGCACTGCCGATTCCGCGCCCTCGAAAGTCATCTTCCACGCCGAGGTATTCGACAAATCCTTCGTCCGCCCAGGGCTCGGCGGCCAGGTGGATATATCCGAGCACCTGCCCCGCATCCAGATACACCCAAACGCAGTGGTCCTCATCGAGCCTGTGGACGATCTGCGCCCCGTTGTAAT
>JBFKII010000345.1:0-4104 GCA_041632295.1 Anaerolineales bacterium | reverse complement strand
TCAGGGAAAAACGTCCCATCCCCTCCGACCACGTTTACGCGCTTGTTTTTCACCTCCGGGCACTGCCAGTGCTCCCCGGGTGTCTCCCGCCGCAGCTGCGTGAAGACGGGCAGAATGCCGCAGGCGAAGCACTGGTTGCGGCAGTCGATACGTGTGAGCCCTGCCAGGCTCCAAAGGTAGTCCTCGGTCAGAAATTTCTTCTTCAGGCTGGTCGAGAGGTGCTCCCAGGGAAAGACCTCGTCCAGCGGGCGCTGGCGCACCGTGTAGAAATCCGGGTCCAGGCCGGCCTCTCGATAGGCCTCCAACCACAATTCGTAGCGGAAATGCTCGTACCAGGCGTCGAACTTGCAGCCTTTCTTCCACGCCCGGTAAACCACCTCCGCCAGGCGCCGGTCCCCGCGTGAAAGCGCCGCTTCGAGCATGGTCTCTTTGGGGTTGTTCCAGTTCAGCTTCAGCCCCTTGCCGCGCAGATAGCGCTTCAGGTGATCTTGTTTGGCATAGATCGTCTCCAGGTCTGCGCTGGCGACCCACTGGAAGGGCGTGTGCGGCTTAGGGACAAAAGTGCTGACCCCGGCGGTCAGTTTGGCGCGCCGCCCGATTTCCTCGCGCCCCACCCGCAGCACCGCTTTGCACAGTTCGATGATGGCGTCGACGTCCTCCATGCTCTCGGAAGGATGGCCGATCATGAAGTACAGCTTGATGTTCGTGTAGCCGCGCCGGTAGATCTCGCGCGCCGTATCGAGCAGCTGCTGGCTGCTGACCGGCTTGTTGATGATTTCCCGCATCTTCTCGGTGGCCGCCTCGGGGGCCAGGGTGAAACCACTCCGGCGTGTATCCTTCAGGGCGTCCATCAGGTCAACCGAAAGGGATTCGATCCGCAGGGAAGGCAGCGAGACCGAAAGCACCCGGTCGGCAAACCGATCCCCCACCGCCTGCACCAGGTCCACTACGTGAGTGTAGTCCGAGGACGAGAGCGACAGCAGCCCGACTTCTTCAAAACCGGTCAGGTCCAGCGCCTCCTCGATCGCCTCGCAAACCTCTTCGACCGTGCGTTCGCGCACAGGCCGGGTGATCATGCCCGCATGGCAGAAGCGGCAACCGCGCGTGCAGCCGCGCATGATCTCGATCGGGATCCGGTTGTGGGTCACATCGACGTACGGGACCAGGAAGCGCGTCACCGGGGGAGGCAGCTGCGCCACGATACGCTTGACGATCGGGAGCTGCACTCCGTCCACCAACTTTTCGATCCGGGCGAAGGTGCCGTCCTCGTTGTAGTGCGCTTCGTACAGCATCGGCACGTACACGCCCCACAACTTCGCCAGCCGAAGCCAGAGACCATAGCGATCTTCCCCGCTTTCCTTCCATGCCTGGTGGGCTTCGATGATCTCCATCATCACTTCTTCGCCCTCGCCGATCACAAAAGCGTCCAAGAAAGGCGCCATCGGTTCGGGGTTGAACGCGGCATGCCCACCGGCGATCACCAGCGGGTGGGACTCATCCCGCTCGTTGGAAAAGATTGGGATGCCTGCCAGGTCGAGCACGTTCAACGTGTTGGTGTACAGGGTCTCATAGGGCAGAGAAAACCCAAGGATATCGAAATCGCCGAGCCCGTGGTGGGACTCCAACGAATACAGCGGCACCTGCTGCGAACGCAATTCGGATTCCATGTCCGTCCAGGGGGCGAAAGCCCGTTCGGCCAGGGCGTCATGCCGCTGGTTGATCAGGTCGTACAGGATCATCAATCCCAGGTTGGACATGCCCAGATCGTAGATATCTGGGAATACCAACGCCACGCGCGTCCGGACCGCCTCCCAGTCTTTGACAACCTGGTTCAGCTCACCCCCGGTGTAGCGGCCCGGTTTTTGCACTCTCGGCAGGATCCGTTCAACCCGATCCCAGATTTCATTTGGCTTCATACCATTTGCTCCGTTTTCCGGTTCGGCCAGGAATCCCGCTGCAGGCAGCTGGCGCCCGGCAAGAACCGCCTCCCGAATCAGGGAGAGAGATTATATCAAAGCTGTTCGTCGCTATTCGAACTTCTTTTCGTAATCCATCCAGGCCGGGGCCGGCTTGTAACCGAGCTGCAGGTTGAGCTGGTACATCGGATTGTTTTCCTCATTGTCTGTCTCGATTTTTTCGGCCCCGTACTGCTTTGCAAATTTGATCGCCTCAACCTTCAGCATGGTGGCGATCCCTCGCCGGCGATGGCTGCGCCGGACACCGGTCAGCCCGGTCGAAAGATATTTTTCATCCGCATCGTTGCGCCAGAGTCCGGTAATACCGACCAATTCTTCCTGGTCCAGGGCGAAGAAAACCGCCTCCGGCATGTAGGTCGGGGATTTGAGCCATTTCTCAAACTGCTTGAACGGGATCTTGGTCGGCGGATCGGGTAAAGGCACGTCCTGCGTGATAACCCAGTCGAACTCGTACCATTTCCTGTGAAAATCCGGATCGCGTGCTGCCAACTCGGCAGCAGTCGCCACCTGAATACCCTGGTTTTTGAGTTTCTCACGCAGCCCCTGGTACGGCCCGGGGTCGAATACCGGCACTTCCAGGTAGGAAACCGGAAAGCGCATCGTCTCCCGGATCCCCCTTTCGGCGTACAGCCGCCGTTTTTCGGTTTCATCTTCCCTGGCGCTGGCGATCAGCGTTCGCAGTTCAAAGCGGCCCAGTTTTTCAAGCAGAAAATCAAACACCTGCGCCTCCAGCCCTTTTCCATGGAGGGCTTTGCGCAGCATGAAGGTGACGAAGAATTTTCCCGGCTCGTATGACCAGAATGGTTCTATAAGGGTGCCGGAGGCCACCGGCTGGCCGTCTAACTCACCAAGGAACCGCTCATGCACGTACTTCGGGTCCCAGGCATCGTCCGCAAAGCGGATCTGGCGGGCAGATTCGGGCTGGTTAGGGAAGTTCTCGTTCCACAAATCCGCCAGGAATGTATAGTCGGCTTCCGTTTTTTGGAAGGGTCGGAAAGTCAGTCTCGCCATGGGCTCCACTCCGCGCGCAGGTTCTGCAAATACATGTTTATTCTAAAACAACCTTAGTAAAGGGTATTGATCAAACTCCTTCAATATTGTTCTTCTGAGCCGCCGCAGGCGGTGAAGAATTTCGATCTGGACCAGGAGATAGAATCTTCGGCTTGCTTCGCTCGCTCAAAATGACAAAAATCAATAAGAAGGAAGAAGTCCGAAACATTATTCACGTCAAAACATTATCCGCCCTTCGATCAAACCATGCGGTGACCTCCGCCGATGTACAGCAGCTGGCCGGTCAGCCAGCGCGCCTGTTCGCTGACCAGCAGCAAAATGGCGTCAGCCACATCTTCAGGCAGACCCGGCCGTCCCAGGGGTGTGTTTTCCGTCACCACCCTTTCCAATTCCGGCGACATCCAGCCGGTCTGGATCGGCCCGAAAGAGGCGATATTGACCGTGATGCCGTAGGGTCCGAACTCTTTGGCCGCCGCCCGGCTGAGCGATTCGATCGCATATTTGCTGGCCCCGTATGAGACCTCTCCGGCAAAACCGGCAGCACCGTCGCTGCTGACGTTGACGATCCGGCCCCACTCCGCCCCACGCTCCATATGCCGGCGGGCGAACTCCGCCATCATCAAGGCCGTCCCGCGGGCGTTGACAGCGAAATGGCGGTCAGCGCTTTCAACGGTCAGCGTGCTCTGGAGCAGGCCGAACCCGCCCGCGCCCCGGTCCCCTGCCTCAGGCGAGCGACCGGGCAGCAGGCTGTCTGGGACGGAATGCGCGGCGTTGTTGATCAGGATCTCCACCGGGCCGATTGCCTCCTCGGCAGCGTCAAACAAGCTGGGGATGAATTCCGCCTCGCCCAGGTCCCCTTCCAACGCTGCAGCGCGCCCTCCCTGGGAGGCGATCTCCGCCAGGAGCGCCTCTGGGGTTTGGGACTGCATGGCGTGGTAGTACCCCTCCCCCATCACATCCGGGACCGGGCCATCGAAAGGCACGCGGTAGTAATGCAAAAAGACCCGTGCCCCCTGGCGGGATAGCGCCCGCGCGATGGCGGCACCGGTGCCGTGGGGGTTGTTGCAGCCGGTGATCAGCGCCGTTTTTCCGCGAATCCCGATGTCCAGCATAACTA
>JBFKII010000344.1:0-4106 GCA_041632295.1 Anaerolineales bacterium | reverse complement strand
TGGAGCGGGACGCGGAAGCGGTCATGGTCCCGTCACGGGACTTCAGCGACTGGGTGCACCGCTACGAACCCTGGCGTCAGTTTGTCTTCCAGCTGAACGCCCAGCGGCTGGCCAGCGTGATGGAAGTGGTCGACGCGGTCGCATTCCAACGCATGGACCGGCGAATCGCCGCCCTGCTGCTCGAGCGCGCCGGCGCCGGCAGTTCTGTGCGCACCACTCACCAGGCGATCGCCAACGAGCTGGGCAGCTCGCGCGAGGTGATCAGCCGGCTGCTGGAAGACCTCTCGGGACGGGGGATCGTGCGACTATCGCGCGGCGAGATCGAGCTGCTCGACCGGGAAAAACTATCCAAACAGCTGGCTATGTGACATTGTCACAGACGCCGCACACCATTTCCCCTACACTATCTCCATACTGAACAATTCAGATTTAAGGAGATAGAACATGAACCCCTTCGTCAAATTTATGGCTTCCACCGCTGGCCGTCTGGCCCGCATTGTCGCCGGAATCGCCCTGATCGCCTGGGGGCTGCTCGGCCTGGAGGGCAGCACCGGGACCATCGTCGCCGTCATCGGGCTGGTGCCCCTGCTGGCCGGCCTGGTCGACGTCTGCCTCTTCGCCCCGCTCTTCCGCAACCCTTTCCGGGGGGCTCAGATCCGCGGCGAAAAGTAACCGGAAAACAGCCAACGCGCGCAAGCAGCGCCGCATCCGTCAGGAATTGCGGCGCTGCTTGCGTTATTGGGCTAAGGAGGGCAAAAAGCTTGCAGTCCCCTGTCCAGCGATACCCATTCGAAAGTGAAGCGATCTGCTGAGGCGGTTGTCCGTTTCGGCCCGCCGGTGGGCGGCGGGTTCAGGGATCGGGCTCCCTGGCAGCAACAGGAGCAGAGCAGCCGGACCCGGACCTGGTTGGCTTGGGGGTTTCGGGTAGAGTAAAGCAGTGGAAAGCGAACAACTTTGTTGTGGCTATGCGCAAAAAAGCGACTCACCCGCACCAGTCCGCGACAAACGCCGCCAGCACCTGCGCACACACCAGCACCTGTTCCAGAGGGACGTATTCGTTCGGCCCGTGCACACCCATCGAACAGTCCCCGGGCCCAAAATAGACCACCGGAATGCCGCAGTCCCGCTGCAGAAAGGTCGCATCCCCGACAAACTTGGCGCCGCTGAACACCGCCGGGCGTTCCAGCACCTGGCCGGCGGCGCGCGCCAGCGCCTGCGGCCCGGGCGCATCGTGCGCCCCGGAGAGCGAAGGCCAGTCGTACACCCCGCCCACACGCACGACCGGCGGGTGCGCCCGCAGCCAGTCGTCCAGCTGGGCATGGTGGTGCAGGGCGCGCTCGAATTCCGCTTTGATCTCCGACGCCTCAAGCCAGCTGGGATAGTTGATCAGCCCCCGGATCCGGGCCCAGCCCGGCACCGAACCCTCATAGGTGCCCGCCTCAGCAAAGGTGCTGACGATCGAAAAAGCTCCCACCCCCTGCACGTCCTCGTGGGCGGGGTAACCGCCGCCGCCGTGCAGCGGGTGCTGCCAGCGCATGGCCCACTGGCGCTCCAGGTCCTCCAGCATCAGCAACACGCGGGTCATTTTCTCCAAGGCGTCCACCCCCACTTCGCTGCCCTGCGGGATCCCGTGGCGCTGGGGGTAACGCGTCAGGTTGCGCATGGAGGTGTGGATCTCCTTGCCGCTCAGCTCGATCGAAAAATCCATCTGGCCGATGCCGCGCACGTGGACTTCCAAATGGGTCGGCTCGGTCACCACCGCAAAATCGATCGATTCTCCCCGGTCGAGCAGCCAACGGGTGGCGGCCAGCGTCCCGATCTCAGGGCGCATGCTCTCTTCGCCCGGCACGGCCTGGACGAACACGTCCCCGCGCGGGTGGAAGCCCGCCTGCTTGAGCGCCCGCAACGCCCACAGCATGGCGATCACCCCGCCTTTCATGTCGCTGGCGCCGCGGCCGTACAGCCGGCCGTCTTTGACGACCGGCTGCCAGGGGTCCTGGTCCCAGCGATCTCGCATGGACCCGGGCGCGCCGATCGTGTCGATATGCCCGTTGAGCAGCAGGCTGCGTCCGCCGCCGCTGCCCTTCCACTTGCCCACCACAAAGGGGCGCTCGGCCTCCTCGCAGACGTTCTGGCGCACCACCTCGTCCAGCCCCAGGCGCTCGGCCATGAAAGGCTCAGCCAGGTCCCGCTGGAGCGGCAGCTCGTTTGGGAAAGCGGAGTTGCAGGCCACCCAAGTAGCCAGGTCCTCGTAGATCTCCCCGGCATGTGCTGCCAGCCAGGAAGCGGTTTTGTTCGCAATCATCAACGTGGTTTCCTTTGCTGCGCAGCACCCCCGATTTCACAAAATGCCGGCGAGGCCCTCCGCATGCACAATTGGTCCGGACAATCCGCACAAAATATAGCAGAAAACCTGTACTGCTCAGAGAGCAAACTCAAGGACGCCTGCCTCCGGTGCAGCAAAACCTAAATCATTTGACTTTCCAGTTACTAGAAGGTGTACAATTTCTGGAAAGAAATGTAGCAGACACCGGGTGACCCCCATGCAGATCAAAGAACTTTCTGAGCACACCGGCGTACCGGCCAAAAATATCCGCTACTATGAAACGGCCGGCGTGCTGCCACCTCCAAACCGCCTTCCAAACGGTTACCGAATTTATGATCAGCGCGATGTGGACCGGCTCAAACTGGTCGCCGGGGCCCGCAGGCTGGACCTTTCTCTCGACGATATTGCCGAAATACTGGCGATGCGCGACCGCCGCGAAGCGCCTTGCCGCGTGGTCCTGGATCTGATGGCGCAGAAAGCGGACGAAATCGCCGCCCGCATCCGAGAGCTGCAGCAGCTGGAAGAAGAGCTGCGCACCTTGCAGGCGCTCGGGCGGACTTTTCCCACCGACGATGTAGACGGCAAGGCTTGTGTCTGCCATCTGGTGAGTGAAAGCGCTTGAGCCATCCCACAATCATGAAAAACGCCCCGCTTGTGGGGCGTTTTTCTTTTACTCAAACGTTTCGCAAACCCCCTTGACCTTCCAGTGACTGGAAAGTGTAGACTGGTAAGAGATACTTCGCTGGAGGAGGCCACACAAAAGGAGATCGCTATGAAAACCACAACCCACCCATCTGTCGACGATATCGTCGCCGCCCTGCGCAGAGAAGCCGGCGAACTGGACCTGGACCCCGAAGGCGCCCGCCTGTTCATCGCAGTGCTGCGTGCCCTCAGCCAGGCGTCTGCCCTGACACCGGAAACGCTGGTAGCGATTGCCACGGAAAGCCGGATCCCGGCCGAAAAACTCGAGGTGCTCGATTGGGTGGCGGAGAAGTCCGGTCAGGGTGATATCGTCGGGCTTGCAGGGCTTTCATTAAATGAATGGAATCACGGTTTCCGGGTCGGCGGCCGACGCCTGACCACCTGGTGTGCGCTGGATCCCCTTTACCTGACCCCGCTCCTCCAGCAGACCACCCAGGTAGAATCCCGAGATCCGGTTACGCAGGACCCGATCCGCCTGTCGGTCGCTCCGGATGGTGTGCGCGCCGCCGACCCAGGCACCACGGTGATTTCGATCGTGATCCCCTCCGTCGAGGAGAAAGGGTTACATTCGGCGGAACAAATTTGGAACGCCTTCTGCAGCTATTCGCATTTCTTCACCTCCGAGGAAAACGGCCGGGCGTGGTTTGAAGGCAAGGAAATCGACCCGATATTTCTGACCCTGGAAGAAGGGTTTGAATTGGGAAAGAAATGGTTCGAAAAGGTGGGCAGGGCAATCCCTGAGGGCGAGAATGAATGAGCATATCGTCACCCGCACACACCTGACCTGCCCAGAATGCGGACATCGCCAGGAACTCGACATCCCCCAGAACTACTGACTGGCTTTCCACCCGTGCGCCGGCTGCGGCGCCGTGCTGCGGCCTTTGCCTGGGGACTGCTGTGTGTTCTGCTCGTATGGTAAGCACCCCTGCATCGGAAAGCAAAAGGAAATAATAAGGAAAATGAAAGATGGATAAATTTGATCTGGCAGTGATAGGCGGCGGGCAGGGAGGGCTGCCCGCTGCCCACATGGCCGCCCGACTGGGTGCGAAAGTGGCCCTGATCGAAATGCGCGAGCTGG
>JBFKII010000343.1:0-4117 GCA_041632295.1 Anaerolineales bacterium | reverse complement strand
GGCCGGGACCATGATCCAGATGGATGGGTTTGATCTGCAGCGCGTGCTCAATGCCATCAAAAAGCACAGGCCAACAATTTTTCCTGGCATCCCACCGATGTACATGGCGATCGCCAACCATCCGGGCGTACGCCAGTTCAATGTCGAAAGCATCAAGGCCTGCTTGAGCGGATCGGAGCCCCTTCCGGTTGAAGTCCAGGAGCAGTTTGAAAAGCTGACCCGGGGGAGGTTGGTGGAAGGCTACGGGCTGACCGAAGCCTCCCCGGTGACGCATGTCAACCCGTTTTACGGGCAACGGAAAGTGGGCTCCATCGGCCTGCCGCTGCCATCCACGGATGCCCGCATCGTGGACCTGGCCCAGGGAGAAGAGACCGTTCCGGCCCGCCAGATTGGGGAGTTGGAGGTCCGCGGACCGCAGGTTATGAAAGGGTATTGGAAGGATCCCCAGGAAACGGCCAGGGTGCTGCGTCCCGATGGATGGCTGCGAACAGGGGATGTCGCCCAGATGGACGAAGCGGGATATTTTCGCATTATTTCGCGGCGGTCCGACATGTGGTACCCGGATAAAAACGCCGAGCCCGCCTTCCCGCGCGATGTTGAAGAGGTGCTGTACGAGATCCCGCAGGTCAAAGAAGCTGCGATCGTCGCCATCGCCGGACAGCCGATCGGATTCGTTGTTGCAAAAGGTTCTGCCCCACCCGCGGAGGAGCTGATCGCTTACTGCCGCAGGCGCCTGCCGCCAGAGCTGGTCCCGCGGGTGATCCTTTTCGTCGACGAATTTCCTCGCACCTTCATCGGAAAACTCATTCGCAGAGAGCTGGCCAAACGATTCGAAGAAAAGCAAGGACATCGCTAAGCTTGTGCAGTTCGGGCCCTCGCGTGTACAATTGCCCCCATGCTGTCCCCCCTAACGGGGTTGTCTCCTAAGACAGGTCTGAAAACCAATTTTATTATCGAGGGCCAGGGACCTCCGATCGTGCTGGTCCACGGCTTTGCTGGGTCTCTGCGCCAGTGGGAAATGCTGGTCCCCCGGCTGGTTCGAGAGGGTTTCCAGGTCCTTGCGCTCGATTTGCTCGGCCATGGAGACAGCGCCAAACCACCTGCCAACGGCGGATACCATATCGAAACGGTTTATGCCCATTTTTTTGACTGGCTGGACCGGCAGACTCTCGCCGGGCCCCCGATCCTTCTGGGCCACTCCATGGGGGCGTATATCAGCCTGAATTACGCCATCCGCTCCGGGCGAAAGCTGCGCGGGCTGATCCTCGTCAATCCGTATTACGCCAACCACCAGCTTCTGAGCCTGCCCCGCTTGAGCCTGTCCGGACGGAAAATAAGCGCCATGATCCTCAAGCTGGTCCCGAGCTGGACGATCCGCTCCGCCCTGCGGCTGTCCGGCCGCCCGGGGGAAACCCTGCCTCGGCGTATCCGGCAGCAGATCGCCGATGACTACAAACGTATCGATCCGGGGGTGATGGAGCTTCCGCACAGCACTCGCGACCTGACACCGATGCTCCCGAGTCTCGAGCACCCGGTGATGGTTGCCTGGGGGGAAAACGATGAAACCCTGGCCGCGGACACGTTTCCCGCAATGTGCCAGAACATACCAGTTGTCCACATGGAGCGCCTGCCTGGAGGGCATGTCCCTCATCTTTCCCACCCCGAAGTGTTCCATCAAGGGGTATTGCGATTTATCAAACGAATGATGGCTTGAGTGCACCGGGAAATTGCAGGAGTTTCGGACGAGCCCCAAAATCCGATCAGACCCTATAATGAAATATCCGGAACGCGACCGCCGGGAATTTATTCTTTCCTGGGCATTGCTGGGCTGACGAAATGAAAAAGCGCGCGATCCTTTTGGCCGCATGGGCGATTCTACTGCTGGGCGCCTGCCGCACCCTTCCCGCAGACGCGGGTGCCGTTGCCGGCCCCAGTCCGACGCAGGCGATCACGAATACGAACACACCGGTGCTTGAGGAGGAAACGGCGGATCCGCTCCCTTTGCCATCCGCCACGCCGACCATAGCCCCAGTGCGGTTTGTTTTTCCAACGCCGGGCCTGATGCCCGAATCGGCCTGGCGCCCACCTCTGTACGAAGTGCCCTGGGCGCCCACGCAAAACGACCACTTCTTTTTCATCCGCCCGATCGCGGCAAACGAAGTCAACTGGGCAGACGGAACCTACCGCTACGGGGGGATCTTCTTTGAAAACGTGATCCACTCGGGGATCGACATCGCCGCTTCGGAAGGCACCCCGATCATGGCTGCCGGCCCCGGCAAAGTGATCTGGGCCGGCTATGGCCTATTCAGCGGGTCAGAATCAGCGGACGACCCGTATGGCCTGGCAGTCGCCATCCGTCACACCTTCGGTTACGACGGGAAGACCCTGTACACGGTTTACGCCCACATGTCCGAAGTCCATGTGCTCCGGGGGCAGAGCGTGGACACCGGTCAGGTCATCGGCCTCGTAGGGCGGACGGGCTTTGCGACCGGGTTCCATCTGCATTTTGAGGTCCGCCTGGGGGAAAACGATTTCTTCACCACCTACAACCCGGAATTGTGGATTGCACCACCTCAGGGTTGGGGCCTGCTGGCGGGCCGGATCATGGGCAGCGGCGGGCAAATTCTGATCCACCAGGAATTGACCATCACGAACCTGGAGAGTGGAAGGATCTGGGAAACGGTCACCTACGGCGATCCGCTGGCGGTAAATGCCGATCCGTATTACCGGGAAAATTTCGTGGTCGGCGACCTTCCGGCGGGAAAATACGAGGTGGCAACACCGTATCTCGGGCGCATCAACCGCATCCAATTCGAAATCTTCCCCGGAAAGGTGACCTATTTCATATACCAGGGACGGGAAGGTTTTAAGTTCGGTCCCCCGGACAGCCTGCGGCCGACCCCGATACCGACAGGCACCCCATGAGAATGATATAATTGGCCTGATATGACGGAAGAAATCACCTCTACGAACGGTTATCAGGCACTTCCCGCAGCCGCGGAAAGTGCGCCACCGGACCCCGAGACAACACGGCAACAGCGCCAGATCGTCATCGCAGCGGTCATCGGTGGCATCGTTCTGATCGCACTGCTGGTCCTGGCCATCTGGGGGTTGACCCGGGACGCAGCCACCACTGCCGTGATCCGGGATATCTTTATTATTTTCATGGCGGTCGAATCCCTGCTGATCGGCCTGACTCTGGTGATCCTGATCGTGCAGCTTGCCCGTTTGATCAACCTGCTGCAAAACGAGATCAAACCGATCCTGGACTCGACCAACGAAACCGTCAGCACCATGCGCGGGACCGTCAATTTCCTGAGCGAAAACCTGACCGGCCCGGTGGTCAAACTGAACGAATATATGGCGGCATTTTCCGAACTTGGAAAATTCTTCCGAACCATACGAAAGAAATAGCAAATAAGGAGCAGATGATGGCAAATAATGATATGGATTTCAGCGCATTCTTGAGTGGATTCCTGGTAGGAGGCCTGGTGGGAGCAGCTGTTGCTTTACTTTTTGCCCCGCAAACCGGGGAAGAAACCCGCCAGGTGATCCGGGACAAGAGCATTGAGCTCAGGGATACCGCCTATGAAAGGGCCGGGGAAGCCCGCACCAAGGCCGTGGATGCGGCTGAAAAAGCCCGCATGCGTGCGGCAGAGTCATACGACCAGGCAAAAGTGAAAGCCGGAGAATTCACGGAAGGCGCAAAGACGAAAGCCGGCGACCTTCAAAAGCGTGGGCAAGTCGTCCTCGAGGAGCAGAAGGAAAGGCTTTCCAGTGCGATTGACGCCGGTAAAAAAGCGGTTTCCCGAAAAGGGGACGATGCGGCTTCCGCCGGCGAGGAAACTGCGGCAGCATAAATCGATTCCTCCACAAACTGCAACTAGACAAGGCGGCGAAAGGGATTGCCGCCTTGTTTTGGTTCCATGAAATCGACCTAAAAATACCGATTCTGGCCCCGCTTCCCATCAATTTTTAAGCTTCAGCATTTACAATAATGAGTCCAAAAACCATACGCGGTGTTTTCCGTATCTATAATGCGGTTTCATCCGCGTTGAGGTAATTCTTGCGGTAAAACAACCGCAATGGAAAAAAAAGGACATTTCATACAGGAGGC
>JBFKII010000342.1:0-4132 GCA_041632295.1 Anaerolineales bacterium | reverse complement strand
TGGGCTATGATGGGCGTGATGAAGGGGCAGAGTCCGGAGGGAGAGGGTGCTGTCCAGGCGAAGAGACCGGCTGTGGTATCATCGCCGGACAAAAGCCGCGGGTTTGCGATCCTGGCGACGGTTCTGCTCACGCTGGTCATCGCCATGCTGGCTTTCGTCTCCTGGAGGGAGTTTGGCCAGGCCGACAACGCGCTGGCTGATTCGCTGTTCGTGCTGTTTCTGATCCCCTTTCCGGTAGTCGGATGGCTGATCGCGGTCCGGCAGACAGACAACCCGCTGGGCTGGATTTACCTGGTGTTTCCGTTTGTGATTGGGGCCGGGGTGATGCTGGATGAAATCGCGGTGCTGCGGGCCAGATCGGGCCCGGAACCCGCAGTTGCGCTGCTGCTGATCTCCGGAAGCTGGATCACCTTTCTGGGCTACTGGCTGCTCATCGGCCCGGGTATCGGCCTGTTTCCCGACGGCCGCTTGTTCAACCGCCAATTCCGCCGGATGATGCAGGGGTTGGTGGTCCTGGTGATCCTCTGGTCGGCGGTCCTGGCCCTGGGTGTCGATCGGCTGTGCCTGGCGCCGTTCGGGGAAAGCCCCGACCCTTGCGTGCAGACGGTGGAAAACCCGCTGGCCTTCTCCAACCTTTGGAACCTGGATCAACCGGCAACCGACCGGGTGGTCGAAATCATCTTTTTTCTCAGCATCGGGGTCTCGTTTGCTTCTGTGATTGCGCGCTACCGGCGCTCCAGCGGCGATGTCCGCCAGCAGATCAAGTGGGTGGCCTGGATGGCCGTGGTGAGCTTCTTCTTCGTGTTCGGCATGTATGCCATCAACGATCTGCTGGGGTGGATCGACCCGGCCTGGGGAAATTTGATTTCGATCGCGCCGGTCATGGTCGGCCTGCCCGCCACGATCGGCATCGCCATTTTCAGATACCACCTGTACGACATCGACCGGGTGATCAGCCGCACCCTGTCGTACAGCCTGCTGACCGGCGCGCTGCTGGCGATCTATTTCGCCGGCGTGGCGCTGCTGCAGACCTTTCTTCCGACCGACTCTCCGGTCGCCGTGGTGGTCTCCACCCTGGGGAGCGCCGCGCTGTTCAATCCGCTCCGGCTGCGCTTTCAGGATGGCATCGACCGGCGCTTTTTTCGCCGGAAGTACGATTCCGAAAAGATCCTGGCGGACTTTGCCTCCCGAACCCGGGACGAAGTCAACCCGGACACGCTGGCCGGCGAGGTTCTACGCACGGCGCGGGAGGCCCTGCAGCCGGCCTCCGCCAGCCTGTGGATGCGTGGATCCACAACCAGGCCACAGCCTTAGCCTTCAGGGAATGCAATATGAGCCCCACCCGCCTTGAAAAAATTGAAGCCGCCATGCGCGTCGCCCTGTCTTTCAACCAGGCCTTCAACCTCCGTGACCTGGCGGCGATGATGGCACAGATCGGCGACGGCTGCATTTTCGAGCACAGCGCCCCGGCCCCCGACGGCACCCCCTGCGCCGGGAAAAAAGTGATCGCGCAATTCTGGCAGGATTATTTCCAGCGCCACCCGCAAGCCCACCGGGCGATCGAAGATGCCTTTGGCTTCGGGGAGCGCTGCATCATGCGCTGGCGCTGCGAGTGGGTGGACGCCGCCGGGCAAACGGGCCATGTCCGCGGGGTGGATATCTTCCAGGTAGAGGACGGCGCCATCACCGGGTTGCTGTCCTATGTCAAGGGATAAGGCCTTCACCCCATAGGGCCAGCCGGCGAATGCTCGAAAAACCAGACATCGAAGACAGGACCATCATCGACTGCCTGAAAAAGGAGTTCGGGCTGCGCCTCGCCCGGATCGCATTCCTTCCGTTGGGGGCGGACGCCAACACGGCTGTATACCGCGCAGTCACCGTCGAGGGTGCGGCTTACTTCATCAAGCTCAGGCGCGGGGACTGGGAGCCGGCCTCGGTTGCGGTCCCCCGCTTCTTGTATGACCACGGGCTCCCGCAGGTGATCCCCTGCCTGCCGGCCCTTTCAGGCCAACTTTGGGCCGGCATGGGCCCATTCAAAGTGATCCTTTACCCCTTCGTGGAAGGGCACAACGCATTTGAAGTGGGTTTGAGCGACGAGCAGCTGGTGGCTTTCGGCCGGGCGCTCAAAAAATTCCACACCACCAAGATTCCGGCCGCCCTGATTCGGGGCCTGCCGCGGGAGACTTTCACCCCTCGCTGGCGTGAAAAAGTGCGAACGCTCTTGAAGCGCTTCCGGAACGAAACGTTTGCAGACCCGCTGGCGGCGGAGACGGCCGCTTTTCTGTCAGGCAGGTCCCAGGAAACAAACGGCCTGGTCCGGCGGGCGGAAAGTCTGGCTTCGACCCTGCAAAGGCAGGCGTTGAAATTCATCCTCTGCCACGGGGACATCCATGGGTGGAACCTGCTGATCAGCGGTGACGGCAGTTTTTACATGGTCGATTGGGACACGTTGATCTTTGCGCCGCGGGAGCGAGATTTGATGTTTGTCGGCAGCGGCCTGGGCGGCATCGGGCATTCACTGGAATCGGAATTGGGTTTGTTTTATCGCGGCTATGGTTCGGTTCAGGCGAACCCAGATGCACTGGCCTATTACCGCTACGAGCGGATTATCGAAGATATCGCCGTGTACTGCCGGATGATCATTTCAACCGATCAAGGGGGAGCGGATCGGGAACAAGCGCTCAAAAACCTGAAAGCCAATTTCCTTCCCCACGGCACGATCGAGATTGCCCGTCGTGCGGATAGAGCGGGAATTAGTTGAGGCCAGCGGCGGAAGGCTCTTTCACCTGGTGACGATACTCAGCATCATCACCAGGTGCTCCGCACTGTGGCACATCGCCCATGCAGCGGGTTTCGACAAGCTCCCTGCGCCTTTCGACAGGCTCAGGGCAAGCTCGGGACTGCTCAACCAGCACCGGGGGTTTCCCACTGTCGTGACGGGGGGTGCCCGCGGGCACAAGTGGGAAGTACCTCCGGGAGACGATGCTCTGCGTCGTCAACAGGTGCTCCGCGGCGGGGGTCACCTTCTCTCCTCCTCCCATGGCATTATAGATTGCTTTCTGAAATTCAGGTATACTGATATCCTGACAAACAGAATTTCAGGAGAGCGGAAATGAAGCCCACCTTCCAGATCCAGGTCGGGCGCCGCGGGGTACTCACCATCCCCAAAGCGCTGCGCGACCGGAACGAAATCGCTGACGGCGAGCTATTCACCCTGATCGAGTTATCAGAAGACGTCTACGTGATCAGCCGCCGGCGTTTGCGGACCGACCAGGTGGCCGACCGGTTGGCAGACGAATGGCGGGAATCGGGGGAAACGCTTGAATCAATGCTCGCCGCCCTGCGGGAGGTCCGAGCCGGGTATGGCAGCGAGAAACCATAGGATCTTTCTGGATACCAGCGTCATTTTCGCGGACGTGCTCTCGGAAACGGGAGGTGCCCGCAAGCTCTTCCGGCTTGGAGAGATCGGGCTGATCCAATTGATACTCGGCCCAACCGTGATCCGGGAATGCGAGGCGGTGGTGCGCCGCAAAGCACCTGCGTCTCTTCCGGTCCTGGCGCAGCTGCTGGATCTGGGACAGGTGGAGGTCGCCGGCGCAGCTGCACATGCATGGCTCGAAAAGGTCCGGGAAATCGTCGCATACGAACCGGACGCCCTCGTCCTGGCGGAAGCGATCGGCGCCGAGGCCGATTGGTTCGTCACACACGACAAAACTCATTTCCTGGATATCGACACCGGCCGTTGGAACATTCGAATGGGAACGCCGGGCGACCTGATCGAGGCGCTTGGGGATACTTTCGCACATGACCCGCCGACACGATGATTCTACCGTTGTGAAGGGGGGCCTCTTTCCTCAGGTGACGGTGCTCCGCGCCGTCGCTCCTGATGGCCCGGCGGGTTTCGACTCGCTCCCTGCGCCCTTCCACAGGTTTATTTCGAGCGCAGCCGAGGGACTCAGGACCGGCCTTTCGACTACAGCGGCTGCGCCGCTTCCGCTCAAGGACTGGCCGCTCGCAGTCGAAGACCCTGGTCTGAGCGCAGTCGAAGACCCTGGTCTGAGCGTAGTCGAAGACCGGCTACAACGATTCGAAACGGCTCCGCACACGTATCGGTGCAATTTCTTCGGGACAG
>JBFKII010000341.1:0-4139 GCA_041632295.1 Anaerolineales bacterium | reverse complement strand
CTCATTATAATTCCAGGATAAGCTGCCGCTTCCCCCACAGGTCAGAAAAATTATCATGCGCCAGACTGCCTTCATCCTCGCCACGTTGACTGCGCTCACCCTGGCGCTGTCCGGCTGTGCACCGGGCGCCACGCCGCTGGCGCCGGCCACGCTGTTTCCCACCCCCTCCCCCACATCGGCGATGGCCACAGTGCCGCCGGCCACACAAACCCACGCCTCCCCCAGCGCCAGCCCCGACCCTCCAACCTCTTCCCCGGCGCCTTCCCCCAGCCCGACCGCCTCGCGCGGCAGCCCCTCCGCCGGCGACCCCTACGCGCCTGCACTGGGCAACAGCGGCTACGATGTGCTGCATTACCACCTCGAACTGGACCTCGATCCAGGGGCCACTTTCGTACACGGCGCCACCACCATCCAGGCCCAGAGCCTGGTCCACAACCTGGTCGGGCTGAGCCTGGATTTTTCCGGCTTCGATATCCTGTCCCTGACCGTCGATGGGCAGCCTGCGGGGTTCCAGCGCGAGCGCGGCAAGCTGTTGATCGAACTGCCCAGCCCCCTCGCCGCCGGCCAGCCTTTCGAGATCAGCGTGGCTTACGAAGGCGTTCCAATCCAGACCGGATCGCCGTACATCAACTTCATCCACCATCTGGGATTGCAGTTCCTGGGAAACAACCTGTACGCCCTCAACCAACCGGACGGCGCCCACTACTGGTTCCCCTGCAACGACCATCCCAGCGACAAGGCCAGCTTCTCATTCGATATCCAGGTCCCGGCAAAATACACCGCGGTCGCCAACGGGCAGCTATCCGCCATCCAGGAAGACGGCGAGATGCGCACCTTCCGTTGGGTCCACAGCCATCCCATGGCGACTTACCTGGTGGCGCTCAGCATCGGGGAATACAAAATGATCGAAACCCAGTCCCCCGGTGGGATCCCGATCATCCACTACATCTTCCCCGACCTGGAAGCTGAGTTTTCGGGGCCCGCTTCCGTCACCGGCGAAGCGCTGGACTGGATGGCGGAGATGTTCGGCCCGTATCCCTTTGAAAATTTCGGGTTCGTCACCACCCGCCTGATTCGCTTTTCCGTCGAAAGCCAGACCCGACCGATCCTGGCAGAAGGGATGCTCAATGAAGAAACCGTCATCCACGAGGTCGCGCACAGCTGGTTCGGCAATTGGGTGACGATGGAGTCCTGGGCCGACATGTGGCATAACGAGGGCTTTGCGGTCTATCTCAGCCTGATGTGGCAGACCCGGGACCAGCCCGGAGCGATCAACATCTTCATGCAGAACCTGGAGGCGCGTGTCGAGCGGGAGAGCAGCGGCGAACCTCTCGGGAACCTTTCCCCCGGGCGCATGCTGGGCTTCGACAGCTACCAGCGCGGCGCGCTGCTGGTGCACAACCTGCGCCAGGAGGTCGGTGACGAGGCTTTCTTTGAAGGGCTGCGGATGTATTTCGAGCGCTACGGCGGGGGTACGGCCTCCCGCCAGGATTTCATCGACGTGATGTCCGATGCGGCCGGAAAGCCCCTGGACAATTTCTTCCGCGAGTGGCTGGAGTGACCCCCGGCCTCAACGCCGCCAGTCGAGGAATGCTTTGAGAATGGCGAGGTTTTCCTCGAAATCGGTCTCCCAATGGTTGTGCAGCTCTAAATCCACAGCGGCGATCCCGGCCGCAGCGGCCCAATCGGGCAGGGTGCCGGTGTAAAAGCAGCCGATGTCGATCGGCGGGTATGGATAGGTGCTGACCTCGGCCAGCGCTTCCGCCAGCCGCACGGACGGGGGGTGCGGCGGCTCGCCGCCCGGGAATATCCCCAGCGCCGCGCTGTGGTAGCTGATCAGGGCGGTGACCCGGGTTTCCAGCAGAATGAACTGGCTCAACGCCCGGGTTTCCGGCTCGGATCCGGGACCAGAGCCGCTGCTGGTGGGCGCATAGTTCCAGCACGAATCTCGTTCCCAATCCGCCGCCCAATTGACCGGAAAATTGCGATTCAGGTCGACCCCGTTTTCGTTGACTCGCCCATTCACCCCCCAGGCCCGATCATAGCCGTCCGGGTTCAGCGCGCGCACAATAAATAGGGTGACCGTTCGGGGGACAAGTTCGGGGTGTTCCTGCAGGTGCTCGATCAGTTCATCCGCCAGGGCGACGGTGTTCCACTCGTACCCTCCGTGGATGCCGGCCACGATCATGCGGTGGACCGGGCCGGTCCCGAACCGGTAGGCCTCAATGGCCTGGCCGCGGGCGCTGGCGCCAATCGGAAAAGGTCCTTCAAAAAACGTTTGTTGGGTGAGAAATATGGTCGCAGTCGGCCCGGGCGTTGGCAATTCCGTGGCGGACGACAGCGGTGCGGCCTGTGTCCCAACAGGCTGGGGGGAGACTTCAGATGGCAGGTCTGCTACGGTTGCCGTCCATGTCGGGGGCAACTGGATGATCTCATTCGTTGGGGCAATTTGCGAGTTCGCCGCGGCCGGTAGGGGGGTCTGAAAGACCTCGACCATGCCGTTCAGATCGTTCAGGTCGAACGAACTGAGCAGCAGCCCGCCCAGGACAAAGGCCGCCATCCAGACCAAAATGACCAGCCAGAACAGTGGCCTGCGCTTTTTTCTCCGTTTCATACGCTGGCACAGTTTAGCACGACTTGGGATTTCAGGCCTGCCCCGGGCCGGTATAATCTGCGCTATGGAAGTGCAGCGCTTTGACCTGAGCCACACCATTGAAGACGGCATGATCACCTACAAAGGGCTGCCGGCCCCTGTAGTGTGCGATTACCTGACTCGAAAGGATTCCATCCCCCATTACAGCGGCGGGACCAGTTTTCACATCGGCAAGATCGAAATGGTGGCCAATACCGGCACTTACCTGGATGCACCATTTCACCGCTGGGCGGATGGGATCGATGTTTCCCAGCTCGACCTGTCCGTGCTGGCCGGGCTGGAAGGGTTGGTGTTCCGCCCTGAACCGGGGAAGCGGGCGATCAAACCCGGAGTTTTCGCGGGGACAAAGCTGACCGGCAAAGCGGTGCTGATCCACACGGGCTGGGACCGGCATTGGCGGACAGACCGCTATTTCCAGGGCCACCCGTACTTGACCGGGGAAAGCGCGGTTTACCTGAAAGAGGCCGGCGCAGCCCTGGTGGGGATCGACTCGCTCAACATCGACGATACCGCTGACGGTACCCGCCCGGTCCATTCCACGCTGCTACGGGCCGGCATCCCTATCGTGGAGCACATGACCGGGCTGGAACGCCTGCCGGATGCGGGTTTCCAGTTCTTTGCGGTCCCTGCCAAGGTCAAAGGCATGGGCACATTCCCGGTGCGGGCCTTCGCTATCCTGGGCGGTGCAGATGTCTGAGCGCCAGCAGCCCAACCAGCTCGGTAACGCCAGCCTGGGCCTGGGCATCGCTTCCACCGCCCTGGTGTTCGGCATCGGATTCTGCGCCCTGGTGGGGGCCCAGCAAGGGTGGATCCAGATTCTCGGCACTCCGCTGTGGATCTGCGGAGCCAGCAGTGCGTTCCTCGGATTGCTGGCTGTGTTTCTGGGTGTGGGTGGGCTGTTTGGGAAAAACCGGGCACGCGCAGCCGCTGTGGCCGGGCTGTTCCTGGGAATCGGAGGGATGTGCATTTTCGCCTGGGTACTGAGCGCCCTGGGCGGATAAGAGGTCCCCGGCTGCGGCCGGAAACAAAACCGTATTTTCCCCTCAGTCTTATTCCGCTCCTCCCCGCGAACCGTTCAAGGCAAGCGGGTTCTGATGGTCTTGAAACCCCCCAGCTAAGCGGTTTCCGCCAGGCGCTCTCCCAGGTGTTCCCGCAGATATTTGCCGGTGTAGCTGCTCTCGACAGCCGCGACCTCCTCGGGCGTCCCCTCGGCGATCAACTGCCCGCCGCGGTCCCCTCCCTCGGGTCCCAGGTCGATCAGGTGGTCCGCCACCTTGATGATATCCAAGTTGTGCTCGATCACCAGCACCGTGTTGCCTTCATCCGTCAGCCGGTGAAGCACCTCTACGAGCTTGTGCACGTCTGCTGCGTGCAGTCCCACGGAGGGTTCATCCAGCACGTAGACCGTCTGGCCGGTGGAACGTTTGGATAGTTCGCGCGAGAGCTTGACCCGCTGGGCCTCGCCTCCGGACAGGGTCGGGGCGGG
>JBFKII010000340.1:0-4159 GCA_041632295.1 Anaerolineales bacterium | reverse complement strand
TGTGAAAGTCCGAACCGTCTCCGTTCATCATATATAGCTCAGGATGTGAAATAATTTGGGCACCGTCGGGGGTCCAGCTAAACCCGCCCTCACTGCTGGAGTTGTTGGTGAGGCGGGTTTGATTTTCCCCGTTCGGCGCCACCTTATAAATTTCCCAGGACCCATCGCGAAAGGATGTAAACACAATCTCCTCCGCGGTTGGGGACCAAACCGGGCCGCCATTGGCGGATTCTTCCGTAATCTGCCGCTGGTTTGATCCGTCGGCCGCCATTAGATATACCTGGATCTGGCCTGATCGGTCCGAAACGAAAGCTATTTCCGCGCCATCCGGAGACCAGGAAGGGAGAAAATCATCCCCTGCATTGTCCGTCAGTTTCTTTAGCCCTATGCCATCCAAATTCATCATATAAATCTCAAAATCTCCATCGCGGTTTGAATGAAATGCAATTTGCTCGCTCCCCAATGAAGGGGCTACATCTGCAGGTTCGGCCAGGGCGACGGTGGAGGTCGCAAGAGGCGCGGAGGAGTTATCCGGAGATATGGTTGGAGGATCTGGCGACGCGCTCGGGGCGGGCTGGAATTGGGCGCATGCGAAGATGATGTCCAGCCTTTCCCAGCGCGCCATTTATTGTGGCGCAGGTGGTTGCAACACCCTGGCAGTCATTAGTATCATTTCCGGAAGGCGCCACATACCAGGGGCCGCCGGCCGCGTGGGCAACAGTCGTCATCAGCATGACCGTAGCCCATAATGAAAAGACCACAACCAGCATACCTAAGGCCGCTGCGGAAAAGTTTTTCATTTTTTTCTCCCTGGGCTGGCTTTATGTATGAATATTAGTGAATGGCCCTTGTATTCTTCTACCTTACCCAACCCCTAATGTCTCAAAACTTGATCCTAAAGGAGTAGCAAAACGATGCCCCCCGGCAAGTGTGCAACCACAAAATTCAATAAAATAAGGATACGCGATAAAGAAGATGCATCGATATCCCCGCCCGGTTTTTCCCCATTGCGAAGCTCATATTGAAAGATTCAAAATTTCCGTGTGTACGATCTTACGTCAAAAGCGTAAAGAGCCCAAGGGTTATATATACCTAAAACAAGAGGACATATGTCATTTCCTTCCTCGTAAATTCCACGCGACTTATCCGGATGAAACGGGGCCGGTTCCGTCCCTGGACTGTCAAGACCCGGATGGGCGAAGTCACCTTCGACATACTCCAGGCCCGGAACACCTGCAACGAAATGTGTAGCGTGTCAGAGTGAGCGAGACAAAAAGGGTGATTTGCTAAGAGATACCGGATTAAAATCTGCAAATAGGTGCCCCGGGTAGAACCCGAACCTTCAACCAATTGTTGAATGAAAAGCGCGTCCAGGCCGTTATTTTGTGTCTATCCCGTCCACCTAGTCCAAAATGGATTCAGTTAAGAGTCCATTGTGTCCAGTTGTGTCCACAGGATCTACCCTGTCTATCTAAAAACTGCACCCAAAGCTTCTAAAAGACTAAAACAGACAAAAAAACAGCCCCTATATCTGGGATAAAAGGGCTAAAAGCGAGGGTAATCCCCATATATGGCTCCTCGGGTAGGACTCGAACCTACAACCTAGCGGTTAACAGCCGCCCGCTCTGCCAATTGAGCTACCGAGGAAGGCGATCGCATCGCGGAAAAAGGGGCTGCGATGCTGGCTGTGAGCTTTTTCCACGAAGCGCGGGGTATTGTACCAAATGCCCCTCGAGTGTCAAGCTGATAAGGCTGGTGAGGGGCGCACAAAGTCTTTTTGCAACCAGGCCAAAATGGGATTCGACTGCCCGCGCCAGACCCTTTAGCTGTGGATTATCCGGAGCGAAGCCGATGGCTCAGGGAGGCAATCACCTCGCCAAACTGCCATCGCTTTGGCTTTTTTTGGAGGCCAATGGCTTTTATTTCAACTGGGAAGAGGGTAGAAGGCCCATTTTCGGGTGCATCTGGCGAATGGTTCCTTGAATAGGGATTCCAACAACTGAAATGGCTATGCGCCGCAGGGGACGGGACACCCTGGTGACACCCTGTACGCGGGTATAATCCTCCCAAATGGCGGAATACACAACCCCGCGGCACCTGGTCTTCGGGCCCCTGCGCCGCATGTTCCTGCTGCCCCCCAACGGAAAGCCTCAACTCGACACCCCCGGCGGCAATTTGCTGTACGCAGCCGCCGGCCTGGCCATCTGGGACAAAGATATCGGGCTGATCTCCCGGGTCGGGGAGGACTATCCACGCGGCTGGATCGACGATTTGGAAACGCGCGGCTTCGACGTCCAGGGCATCAACATCCTGCCCGAACCACTTGATCTCCGCCAGTTCATCGCCTATTCCGACCTGTATACCCGCCATAACGACAACCCGGTTGCCCATTTCGCCCGCCGAGAACTCCAATTCCCAAAGGCGCTGTTCGGCTACAAAGACCCCACCACCCGGGTGGACAGCGAAGGGCGTTTGACCGCCCATTCTCTGCGCCAAAAAGACATCCCGGCCGATTACTACCACGCCACCGGGGCCCATTTCTGCCCCCTGGATTACCTGACCCATTCGCTGCTGCCCGCCCTGATGCGCCAGTCCGGTTTCACCACCCTGACCCTCGACCCGAGCCGGACCTATATGAATCCAAATTTTTTCGAAAAAGTCCCCGCTATCATCACCGGGTTGACCGCTTTCCTGCCCTCTGAAGATAAACTGCGAGAGCTTTTCCGCGGCCGCAGCGAAGATATCTGGGAAATGGTCGAAGCCCTCGCCTCCTTCGGCTGCGAGATCATTGTGGTCAAGCGGGCCATCCAGGGGCAGATGCTATACGATGCTGCCTCACGCCAGCGCTTTGAAATCCCGGCATATCCCGGTCGGGAGTACGACCTGACCGGAGCGGGGGATTCTTTCTGCGGCGGGTTTATCGCCGGCTGGCGCAAGACGTTCGACCCCCTGGAAGCGACACTTTACGGGAACGTCTCCGCCTCTCTGACCATCGAGGGCAGCGGACCTTACTTCGCACTCGACGCCCTTCCAGGCCTGGCCGATGCCCGCCTGGAGGTCCTGCGCAAATCCGTCCGCAAGCTGACCGAGTGATTCCGCCCCCGCAATGAAAAAGCTGATCCCCAAACTCCTGGACCTGGCGGTGGAAATCCAGCAGATCCCGGCCCCGACGTTTCAAGAGGCGGCGCGCGGCCGGTTCATTGCCGAACGGTTCCGGGAAGACGGCCTGGAAGATGTCCACACCGACGCATTGGGGAACGTCTTTGGGTGTCTGCCGGGCGGCAGCGGCCCTCCCGTCGTGGTCAGCGCCCACCTGGACACGGTTTTCCCGGCGGGAACACCGCTCCGCATCCGGCGCACGTCCACCCGGATTTTCGGCCCCGGGATCGGGGACAACTCCCTGGCCGTCGCCGGGCTGCTTGGTTTGCTGTGGGCGCTGCGCGCAAAAAAAGCCCGGCTGTCCGGCGATCTGTGGTTGGTCGCCAACACCGGGGAGGAGGGTCTGGGCGATTTGCGCGGCATGCGTGCGGTGGTGGACCGCTTCGGCGAACGGCCGCGCGCTTACCTGGTACTGGAAGGCACCGCCCTGGGCCAGATCTACCACCGCGCCCTGGCGGTCCGCCGGCTGCGTATCACCGCGGAAACCCAGGGCGGCCATTCCTGGGTCAATTATGGGCGCCCTTCCGCAGTCCACGAGCTGGCCAGGCTGGTCGCCGCGCTGGACTCGCTCCCACTCCCCGAATCCCCACGCTGCTCATTGAACGCCGGGACCTTCCACGGGGGCAACTCGGTCAATTCGATCGCCGCTCACGCCGAGATAGAGCTCGACCTGCGCTCGGTGGAATCCGAAACCCTCGAGTCGCTTGACGGGCAGGTCCGGGATCTGGTGGCCAGTTTTGCCGCCGGCGATGTGCGTATTACAGTGGAAAAAATCGGGGATCGGCCGGGTGGGGCCCTGCCCCTCGATCACTGGCTCGTCAGGCTGGCGGAAAAATGCCTTCAGGAAGCCGGGCTGGAAGCCCACCCGAGCATCGGCTCAACCGATGCCAACCTGCCGCTCAGCCGCGGGCTGCCTGCGATCTGCATCGGCCTGACGCGCGGCCGCGGCGCCCATACCATGGGCGAATACATCGAAACCGAACCACTGGCCCTGGGTCTC
>JBFKII010000339.1:0-4163 GCA_041632295.1 Anaerolineales bacterium | reverse complement strand
GGGAGCGCTCCCAAACCGCGGCAGGGGAGCTACCCGAATAAGCAGGTGTCCCGGCGCCGGAGTTTTCACCCGATAGGGGGGGAATCCCTCACACGCCGGACCAACCAGGCAAGCTGTCATAGGAGGGTCACAACCGATACCTCAGTGCGAAACAATCCCTTCCCCACTCCCCCTCAAGAAATTGATCTTTCCGGAAAAATCGATTTTCCGGGCGCAGGAGAAAACATGAAAAAACTGTGGCGAAATCTCATCTCGTTTGTGATACTGGCAGCCGTGATGATATCTGTTTCCGTGGCCGGTGCGGCCGGAGAGCTGGTGCTGGCAAATTTTGAAGGGGGGGTTCCCGAAGAATGGTTTAATTTCTTCGGCGGCAGCACCGTCAATACCGGCACTCAGGTGGTCAGCGACACCGACCCGCTGGCCTTACCTGGCCAGGCCGGGGACAATGAAATCCTGACTGCAACCTATGATGTGTTTGATTTCGGCGGCTTTGGCCGGGCCTACGACGTGGCCGGCCCGCAAAACTGGATCGGTTACGGTTCGTTTGATTTCTGGTTTTATGGCAGCGGCAGCGGTCTGGCCTACCAGGCCGAAATCTCCGATAACCGCTCGGATCCGTCCCTGGACACCTCTGAGCGTTTTGACTATGTCTTCATCGACGACACCCAAGGCTGGAAATTCATCAGCATCCCCTTTGCGGATTTCACCCGCGCCACCGACTTCCAGCCCGCAGGCGCCCCGGATGACGGTTTCACCCTGACTGAAATCTGGGCCTGGGCGATCGTGTTGCCGCAAACGACGGACACGGTGCACTTCGATAATTTCGAGCTTGGGCCCCGGATCGTGGACGACTTCGAAGCCGGCCTGCCGATCGGCGCCGATGCGGACGGCAATGCGCTGGGCTTTTTCACCTTCAACGATCCCAACAGCTCAGTCGGCATCGCCACAACCGATGCCCCCCCGGCGCCGGTGCCCGGATCTCTGGTGGGCAACAATGTCCTGCAGATCGACACCAATGTCAACGGCAACAACGGATTCGCCGGTGTGATCCATGCCTTCGAAAACGATACGCTGGACATTTGGACTCCCCAGGATTGGAGCGCCTACGAGGGCTTCAGCTTCTGGCTGTTCGGCAACAATACAGGGAGCATTTTGTTTGTCGATATCCTTGACAACCGCAATCCCGGGTCTACCACCGACGACGCCGAACGGTTCTCAGTCAATATCATCGACGACTTTTCGGGATGGCAGTACTTCGAAATCCCCTTCACAGACTTCAACCGCAAAGAAGTCGGGAATAGTGCTCCCAACGACGGCTTCACCTTGACCGAGGTCCACGGTTGGGCTTTCGGGGTATTCGACTCCGGCCTACCGTTCACCAATTACATGGACGACGTCGCGCTGTATGGGATCGCCGATGTTCCCGATCTCCTGGTTTCATTCGAGGCGAACGAATACGAGATCGTCGAGGGCGGGACGGCGGTGGTCACCGTACGCCTGAGCCGCGAGCTGGGCCTAGTGGACGACGATCCGCTCCAGGTCAGCGTGGATTACAGCAGCGCTCCGGGAACGGCGGTCCCGAACCGGGATTACGCTCCGGTCTCGGGCACGCTCACCTTCCTTCAGGGTGGGGCCACATCGCAATCCTTCACCGTCCCGACCTTCGAAAATCCAAAGCACGATGGGGATAAAACCGCCATCCTGCGGTTATCGAATCCGGCCGATATCGAAATCGGCGTGGTCCGCCAGTCGGTTATTGCCATCCTGGATGACGAACCGCTGGATCCGGACTTGCTGGAAGATTTCGAACGCGGCGCTTACCTGTGGAATTCCTTTGATTTCCTCGATCTGCCCACTTCAGAAATTGATCCTGGCGATCCGCTGGCCCTTCCCGGCCAGACCTTTTTCGAGAATATCCTCGACTTGAAAGTCCCGGATTCAGTGGATATCGCGGTTCAGGGGGGTCTCTGCAACCAGGGCAACGGCGTGATCCCGGTCGTCCTGCTAACCACACCTTCTTTCAATGCCCTCAACGCAGACCACAGCACGGTGATGTTCGGAGAGGCGTTTGAATCCCACCGTATGAGGCCCGGGGGTCCGGCAACCCGCCATGAGCAGGATTTCGACGGTGATGGCGATATCGACCTGGTTTTCCACTTCCGCTTCCGCGATACCGGATACACCTGCAGTGAGCCCAATCCGGTTTTGGGCGGCTACACTTTTGATGGCCAGCCATTCGTTTCGACCAGTTCCACGCATCTCAATCGCGATTTTGCGATCGGCCAGAATTGGACTTTCGGCGAAGCGCTGCGCTTCTGGTATTACGGCACCAACAGCGGGGAAGAAATCGTCCTGACCTTGAAAGACAACCGCGCCCCCGATCCGGGCCCCTCCGGCTGGGAAATGGTCTGGAGCGATGAGTTCAACACCCCGGCTGGCACGGCCCCCAACCCGGACACCTGGTCTTACGAGATCGGGGACGGGGCAGCCAACCGCATCCCAGGCTGGGGGAACCAGGAGCTGCAGTACTACACCGGCAGCACCGAGAATTCCGCCACCGACGGGCAGGGCAACCTGGTGATCACGCTCAAGGAAGCGACCGGTGGAGAGCCGTGCTATTACGGCGACTGCGACTACACCTCCGCCCGCCTGATCTCCCAGTACAAGGCCGAATTCGCCTACGGGCGGATCGAATCCCGCATCCTGGTACCCAGCGGAGACGCCGGGCTGTGGCCGGCATTCTGGAGCCTTGGAACGGAC
Source organism: Anaerolineales bacterium (assembly GCA_041632295.1). Lineage (GTDB taxonomy): Bacteria > Chloroflexota > Anaerolineae > Anaerolineales > JABWBV01 > DATDOR01. Next base: position 1,403 of record JBFKII010000339.1, on the reverse strand, counting down.
ATCGCTGAGGTCGATTGGCCGCAGACCGGCGAGATCGACTTCATGGAATACGTCAGCCGCCTGCCCAATGAGATCTTTGGCACCATCCACGGCCCCGGATACTCCGGCGGGCAGAGCTATGGCGGAATCTACGATTTTGGCCAGCCTGTCTACAATCAGTACCACACCTTCGCCGTCGAGTGGGAGCCGAATTCGATCAAGTGGTATGTGGATGGCATCCTCTATCACACCGCAACCCCGGCCAACGTCGCACCGAATCCCTGGGTCTTCAACGACCCGGTCTTCCTGATCTTCAATATGGCGATCGGCGGCAACTTCGGCGGCGCGGTCAGCCCGAACCTGACCTTCCCGCAGGAAATGAAAGTCGACTACGTGCGGGTCTACCAGGGTCCGGATACGGCTGAGCGCTTTGAAGCCTCCTTCACGGACAATTTCAGCGGCTGGCAGCAGGTCGTGGTTCCGTTCTCCAGCCTGGTGCGCGCCGCGGAACAACCCGCAGGCGCCCCCGATGACGGGCTGGGTCTCTCTGAAGTTTGGGGCTTCGGCCTCGAACTGCCTAATGGAATTGGCGCCCAGCGGTTCGACCAGTTCCGGCTGGACGTGGCCCCTCCAAGTGAAATCGTGGTCACCAACCTCAACAACAGCGGCGACGGCTCGCTGCGAAAGGCCCTGGCGGATATCGCTGCCGGCGGGACGATCACTTTTGATCCCGCCCTGGCAGGCGGCACCATCTCGCTGACCACCGGACCGCTCATCCCGTCCAAGGACGTCACCATGGATGCTGCAGACGCACCCGGGCTGGCGCTGGACGGAGGCGCCGCCGATCGCATCCTGATCGTCGATGCCGGCAGGACCGTGACGGTTACCAACCTGACGATTCAAAACGGGTTCGGCTTCCAGCTGGCCGGTGGGGTGCTGAACAACGGCAACCTGACGCTAGACCATGTAGCCGTCAGCGACAACACGATGACCACGAATGCTCCCGACTTTTGGCAGGGCGGCGGCGGGATCTACAACGGCGAGTTCGCCACGCTCAACCTGGTCGACAGCACGGTTGCCAATAACAGCAGCGGCCATGACGGCGGCGGTGTTTTCGCATTCTTCAACACTCAGTTGAATATCGAGCGCAGCACGATCAGCGGCAATACGGCCACAAATGTGGGCGGTGGATTGCGCCTGCTGGGAAATGCGGACATCACCAACACCACGATCAGCAACAATCAAGCCCTGGCATGGTTTGGCGGCGCACTGTTCCTGACGGATGGGGTTGTCAACATGCTCAACACAACCGTCGCCCAGAACAGTTCCCCGGCCAGCGACCCGGCAGTGGTTTTCGTCGGGACCTTCGGGCCTGGCAGTGCAACCCTGAACTTGACCAACACCATGATTGCCGACAACACTGC
>JBFKII010000338.1:0-4235 GCA_041632295.1 Anaerolineales bacterium | reverse complement strand
TACGAGCTTGTGCACGTCTGCTGCGTGCAGTCCCACGGAGGGTTCATCCAGCACGTAGACCGTCTGGCCGGTGGAACGTTTGGATAGTTCGCGCGAGAGCTTGACCCGCTGGGCCTCGCCTCCGGACAGGGTCGGGGCGGGCTGCCCGATGCGGATGTAGCCCAGGCCGACGTCCATCAGTGTCTGGAGTTTGGCCAGCATCGGCGGAAAGGCGGCGAACTCCTCCATCGCCCGATCAATGGGAAGATCGAGCACGTCGGAGATACTCATGCCCTTGAATTTGACCTGCAGGGTCTCACGGTTGAAGCGCGCCCCGTTGCAGACCTCGCAAGGTACGTAGATATCGGGCAGAAACTGCATTTCGATTTTAATCTGCCCCTGCCCCTGGCAAGCCTCACAGCGCCCGCCTTTGACGTTGAATGAAAAGCGGCCGGGCTTGTAGCCGCGCATCTTGCTCTCCGGTAGTTCGGCAAACAGCTGGCGGATGTGATCAAAGAGCTTCGTGTACGTTCCCGGGTTCGAGCGCGGCGTCCGTCCGATCGGACTCTGGTCGATATTGATAATCTTGTCAATGTGCTCAAGCCCTTCGATCGAATCATGCAGGCCGGGGATGTGGCGCCCGCCGTGCAAATGGCGGGCGACGGCAGGATAGAGGGTTTCATTCAGCAGGGAGGATTTCCCCGAACCGGAAACCCCGGTGATGCAGATGAATTTCCCTAAAGGAATGCGGATATCGATTTTTTTTAGGTTGTTCTGGCGCGCCCCGCGGATCCAGATCGCCTCTCCGGTCCCCTCTCGCCGTGACCCCGGCAAAGGGACCTGTTTGCGCCCGGAAAGATAGGCACCGGTCAGAGAGGTGGGATGGTTCAGGATATTTTCTGGCGGGCCGGCAGCGACCACTTCACCCCCATGCTCTCCGGCCGCCGGGCCCAGGTCCAGCAGCCAATCGGCCGCAAGGATAGTCTCCTCGTCATGCTCGACCACCAGGACGGTGTTGCCCAGGTCGCGCATGGACTTGAGGGTGCGCAGCAGACGTGCGTTATCGCGCGGGTGCAGCCCGATCGAGGGCTCGTCGAGCACGTAGAGCACGCCCATCAGGCGTGAGCCGATCTGCGTCGCAAGGCGGATACGCTGGGCTTCCCCACCCGAAAGGGTGGCCGCGGTGCGCATCAGGGTCAGATAGTCCAGGCCAACATCCACCAGGAATTGGAGGCGCTCATTCAGTTCGCGCAGAACCCGCCGGGCGATCAGCCGCTGGCGGTTGTCCAGCGCGCTGTCCTGGCCCGAAAGTTCGTTGACCCAATCGAGTGTATCCAGGACCGGCCAGTTGGTCACTTCCAGGATGTTGCGGTCTGCCACGGTGACGGCCAGGGCTTCCTTGCGCAGGCGGGCCCCTCCGCATGTCGGGCAGGCCTTGTCGTTCATGAACTCGCCGATCCTGCTGCGCATGTATTCCGAGTTGGTTTCGTTGAAGCGCCGCTCCAGGTTGCGAATCACACCCTCGAAAGTGGTGTAGAAGCGGGAGATCTTGCCGTTCTTGCGCTTGTACTCGATCGCCACTTCCTCCCCGTTGGTGCCGTAAAGCAAAATATGAATCTGCCGGTTGGTCAGCGAGCTGACCGGGGCGTCCAGGTCGATTTTGTGTTCGCGGGCCGCCCCTTCCAGGGTGGACCAATAATAGCCGCCCTCATCGCGCGGCCCGCCCCATTCGGAAAGCGGGATGGCTCCTTCGTTGAGTGAACGGGTTTTGTTGGGGATCAGCAGGTCCGGGTCGATCTCCAGGCGGGTGCCGATACCCTGGCAGTCCGGGCAGGCTCCGTGCGGCGTGTTGAACGAAAATGTGCGCGGCTCGATCTGGGGGAAGGAGAGGCCGTCATACGCACAGGCCAGCTGCTCGGAGAAGAGAATGTCCTCATCTTCCTGCTTCCCCGAACCCATCTTTTGCACGATCATCATTCCCTGACCGTATTTCAGGGCGGTCTCGACCGAGTCGGTCAGCCGCGTGCGGGCGGCTTCTTCTTCCTCGAGGGTATCGTAATTTCGCAGGATCAGCCGGTCAACCAAGGCCTCGATGTCGTGGGTTTTGTAGCGGTCAAGTTCGACCTCCTGCTCCCCCAGCACGATCACTTCTCCGTCCACCCGGGCGCGCAGGAAACCATCTTTCTGCAGCTCTTCGAGCACGGCCTGGTAAGTCCCTTTGCGCCCGCGCACGACCGGCGCCAGGATCATCAGCCGGCTGCCCTCCGGCATCCCCTCGATCGCCTCGACGATCTCCTGGGCGGACTGTCGCTTGAGTTCCCGCCCGCATTCCGGGCAGTGGGGGATACCCGCCCTGGCGTACAGAAGGCGCAGGTAGTCGTAGATCTCGGTCACCGTCCCGACGGTGGAGCGCGGGTTGTGGGATGCGCCTTTCTGATCGATCGAAACGGCCGGCGACAGGCCTTCGATGGTATCCACGTCGGGCTTCTCCATCTGCCCGAGAAACTGGCGGGCGTATGCCGAGAGCGATTCGACATAACGCCGCTGCCCCTCCGCGAAGATGGTGTCGAAGGCCAGCGATGACTTGCCGGAACCGGAAAGCCCGGTGATCACCACCAGCTTGTCGCGCGGGATCTCGACGGTGATGTTTTTCAGATTATGGGCGCGTGCGCCCTCGATTCGGATTACGTTTGGAGTCATTTCTACATTCTGGGATGCATTAACCGGCCTGATTGTGACAGTCGATTATAGCATATCTGTTCTAACCGGGAACAATTTGGATCCGGCCTGCCGGCCCGGCGGTGGAATCCGGCACTTCCGAAACTGCTTCTTGCGAATGCACTCCGGAGAGCGCGACCGGCGATTATACCCCCAGCTGCGGCCGGGCGGGTAGAGCCGCTCTGAATAGTCTCTCCAACGAAGGGTTGATTTTCCGTTAATTCAAACTGAAACTGCCCTGATCCGGGCCCTGCTGCCGGGTGAACTCCCGTACCAGTGCGATTTCCCGCCGGTACAGGCCCTCCAGTCGCTCGAGCAGCTCAACCACCGTGGGAGCTTCGAGCAGATCCTGCTTGGCCGGCGGCGGGGCCTGAACCAAGTACGCGGCGATATAGGCCAGGGCGATGGGGTTGTACGGCAGAAAGCGGCTTTCCACTTTTTCCGGAAGCATGTCCGAAACCAGGGAAAGGTAGGATTCCACCCACTTCCGCAAATGGAGGGCGCGCCCGCGAGATTCCAGTTCGTCCCCCTGCTCGAGCGGGAAGCGCTCGACCTGGCCCACCAGGTAGGCCTGGCTGCGGTCCAGATCGAGGATACGGAAGCGCTCCAGACCCATGGTGGCGATGTTCATGCGCCCATCATCCAGAGGCTCCGCTTTCAAAATGCGTGCCAGGCAACCGACCTCGTACGGCTTGGCCAGGGGGCCGAGGGACTCGCGGCCCCGGCGGATCAGCACCACGCCAAACGATTCGCGATTGTCCAGGCACCAGCCGATCATCTGGCGGTAGCGGGTTTCAAAAATGTGCAGGTTGAGCGGCACCCCCGGAAAGAGCACGGTGTTCAGCGGGAAGAGTGGAATTTCGTACACAACCAGATTTTACTACGGGAGAGCACACCCCCGGATCCTTCACATGTCCTTCCCCCGGCGATGTTCCAGATTCAGGAAAAAGTGATCGCCCTGCTTTTTCAAACCCGATAAAAATCGACTTCTTCAGCCGGCAGCGGGGTGTCACCCCGCAGCAGGTCGGCGGCCTTTTCCGCCAGCATCATGACGGGGGCGTAAATGTTGCCGTTGGTGATGTGCGGCATGGCGGAGGCGTCCACGACATACAGCCCCTCCAGTCCGTGCACGGCCATGCTGCCGGGCTCGACCACGGAATGGCTGTCGATCCCCATGCGGCAGGTGCAGGATGGATGGTAAGCGGTTTCCCCATCCCGCCCCACCCAGTCCAGGATCTGCTCATCGCTTTCCACATGCGGGCCGGGTGAAATCTCGCCGCCGTCGTAGGGCGCGAATGCCTCCTGGCCCAGGATGTGGCGCGCAGCCCGGATCGCTTCCACCCACTCGGTGCGGTCCTTTTCCGTGGAAAGGTAGTTGAAACGCAGTGCAGGCTTGTCCGCCGGATTGGCGGAGCGCAACCGCACCGAGCCGCGGGCGTCCGACAGCATCGGGCCGACGTGCACCTGGTAGCCGTGACCCCCACTGGGGGAAGTGCCGTCATAGCGGATGGCCACGGGCAGGAAATGAAACATCACAT
>JBFKII010000337.1:0-4250 GCA_041632295.1 Anaerolineales bacterium | reverse complement strand
TGCGCTGCTTTTCCTGGACGAACCGACCATCGGCCTGGACGTGGTCGCCAAGGAGCGCATCCGCGGTTTCATCGCGCATGTCAACCAGCAGCGGGGCACCACCGTCCTGCTCACCACCCACGATCTCTCCGACATCGAGAAGCTCTGCCGCCGGGTCATGATCATCGATCAGGGCAGGCTGCTATTCGATAACGATCTCGACCTGCTCAAGCGCCGTTTCGGGGGCGACCGGGAACTGGTGGTCGAATTCGAGGAGAACTATCCCGATGTGAGCGTCCTCGGCGCCGAGGTCGGGCAGCGAGCGGATCGGCTGGTGACCTACCGCTTCGAGCGCGGCCGGGTGACCGCCTCCGACCTGATCGGCCGGCTGGCAAGCCGTTTTCGCATCCATGACCTGGAGGTGCGTGAACCGGACATCGAATCGACCGTACGCAGGATCTACGAAGAGCGCCTGCTGGAGAACGGCTGAGTAAGGCTTTGTCCTGTATAATCCTCTCTCATGAACGACATCAACAAAGACATTATCGACCCGGAAAATCCGCTGCCGCCGGTGGCGATTTCCGACCTGACCACAAAAATGCAAGCCGGTGTTCGGCGAGCTGGCTGGACGGAACTGACCCCGGTGCAGACCCGGGCAATCCCGTACCAGCGGGCCGGGCGCGATATGATGGTCCAGGCCCGCACCGGCAGCGGCAAGACCGGCGCCTTCATCCTCCCGCTGCTCGAGCAACTTGATTCGCAGAAAAAAGATTGCCAGGCCTTGATCCTGGTCCCGACGCGGGAACTGGCCCAGCAGGTGGCTGCCGAAGCCCACATGCTGGCCGGAGAAGGCGGCATCCATGTGGTCCCGGTGTATGGCGGTGCGAGCTATGGCCCACAGATTGAGGGGTTCAAACGCGGGGCGCACATCGTTGTGGGCACGCCCGGCCGCGTTCTGGACCACCTGATCAAACGCAACCTGCGCCTGGACAACTTGCATACCCTGATCTATGACGAAGCTGACCGCATGATGTCGATGGGTTTTTACCCCGACATGGTGCACGTGCGCGAGTTCTTGCCCGACCGGCCGATCAACAGCATGATGTTTTCCGCCACCTTTCCAGCCCACGTCATGCGCATGGCCAAAATGTTCATGCGGCAGCCGGAATTCCTCAGCCTGAGCCGCGACCGGGTCCATGTCGAGGACACGGAGCACATGTTTTACGAGACCCCGCGCATGGGCAAGGAACGCGCCCTGGTCAAGGTGATCGAAGTGGAGAACCCCAGCCAGACGATCATCTTCTGCAACACGAAAGACCAGGTCTTTTTCGTCACCCGCGTGCTGCAACGTTTTGGATTCAACGCCGACCAGTTGAGCTCAGATCTCAATCAGAAAACACGGGACAAAGTACTGGACCGCCTTCGAGAGGGGAAGCTGCGCTTCCTGGTAGCCACCGACGTGGCCGCACGCGGGATCGACGTGCCAGACCTATCGCACGTGATCCAGTACGAGCCGCCGGAGGAACTGGAGCTGTACATCCACCGCGCCGGCCGGACCGGGCGCGCCGGTGCCAGCGGTAAGGCCATCCTGCTGGTGGACGTCGGCGAGCGGCGCAAGCTGACCCAGATCGCCGCCAAATACACCATCGATTTCGAGGAACTGCCCCTCCCGGACGACGAGGAGATCGAAACCCTGGTGGCCGAACGCCTGACCAGCCGTCTGGAGGCCCTGCTCCGGGAGCGCGATAAACTGCAGGTGGAGCGCATGCAGCGCTTCATCCCCCTCGTGGAATCCCTGGTGCAGGAAGAAGACGGACCGGCGCTCCTGGCGATGCTGCTGGACGACATGTACCACGAATGGATGCACCAGCCCCCGGAGCTTCCCCCTATCGGGACTGCCAAAAAACCGAAACCCGGCGGCAGGCGAGGCGGCAGGAAACGGCGCAGGCGCTGACCGTACGGGCCCTGGTTTTAGGTCACAAAAGAGTCACGCATTCAACAGATGGGGTAGCTCACAGACTGTGGATGGCACGCACCCTACGGACCACATCCCGCCAGCTGTCGCTCTCCTTTTGGGGAGACGGCCCAACCGGGTCTTCGAAGGAGTGGTCCAACAAGGCTGAGGCAGCTGCAGCCGCACAGGCGCTGCCCCCTTCCAGGTCATATCCGCCTTCAAGGATAAGAGCAAGCCGTCCCTGGCAGTGCATCTCGGCAAAATCGACCAACCCCCCAACCAAATCACCGTAACCCTTCGCGCTCAGGAGCAGATGGCCAAGGGGATCGCGCCAGTGCGCGTCCATGCCGGCGGAGACCAGGATCATCTCAGGAGCGAACCGTTCCAGTAGCGGGAATAAAAGCTGATCCGCCAGGGATGCATACGCCGTGTCCCCTGAATACGGTGGCAGCGGAATGTTGGCCGTGCTGCCTTCCCCCGATCCGCTTCCGGTTTCCTTCGCAGCGCCCGTACCGGGGTAAAGGGGGTGCTGGTGGGCGGAAATGAAAAGGACATCCTCGCGGTGGTAGAAAATGTCCTGGGTTCCGTTGCCGTGGTGCAGGTCGATATCCACGATCGCCAAACGGCGCGCGCCGTGCACCTGGAACAGGTATTCAGCCGCCAGCGCGACGTTATTGAGTAGACAAAACCCCATCGCCCGCGTGGGGGTGGCATGGTGGCCGGGCGGGCGGCAAAGGGCAAAGCCGCGCGCCGCGCCCCCATCCCAGACTGTCCCCGCCAGGGCGCAGGCGCCGCCCGCCGCCTGCAAAGCAAGCTCCCAACTGTGCGGGGTCAGGTAAGTATCCGCGTCGATCATCCCACCTTTTCCATGGGTGGATGCCAGCAGGTCCAGCAGGTTTTGGGAGTGGACGCTGGCCAGCACCTCCGGAGGAACCTGGACCGGCGGCAGGTGAGGATACTGGGTCCAAAGGGAGAGATCCTGGAGCGCTTTGACGATCGCATCGATGCGCTCCGGCCGTTCCGGATGGCCCGGAAGAGCGTGCGCCTGGTGCTGCTGTGGGTAGAAATAAACCAGTGGATGGGGCATTGTGTGGTTTCGAGGGGCTGGCCAAAAAAGCCAGGAAATAGCCCGGCTTGAATTCTAATGCAGGTTGCCGGTTTCGGTAAGTTTGCCGGGCTTCGGGGCGTCGAAGGATGGATTAAACCAACGGAGCGAGATGGGCAACAAGCATTCCCTGAAAGCGCGCCGCCAGCGGGCAATCCACAGAAAAAAGCGCAAGCACTGGGCCAACCTGGCTGTGCTGGCCACCGTGATCGGAATTGCAGCCGCGGTTTTACTCTGGCCCCGCACCCCACCGGTGGAGGTTGCACCCGAAAGGTTGGACGACAACCCTTCGATCGGGGATCCGGGCGCACCCGTAACCGTCACAGAATTCGGTGATTTCACCTGTTCTGCGTGCCGCTCCTGGCACCAGGCCGGTGTGCTTTTGCAAATCGTGGAAAAATATGCCGGGCAGGTTCGCCTGGAATGGCGCGACCTGCCGATCATCACCCCGGACTCTCCGAAAGCTGCTGAGGCCGGGCAGTGCGCCCACGACCAGGGCCGTTTCTGGGAGTACCTCGACCGGGTGTACCGCGAGCCGGGGTCATCGTATACCAACGCCCGCGCCGCCGACCTGCCACGCTACGCCGCCGATATCGGCCTGGATGTGCAAGATTTTCAGGCCTGCCTGGAGGACGGCCGGCACCGATCGACTGTTTCGTTCGATCTGGATTTCGCCAGGAGCCTGGGCCTGAACGGAACGCCTTCATTCTTAGTGAACGGAACCCCGATCGTCGGCGGAAATCCCGAGCTGATCGTCCAGGCGATCGAATCTGCACTTGCCGATTCAAACTGAAATTTTTTGGAGGGACTGATGTCCGAGCTAGAAGATTTTCGCCGGGCGAAAGATGATATGTTCGCCCACCACCCGCAGAGCCCGCTGACACCGGCGCAAAAGCGCAGTTTTTCAGGCTTGCGCTATTTCCCGCCGGACCCCGCATTGGATTTCAAGCTGGCCGTGGAAGAGTTCGAGCAAAAAGATGAAATCCAGATGCAGACTTCAACGGGCGACGTACAGCATTATCTACGCTACGGGAAGGTGAAATTTGAGGCGGAAGGGCAGCCTGCCGAGTTGACGTTGTACGCTTCCCAACACGGATTCTTTTTGCCTTTTGTCGACTCGCTGGCCAACGTGGAAACCTATGGCGCCGGGCGCTACCTGGATCCGGAGGTCCTTCCCGACGGCCGCTTCCACATCGACTTCAACCTGGCCTA
>JBFKII010000336.1:0-4280 GCA_041632295.1 Anaerolineales bacterium | reverse complement strand
GTCGGCGGGACGGGGGTGAAGGTCGGCGTAGCCGTGGGGGTGTCGGTTGGCGTGGCAGTCGGCGGGACGGGGGTGGAAGTCGCGGTTGCGGTGGGGGTGTTGGTCGGTGTGGCAGTCGGCGGGACGAGTGTGGCAGTGGCCGTCGCGGTGGGGGTGTCTGTCGGCGGGACGGGCGTGGAAGTCGCGGTTGAGGTGGGGGTGTCGGTCGGCGTGGCAGTCGGCGGGATAGGCGTGGAAGTCGCGGTTGCGGTGGGGGTGTCCGTCGGTGTGGCGGTCGGCGGGACGGGTGTGAAAGTCGCGGTTGCAGTGGGCGTGGCGGTCGGTGGGTCGGGTGTGAAGGTGGCGGTTGCGGTGGGTGTCGCTGTTGGTGAGAGGGGTGTGTAGGTCGCCGTCGGCAAGGCCGTGGGGGGGAGCGGTGTGGAGGTGGATGTCGGTGCAGGCGGGGGAAGCGTGCGGGTTGCCGTCGGGGGGACCGGGCTGGCGGGCGGCAGGGTTGCAGTGGGTGGATTGGTACTGGTGGAAGTGGGGCTGGCGCTGGGAGTCCGGGTCGGTGTAGCCGTTGCCGTTTCAGTGGCCTTCATCTCCGTCGGGCTGGGTGGGGGTGCGGTGGCCGTCGGCGTTTGGTCCAGGTTGACTGCCAGATCAGGCGTGGGGGAGGGGGCGGAGTGTGTTTCCCCCGGGGCGGGTGTGGCCGAGGGGACCGGGGAAATCAGCACCGCCGTCAAGGTCATCAGGCGTGCCTCGACCTCCTCCCGGGCCAGCTGCTGCTCAGCGATCAGATCGCCGATGATGCCCAGGTCGACGTTTCGGATGCGGTCAATCGGATCGGCGCTGTAATCGGCCTTGTCCGGCGCCTGCAGGGCGATCGGGACCTGTGATATGCCCGAATCGGAGGCCAGCGAAGGAGAGGCCCACAGCACGCACTGCCAGACCAAAAACAGCAGCAGCAGGATCAGAAAAATGATCCCCCAGCGGTTGCGGCGCCTTTTTTCCTGAACGGGTTCGTCGATCATGCTGCAATTTCGGTCTCTTCCGCCGGTTTGGTTTTTCCCACCATCACTTTTGCAAAGACCTCCACGACCTGCGGGTCAAAGTGCGATCCGCTCTGTTCGCGAAGGTACTCCAGAGTCTTGTCCAGCGGCCAGGCTTCGCGGTATGGGCGGTCGCTGATCAGTGCATCCCAGACATCGACGATGGCGAAGATCCGGGCCGGCAGCGGGATTTCCTCGCCCTTCAAGCCCTGCGGGTAGCCGCTGCCGTCCCACTTTTCGTGGTGGCAGTAGGGGATATCGACCGCGCCCTGCAGGAATTCGATGTCCTTCAGCATCTCGTAGGCATATTCCGGATGCCGGCGCATGGTCTCCCACTCATCGGGGGTCAGTTTCCCTGGCTTTTGCAGAATGGAGTCCGGGATGGCCATCTTGCCGATATCGTGCAGCAGGGCGCCGCGGCGCACCTGCTCGAGCGCCAGGCCTTCGAAACCGAATTCCTTCGCCAGGAGAACGGTGAGCTCCACTACCCGCAGCGTATGGCCTTCGGTGATCTCGTCGCGCAGTTCGAGGGCCTTTGCCCAGCCGTTCAGCGCGGTGTCGTAGGCCTTGACCAGATCCTTTTGCGAACGGTTCAGGCTGCTGACCATTTGATTGAACGATTCGGTCAGGTCCTCGATCTCATCCTGGCTTCGGACCCGCAGTTGGACTTCCAGGTCGCCCTCCGCCACCCGGGACGAGGCGTTCACCAGCCCCTGGATCGGGCGGGTGATCAACGCCGAGATGTACAGGCCAACCAGGATGACGAGCAGGAAGGCAAAAGCGACCAGGAGAAAAATCTGCAGGCGTGTCACGCTGTTGGCGCGCACCAGGAACGTCTTGGGCAGCGCAGAGCCGACCACCCCCAGGTCCTCGCCTTCGCGCGCCTCCCAGGGCCCCAAAATTTCTTCGTAGTCGATGTTGCTGACGGTGATATCCCGCCGGGAGCTCAGATCGCGGCGCTGGCTGGCCGTGTCCTGGTCGAGCAAGATCTGGCTCGCGGTTTCCGGCGGCAGGCTCGGGCTGGAAAGGAACGTGCTTTCCATGGGCTGGCCGACAAAATCGTAGATCGTGACCTGGATGCGGGTTTCCTGCTGCAGCTTGGCGACCATTTCGTCCAGCGATTTGCCTACCAGGACGACACCGGCCAACTCGCCGGCCTCGTCAAAGATCGGGCCGGTGGTGAAAAAGTAATAATCCTCGTTGAAGATCTCAAAGGCTGCAAATTTGTCCCCGTGGAGGTCCTGCTCTCCGGCGAGCACCTTTGCGACCGCTCCCCAGTCGGTGAATTCCTGCCCGCCGCCGCGCACGAAGTCATAGGCCTCCAGCCCCTCCCCCTGGCGGTGGACCATGGAGAGCACCAGGCTGCCCTGCGCGTCCAGGAACAGGACGGCGTCCTCCTGGTTGTTGACCACCACGCCGAACGTGGACTGCCGCAGGCCTTCGGCGTCCCCGCTTTGCACCAGATCGGGCACCCCGGTGGTGCGCGCCAGGATGCGCAGCGTTTCCAGGAGGCTATCCTCCTCGCGCACCATCCACTCGGCTGAGAGGCGGCCGGCCTCGATCAACTGGTTGCTGAAGCGCTCCTCGATCGTGTCGAAAACAATGCGGGTCACCAGCAAGGAGACGCCCGCAGCCAGCACCAGGGCCAGGAAGAGATATGGAAGCGTGATCTTGGTGCGGATCGGGATGCGAACCTGGCGACCGCCCCTGGGGGATTTGCCGGAAGCTTCGGAGTAGCCGTCAAGAGTGGATTCGTTCGACATGGTATTCGGTCTGCAGCGGGCAGCTGGCATCGCCCGCTCAAATTGATAACGCTCCAAAAATCAAGTTTGACTGCTCGATGACTTCGCCGGACCCGCCACCCGGAAAAGTCCTGGCGCCCGCCGGGGTGGACCACATCCGGCAGGTTCCGTTGGGGGTATTAAGACCTGTTTCGGGTCCGGACTGCGTCCAACGGCATGTAGCTTAAATGGGTTAACCCATATTTCTAACGAAGGAACGCCGGATTCGTAACAGCTTATAAGGAAGCGAGTTATTTTGCAAGGATTTTTGGCCTCCGGGTTGAATCCGGCGCCCGACGGCTCCGGAGCGGATATTTTCATCTCGCGGCGGGCGGACCTGACGCGAATTCGACCAAGGTTTGCGCCGCCACCCTCGCGTATTGCCCGCAGTGGGTTAATGCCACCCTGGCTTGGGGGATTATGGGGACGGCCGGTTTTCAACAGACCTGGCGCCCATCCCGGGACCCAGGTCGTCCGGGACCGCCCACCTGCAGCCCGTTTTGTGGCAGAAGTCTTAGCGCTTTTTTGCCGGGATGGTTAATCAGGCCTTTTTGTACTATTGGGGGGTGCAGAGGTGCATTGATATGAAAACGCCCAGCCGCGAATGTTATAATGCGCGCAGACCTGAAGACGCCTGGAGGAAGCGGTTATTTCTGGCCGAAATGCAGCCTGCGGCCCGCAGGGCCATGATTTTATTGTTTTTTATGGGGCTTGTTTTCCGGTTCAGGCGAATCGTCACCTTTCTTCACAAACCGTGATTATTTGACCGGCTGTGCGAACCCCGCGCAGCCGGTTTTTCATACGGGGGAAGTTCTTTTCAACAGCAGGGACTAGCGCCTTTACAACCACGGCGAAGGAAACTGGGCTCGGACGGAAATGTTTATCAAAAACAGAGGAGCAGAAGATGCGTAAGAAATCATACCGATTCAAAAACTTTCACCTTTTGGCTTTGCTGATGACCCTGCTGGGCGTGCTGGTCCTGAACGGGTCCGCCCTGGCGGTCTCCACAACGCTGGTCATCAACGAGATCGATTACGACCAGCCGGGCACAGATACGGCCGAATATGTTGAGATCCGAAACATCTCCGCCAGCAGCATCGATCTGAGCGCATATACCCTGCAGTTCATCAACGGCAGTGGGGGCGGAGCGGCAGTTTACGATACCATCCTGCTGCCGGCGGTCAGCCTGGCGGCCGGGGACTACTTCGTGGTTTGCGCCAACGCGGCCACCGTGGTCAACTGCGACCTGGACGACGGCCCGGACACCAACTTCATTCAGAACGGTGCGCCGGATGCGGTCGCCCTGCTGCAGGGCACCAGCGTTGTGGACACGGTCAGCTACGAAGGGGACACCGGGTCGCCGTACACCGAAGGTTCCGGCAGCGGCCTGGAGGACGACCCGTCCCTCACCGACATGGGCATCTCGCGCTGCCCGGACGGGGCGGACACGGATCAGAACAACGTCGAT
>JBFKII010000335.1:0-4281 GCA_041632295.1 Anaerolineales bacterium | reverse complement strand
TTAACCCAAAAAACCTGCCGAAACAGCAGGTTTTGAAGGTCGTCGTCCCATTTTTACCCCCTTTTTAAGGGGTAAAGTGGGGAATGAGTGAGCGCGGCAGGACTCGAACCTGCAACCAATGGCTTAAAAGGCCACTGCTCTGCCATTGAGCTACGCGCCCAACCGCGGTCGTAAGACCGCCCGGGGATTTTAACATGCCACCCCAGCCCGGTCAATCCGGGCCGGATGCAGAACCCAAAGAAAACCCGCCAAATGGACAGTTGCCAGCCCCATCCCGCCTGGGGTATGATAGGGACAGGCTGCCCGATCGGAAAGCGCCCTCCCCCTTCATCACAACCCGTTTGCCGATTTTCCTTCCCTTTCTTCTACAATTATTGATTCCCCCAACAGGCAGCCTGAAGCCGAGGTGCCTGATGTCAAAACGACGCGCGTTTTCCCTGTTGGCCGCCACCCTGGCGGTGGTGTTCTCCTCCTTGATGTGCAATATCGATTCGCGCGAAGCCGATCGCGAGCTGGAAGCCCAAAATATGACCTCCGTCGCCCTGGAAGCCACCCGCTTTTCCGGCCAGCTGACCCAGACCGCCGCGGCGGCCGCCACCGATACACCCACCCTGCACCCCCCAACCGACACGCCAACGCCCGCGCCCACCAACACCTCCGTCCCGCCCACCTCCACACCCCTGTTTTCCAACCTTCCGGAAGCCCTGTTCGCCCTTTCCGATCCTACCGGCGACCCCGCTTTCTGTGCCACTGGTGCGACCGTCGATGACCCGGCCGTGGATATCATTGCGGTGGAGGTCTACGACCCCGCTGATCTTGACTTCGACCACGACGGCCTGCTGGCGCGCATCACCCTGGGGGTGCCTGCCGATCTGACTTTTGCCAACGACTGGTCCGCCGCTTTGCTGGGCGCTTTCGCCCCCACCGGCGCCCTCACCTATACGGTCAAGATCAACGAGACCCACAACGGCGAAGTCCGACTCGGCCAGGTGGACAACACCACCGGCGAAGTCCTGCCCGGCACCGAGGGCGACACCTTCTTTGACCCGCATGGCCATATCTGGTTCCTGCTGCCCGCGGATACCAGTTTCATGCAGTTCGCCTCCTTCCACTCCCCGGAGACGGACATGCCCCCCGAGGAGAAGCGCTGCGACGTCGCTCCCGACAGCGGGCTGTTCACCCTCACCCCTCCCTGATGCGAGAGCACGCAAATTCGGCTGCCTGCGTGCGGAATATTCTCGTCAAACCGAACTTCTTTATCTTGAAAACAGGCCAAACGCGGCTGAGCGGAGGGCGAATGCCCGCAGTCGAAGCCCGTTTTGACCTCCCTCTGACCCCCTCCTTGACAGATGCGCGCTTTGCAATACAATCCCCCTGATATGGCAGTTCTTCAAAAACCCCTCCATCATCCGACGCTCACGGCATGCCCCGACCCCGTGAGCGTTTTCTTTACCCCCGGAGCCGCAAGGCTCTCTTTTTTTACCTCCCCATGCTGACCCTGCCCGGCCTGATCGACGTCCACGTTCACCTGCGCGAACCCGGCGCGGCACACAAGGAGGATTTTGACTCCGGCACATCCGCCGCTCTGGCCGGCGGTTTCACCACCGTCCTGGCGATGCCCAACACCCAGCCGCCTCTGACTGATTCCACATCCTTCCAAGCCGCCCTCGACGCCGCTGCGGCCAAAGCGCGGTGCGACTACGGCCTGTACCTGGGCGCTTCCCTCCAAAACGCCGAATCCCTGCCTCCCCTTTCCCCCCAGGCGGCCGGCCTCAAGCTTTACCTGGATGCCACTTTCGGCCCGCTGCTGCTCGACGATACCCAGGCCTGGATGGCCCACATGGCTTACTGGCCGGAAGACCGCCCGATCGTCGCCCATGCCGAAGGCCAGACCCTGGCGGCACTGCTCTTCGTGGCCGCCCTCTACCGCCGCGGCGTCCACATCGCCCACGTCGCCCGCCGCGAGGAGATCCTGATGATCCGCGAGGCCAAGCGGCGCGGCTTCCCGGTCACCTGCGAGGTCTGCCCGCAGCACCTGTTCCTGACCATCGACGAAGCCCCCGCCACACCCGGCTTCCAAGACGAGAACGGCAGCTACCAGCCCGGCCGCGCTGAAGTCCGCCCGCGCCTAGCCAGCGCCGCCGACCGCGACGCCCTGTGGGAGAACCTGGCATTCATCGACTGCTTCGCCAGCGACCACGCCCCCCACCTGCTCTCTGAAAAAGACGGCCCCGAACCCCCGCCCGGCTTCCCCGGCCTGGAGACGACCCTTCCTTTGCTGTTGGAGGCGGTCCGTCAGGACCGCTTGTCCCTCGAAGACCTCGTCACCCGCCTCCACACCAACCCGCGCCGCATCTTCGGCCTGCCTGAGCAACCCGAGACCTTCGTCGAAGTCGACCCGGACGCCGCATACGAGATCCGCGCCGCCGACCATTTCACCCGCTGCGGCTGGACGCCTTTCGAAGGTTTCAAAGTCCACGGAAAAGTCCGCCGGGTGGTGCTGCGCGGCGAGACCGCTTACCAGGACGGCCAGCTCCTTTCCCCGCCCGGCGCCGGCCGCAACGTGCGCCTTCCACCCTGATCTGCGTTCTGCGATTTTCGATCTGATCTGGAGATTCCCATGCCACAAAACGATTTCTCCCCCAACGGCCCCAACTCCTCCCACCTGCCCTTCGGCGACATCCGTACCGCGCCCTGGTACGGCCAGGACATCCTCTCCGTCTCCCAGTTCGACCGCGCCGACCTGACCTACATCTTCGAAGTCGCCCACGAGATGCGCGAGATGGTCGCCCGCGTCGGCACCTTCGACCTGCTCAAGGGCAAGATCCTGGCCAATCTGTTCTACGAGCCCTCCACCCGCACCTCTTCCAGCTTCACCGCCGCCATGGAGCGCCTGGGCGGCAGCGTCATCCCGATCAACGAAGTCCAGTACTCCTCGGTTAGCAAGGGCGAATCGCTGCCCGATACGGTCCGCACCCTGGAGTGCTACGCCGACGTGATGGTGCTGCGCCACCCCGAAATGGGCGCCTCCGAGCTGGCCGCCCGCTACGCCCGCAAGCCGCTGATCAACGCCGGCGACGGAATCGGCGAGCACCCCACCCAGGCCCTGCTTGACCTGTTCACCATCCGGGAGGAACTTGGGGAGGTCGACGGGCTGACGGTCACCATGCTGGGCGATCTCAAATACGGGCGCACAGTCCACTCGCTGGCCCGCCTGCTCTCGCTTTACGACGTACGCATCCACTATGTTTCCCCGGAGATCGTTCGCATGCCGCCCGAGATCATGGCCGAGGTGGACGCGCGTAGGGTCCCCCAATCCGAACACGCCACCCTGGAAAAACCCCTGCCCGAAACCGACGTGCTCTACGTCACCCGCATCCAGAAAGAGCGCTTCGAAGACCCGGCCGAGTACGAGCTGGTCAAAGGCGCCTACGTCATCACCCCCGAAACGCTCACTGCAGCCAAAGATCAAATGATCGTCATGCACCCGCTGCCGCGCGTCGGCGAGATCAGCATGGAGGTCGACGACGACCCGCGCGCCGCCTACTTCCGCCAGATGGAGTACGGGCTGTATGTGAGGATGGCGCTGTTGGCGATGGTGCTCGGAAAAGCATAAAGCGTGCAGCGTGCAGCGTGCAAAGTGATGAGTACAACGTGCAGCACGTGGTGCGATGTGCGAGGTCCGGTAACAGGAGCCCCCTATGGACTGGTTTCTCCCGATCGTATTGGTAGGTCTAACAGCAGGCGCGGCGATCGGTCTTCAAGGGCCGATGGCGAGCATGATCAGCCAGCGGCTGGGTATTTTGGAAAGCGTGTTCATCGTCCACCTCGGCGGGGTGCTCGTGGTCCTGGTCCCATTGTTGCTCATGGGCGGCGGCCAGCTGCGGAACTGGCGCAGCCTGCCGGCTTTCACCCTCGGAGCAGGTGTGTTTGGGCTGGTGGTCATTGCAGCGATCAGTTATCTGATCCCCCGCATCGGGGTCGCGTCTGCCTTTATTTTGCTTGTGGTCGGGCAGGTCCTGGTTGGGGCGCTGCTGGATCATTTCGGCCTGCTCGGCTCAACGGTTCGCAGCCTGGATTGGATTCGGGCCGGAGGGTTTCTGCTCGCCTTCCTGGGAGTCTGGCTGGTGGTTCGTTGACATCGGTTCTGGGGTACAAGGTGGATCGAGGATTGTGCATCCTGTACTTCGCACTTCGCACCTTTCGGCTCCACTTCGTTTCACTCAGGCCAGGCTCCACACATCGCACACCGCACTTTCCAACATTAAACCAATGCGCGTT
>JBFKII010000334.1:0-4286 GCA_041632295.1 Anaerolineales bacterium | reverse complement strand
GGAGTTCGTTCCCGAAGAATTTCGCGCATCTTTTCTAGCGACAGAGGAAGTCCGGGCAGTTCTGAAGGCCAAATAACCACGGACCGCTGAAGGCGCCCATTCCGTCAACAGCACTCGAAATGCAGCCCGCAGTTGGGGCAGTTGGTCTTGCCCCACAGAATATTTTCAATCTCGAAGCCGCAGCGCGGGCAGCGCTCCAGATCGCCGGGCAGCGGCATGGACTCCTGGGCGGGAATTTCAGGCTCTTTCGGCGGTTTCGGTTCGGTTTTTGGCTCCATATGCATCGGTTTCCCAGAGGACCGGCCTTTCAACACAGCCCGGGCTCCAGCCGGCCAGGAAAGAGGTAATCCGGCTCCTCAAACCATGAAACTGCTCAGGCTGGCGTTGATCATCAGGCGCCAGATGCGCGAGATCTCAAGCATATCTTTGCCCTCGAATGTCACGGTGTATCCATCTACCCGCTCGGCGCCCGGGATATCGGCAGCCAGGTGGGCGTAAATCGGGTGGTTGAAATTGGCTTCAAAACGGATTGGTTGCTCGAGCTTGAAGACTTTCATAGCCTCCAGCTGGTCCAGGGCGGCCTTCGCCGCTTCCCGGATCCGTTTCTGGGAAGCGGCCGGCGAAAGGTTGCGGGCGGCGTAGCTGCTGATCGCCCATTTGGTCACCACCCGCTCGGCCCAGGGCAGCGTGCGCTCGATAGCGGCCGCCAGGGCGTCATCTCCGGCCACCAGCACCACCGGGACGCCAACCTCGCCGGCAACGGACGCGTTGAAAACGGACTCGTCGACTGGCTCACCGTTCAGCCGCAGCTGGTAGACGATCCGGCTGACATGGGTGTGGGCCAGGATTCCGGTGGCATGCCCGGCGCCGGCATGGTAGCCGATGAACATCGCCGCGCTGAAGCTTTCGTCCAGGCCTTCCATCTGGATCAGGGGACGGGGGGAGCCGCGCACCAGCAGCGCTTCCTCGTGAAGCATGTCGGGGAGCAGGTTGCGCATGTGCCCATGGCTGTCGGCGACGACCACTTCGCTCGCCCCGGCTTCCAGGGCGCCCTCTACGGCAGCGTTAGTCTCCGCCGTCATCAACTTTCGGGCTGCCTCGTATTCCACGCCCTCCAACTTGACGTGATCGCCGTGGGTCACGCCGGCGATGCCTTCCATGTCCACAGAAATAAACACTTTCATCGTCAGCCTCCTTTGCCCTTCCTGATCCTAACTCAAAACCACCGGCTGGGACAAATTGTCCTATCCCGGCCGGGACAGCGGTCTCATGACATGTAGGACGCCGGTCTGCTAAGCTGGTGGGAAAGCGAGGAGCGTGGCTGATGAAAAAAGTGCTGGAACGGCCCGGCAACTATCCGGCTGAGTCTGCCCTTTCAGGAGGCGCCGGCGGACGGGCATACAGACCGGAGGGCTAACCATGAAAATCAAAAGGCTCGCCGCATTGGCAGGCATTGCATACCCGATCTTGCAGATGATCTCTCAGGGGCTGATCCAGATCGGCGGAGCGGAGCCGCCCTTCAGCGCTCCAGCCGACGAGATCCTGGTTTTCTTCCAAAACCGGGACCCGGCCCTGGCCCAGCTGGGCGGCTACCTCTCTATCCTTTCCATGTTGCCGTTCATCTGGTTCGCCGGCGCCCTGTGGGACGAACTGCGGGCGATCGAAGGAGGCAGTGGCTGGATCTCCGCCATCGCCCTGGGCTCCGGACTGCTGGCCGCGGCCGCCCTGCTCGACCCCGGGGGCTGGGGCCCGGCGGTTTTTCGGGTGCAGGAAGGACTTGAACCCGAGCTGGCGCGCGCTTTCTTTGACGAAGGTAATCTCAACTTTGCCAATCTGTGGATCGCGCTGGCCAGCTTGCTGCTGGCATCCGGCCTTTTACTGCTGAAAACCGATCGCTATCCGCGCTGGCTGGCATGGAGCGCACTGGTCCTGGCGGCCGGCTTCCTGGCGGCACGCTATTTCTGGACCTCCGCGGCAGCCTTCGCACCCTATGTATTTTTCTGGCTTTGGATGATCGCGCTGGCCGTTTTGATCGCCCGGCGGGCCGGTTCGGGACAGGAGGCAGGATGAACACACCGATATTTTTGAGCGCATACGACCGGGGCGTCACCCGGGCGGTGCCGGGCGGGAAAGATAACTGGACCATTGAGAGGCACCTCAACGACCTGCCGGTCACCTGCCTGGCTGCCGACCCGGCAAACCCCCGGCGGCTGATCGCAGGCACGCGCGAGCGGGGCGTCTGGCTATCGGAAGATTGCGGCGCCAGCTGGCGCGCCTCCGGCCTGGTGGGGCCGGGGGTCAAATCGCTGGCGATCAGCCCGCATAACCCCGGACTCTGGCTCGCCGGCGCCAAGGGAGCGCTGGTGTACCGCACCGATGACAGCGGCCGGACCTGGGAGGAAATGGACGGATTCCGCCGGATCCCCAACCGCTGGTGGTGGTTTTCGCCGGCCGAACCCCCAGACCGGCGCCCGTACGTTTTCGCCCTGGCTCCCTCCCCGACTGACCCCAACGTGCTGCTGGCCGGGGTGGAGTTCGGCGGGGTGGTCCGCAGCGAAGACGGCGGCCGGACCTGGTCGCGCCACCGGCGCGGGGCGCTGCGCGACTGCCACTCCCTGAAATTTCATGCGACAAACGGCGACTGGGCTTACGAGGCGGGCGGCACGGGCGGCGGGGCGGCGTTCAGCCGGGATGGGGGGCGCACCTGGCAAAAAGCCCGCCGCGGGCTGGCCAAAAATTACGGGGTGGTCTGCGCGGCTGACCCAGAACGGCCGGAAGTCTGGTACGTCTGCGTGGCGCCGAGTCCGTTCAAAGCCTTCAGCAAAGACTCCCAGGCCTACCTCTATCGCGCCAGCGGCGGGGCCGGATGGGAGCCGATCGGGTGGGTGAGCCATCCCCTGCCGGCCACCCCGACTGCCCTGGTCACGCTGCCGGGGAAACCGGGCCAGTTGTACGCCGGCCTGTACAACGGCGAGGTCTGGCACAGCGCCAACTACGGCGATACCTGGCGCCAAATGCCTTTCAACCTGGGCGGGATCTGGTTTTCGATGCTCGTGATCGACCCGGTTTGATTAAATGTAAAAATCGGATAGAAAAATGGACCGGCCTGATAACCGCCGACACATTTCCCGGATGGCCGCTTTCATCCTGCTGTCCTGGCTGGGTGCCTACATCCACACCACGTTCGAACTCCAACTGCCGGTCTGGCGGCCGGAAAACAGCTTTCCGCTGCTGATCGGCGCATTGCTGTTTCTGGGCTGGTGGCGCCAGCCCGGCCGCCGCCGCAACTGGGCCTGGCTGCTGCTGATCTGGACGGCAGGGGCGCACCTGCTGGTGGGCGCATTGCTATCAGTCCTGCCGCTTCCGCTTTGGCCGTTCTTCCCCGAGCAAACCTCCGGCCATTATTTCTCGCACCTGATCTACGGTGCCGCGCAGCTGCCGCTGATCTGGGCGCTCTGGACGGAGGTGCGCTCATAAAACGCCCATGAAACGGTCTCTAGAAGGATGGTAGAAGATTTGCCCGATAACATCAACGCTCCCGAGCATCTGGTCCTGGCCGCCATTGGAATATTGGGGGTATATGGCCCGCTGGCAGCGATGTTTCTGGCCCGCAGGCGGCTGGGTGTCCTGCGAACAAGCGCATGGATGGCGGCCTGGGGTGTGGTGATCCCTGTTTTCGAGCACGCCAGCTTCACCTTCTCCGGCGTCCGGGAGCTTTCGCTGGCTCAGGCTGCTGGTTGGCATGAGCTTTATCATTTCCGCATGACGGGGGCTTTTACCGTGCTGGCAGGTGCGCTAGTCGCGGTCGTGGCCTTCAGCCTGATGCGACAGGGCTGCCGGGAAGGCTGGTACACCGTCCTGGGGGCTTTGCTGCTGGTGGCCGGGTTTGAGCTGGCCGGCGCCGGCGGTGTCTACCATGGCTTCCCCCCCTCCTGGCCGGTGGGCGTGGTGATCTACGTCTATGTGCCCGCCTGGATCGGGGCTCTGGCCCTGAGCTACCGCCCAATTTTCCCGGAGAAGCACCGATGACCCGCGCCCATCTGATCGCCGGAGCGCTTTCCGGCACGGCCGGTCTGCTCGTTTTCCTGGCGGTCCACCACTTCTGGATCCGTCCGATCTGGTTCATCCTGCCGGTCGGGCTGGTGCTGGCCGTGCCCGGTGGCGTGGCAGCGGGCTGGGCTTACGCCGAACTCGGTCCCTCCCTGCCTGCCCGCCCCTGGGCGGCTCCGGCCCTGACCGCCCTGATCGGGCTGACCCTGCTGCCCGCGTTTCTGCTGGCGGAGCGG
>JBFKII010000333.1:0-4288 GCA_041632295.1 Anaerolineales bacterium | reverse complement strand
GGCGGAAGTGCCCGGTTGATCAGGCTGATAACGACCAGGATGAGCACGACAAAGATACAAAAAACCAGGTACATTCCTTTTGCACCAATGTTTTCAATCAGCACTCCTCCGGTGAAACCCCCGATGGCAGCCCCGACGCCCCCCATCGCGGCCCGAAACACCCCCTGGGCTGTGGCGCGATATCCTCTGGGTGCGTGATCATCGGCATAGGTTACGGCTGCAACCGTCAGGAGCGGGTAGTTCACGCCATTGAGCAGCTGGACGAATAACACAAAGGCGGGGGTAGGCGCAATGGCCAGCAACAGAAAACGGAATCCGGTCATGGCGAGCGAGAAAATCAACAGGGTGTAAGCCTTGAAGCGTTTGATAAAACGGTTGGCGAAGAATAGAACCGGTATCTCCACAATCGTGCCAACCGTGAGCGCCCAACCCATCATCGCCTCCCTGGCGCCCAATTCCTTCATATAGGGAAAGAGATAGGTGTTTATCGTTGCGAAGGAAACACCCCCGGCGAGGCCGATCAGTAAGAACAGCAGGAAGTGGGGGTTTTTCAACAGGTCGCTGGCCCGGCCTTCTTCAGCGGATTTCTCGTCTTCTTCTTCGCCGTGGACCAGCTTCTGGCTGACGAGAAAAGCGATTAAAAAAATACCCGCCGCGCTCCAGAAAGCAATTTTCAGCCCGGCATTTTGCACAAAAGCACCCAGAACGGCCGCGGCGATGCTGAATCCAATCGTCCCACCAAGCCGAACCCGGCCGTACAAGTCCTTTTTCTCCGCCAGCATGACCATCGTGGCGCTGTCCGTCAGCGCGTACATCGGGAAGAAAAAAACCGTAGACACGATCGTCAGGCCCATCAAGAGCGCGAAGGACTTAAATACCGGGTACAGGATCAGTCCCAGGATGACCACCAGGATCGAAAGACTCATGATCAGCCTGTGCTTTTTTGTCCGGTCTGCCAGACCGGCTATCAGAGGAACACTGACCAGCGTGATCAGCGGCATGATCCCGACAAGAAGTCCAATCTGGGCACCTGAAAAAGACAGGGATTGGTAATACAGAACCCGGTAAGGCATATAGGCGGCCATGCCCGCAAAAAGCAGGAAATACAGGCCAAATGGCCAGATTATCTTTTTTGTGGACATGGGCACTGGTTACTCGTTTCGACGGTTCCGGTTCTATTGCTGCGAGCTGTATTATAGGCGGGGGTGATAGCGGAGGATTGTAGAATTCTCCATGAAAATGGTGGAAATCTCCAAGATTTCGTCGGTAAAGCCGTAGAAAAGTGCAGAACCACTGTACAATTCTTGAAAACGCAATGCCGAAAGGGTAAAGGTATCCATGAACACAGCAATCACTCCGCCGAAAGCGCATGGGCGAGCGCAGGCCAGCCGGGAATCGCTGGTTGCAGGTATCCGGTCCGCCCTGCCCCAGGACGGTGTTATCGAGCCCCTTCCGGGTCTCCACCTGGCGCGCCTTTCTGCCCCGAATGAAAAGATCCACAGTGTGCTGGAACCCTCATTGTGCGTAATCGCACAGGGCAGCAAAGTCGTGTTTGTGGGCGACCACCGCTATCAGTACGATCCTTTCAACTATTTTCTGGCGACGATCGAGCTGCCGCGTGTAAGCCAGGTGCTGGAAGCATCGCCGGAGGAGCCTTATCTCAGCTTTCGGTTGGTGCTCGACCCGAACCTGGTTGGTTCGGTCATGATTGAAGCCGGTCACCTCATTCCGGCGGGCAATACGGATGTCCGGGCGGTCGTTGTCAGCTTCCTCGACGCGGAGCTGCTGGATGCGGTTGTCCGGCTTGTGCGCTTGGTTGGCTCGCCGGCCGATGCGCGCATCTTGATGCCGTTGATCAAGCGCGAAATAATCTATCGCCTCCTGACGGGCGAGCAGGGAACCAGGCTGGGCCACCTGACGCTTTCGGCGGGCTATTCCTCCAGCATCGCCAGGGCTGTCCAGCGATTTCGCCGCCATTTTGACCAGCCTATCCGCGTCGAAGAGGTCGCCCAGGAACTGGGCATGAGTGTTTCCAGTTTTTACCAGCACTTCAAGTCGGTCACGGCGATGAGCCCTTTGCAGTTCCAGAAGCGGTTGAGGTTGCAGGAAGCACGGCGGCTGATGCTCAGTGAAGACCTGGATGCGACCAGCGCGGCTTATCGTGTCGGTTACAGCGATTCCTCGTACTTCAGCCGGGAGTACAAAGGCCTGTTTGGTGAACCCCCCAGGCGGGATGTGGATCGGCTGCGGGAAGCCAGCGGTGCAAGCGCAGGCCTGAGCGCCGAATAGCTGTAAGGGACGATGGGTGCCTTTCGTCGGGGGCATGAGAGCCGTGCAAACTGTTGGCAGATTGCCCTCTGCGGCGCTGACGTTTGTGCAATTCGTCCGACGCCTCGCATTCGTATTGTGAAAGCGCAGAACTGGCTCTAGAATGGAACCGATGGCAAAACGTACCGGACTTTCAACCCTGGCCTTGCTGGTGATTTCGATCGCCCTGGCCTGGATCTCGGCCGGCTTCAACGGCCTTGCCGGCTGGGGGGCGCATTTCCTGGCGCTCCTTGCAGGGGCCCTACTGCTGGCGGCCGGCCTGGCCGCGCTGCGCAGGGAAGACCCGCCTGCCTGGCTGGCCAGGCTGACGGTCGGAGCTGCGCTGCTGCGCCTGCTGGCCGGGGCCTTGTGGCTGGTCTTGCTGCCGGTCTTCGGCTACGGCACCCAGGTAGAAGCCAGCGGCTACGTCTGGGAAGACGCATTCGTGCGCGACACCGCCGCCTGGCAGCTGGCCGAATCCAACGTCCCGCTGCTGCGCGCTTTCAGCGACTACCGCATCGCCGACCAGTACGGCGGATTCCTGTTCGCCAGCGCCGGTATTTATCGGCTTGCGGGGACGGATCAACACTTTCCTTTGCTGGTCGTCGTGCTTGCTTCGGCCCTTTCCGCCCTGCTGGTCCCTTTCGGCTGGGCGTTTACCCGCCGTGTTTTCGACTCGCGCGCCGCCCGCTGGGCGGCCTGGGCGCTGGCCCTGTACCCCGAGGCGGTGCTCCTGGGCGGGGCCCAGATGCGGGAGGCGGCTGTGATGCCCCTGGCCGCCGCTGCCTTTTACGGGCTGGTGCGCTACCGGCAGGCGGGGCAGACCGGCGGCGATCGACTCGGGCTGCTTTTCCTGGGCGGCGCGCTGCTGGCCTTGCTGCCGATCTCGCCGCCGTACACCGCCATCCTGGTCGGGATGCTGGCGCTCGTCGGGCTGGCCCAGGACGATTGGAAGCTGCTTCGCAGCTGGCGCCTGTGGCTGTTCCTGGCTGGTGCGGGGCTGCTCGTGCTGCTGGCCGTCTGGGCCGGGTGGGACCAGATCGCCCCGCGCCTGAGCGAACGGCCGTTTGCGTCTCCGCTGGAGATGGCTGCCTACTGGCTGGAGCTGTCCGCCCGCTGGCAGGCGCGCCAGACGGTCGCGGCCTCCGGGATCCTGCAAAGTGTGTTGGACCGCACGCCGGAATGGTTCGCCCTGCCTTTCATCCTGGCTTACGGGGTGCTGCGGCCGCTGCTGCCGGCCCAACTGCTCGCCGGCGGCAGCCCGGTGTGGTGGGCCATCGGGGTCTGGCGGGCGGCCGGCTGGACGGTCCTGCTGGCCTCCATCTTTCTCTCCCCGCTTTTCCTGGGGCGATCAGGCCGCTCGGGGGCGGTTCGCCTGGCCGTGTTCCTGGGGGGGGTGGCCTCGCTGCTGATCGCGGCGTATTGGGGCGGCGGCGACCAGTGGGACAACCCGCGCTACCGCGCCAGCCTGGTGGTGCTGCAGGTCTCCCTGGCGGCCTGGGTGTGGTCTGCCCAGGCAACACAGCGCAGTCCGTGGGTGCGGCGCATCCTGGGTGCGGCGCTGTCGCTGCTGCTCTGGACCGGCCTGTGGTACCTGCGGCGCTACACCGTCTTCGACCAGGTATTGGGCTGGACGGTGGTGGACATCTTCAAGCTGCTGGCGATCGGGCTGGCCAGCGGCTTCCTTTTCGGGCTGTGGGATTGGGCCGGGGAGCAGCGCAAGCGGATGGGCGCCCCCGGCGGCTAGCGCTGCGCTCGGGCGGGGCCTGCGTTATAATGCGCCCGTTAATTTTAGGCTGCGGCGCCTTCAACTGCCCGGCCCAATCTTTGAAAGGGGCCGATCCCCGCAGGGGACCGCTGCAGCACGTGCCGTGAAATCCGGGCTGGGTTGACGGCCCAATCGAGCGTTTAGGGAACAGGATACATTTATGCCGACTGCATTGATCACCGGGATCACCGGCCAGGATGGTTCGTACCTGGC
>JBFKII010000332.1:0-4321 GCA_041632295.1 Anaerolineales bacterium | reverse complement strand
CGCCACGCTCGTTGGAAACGCTGGAGCGCTGGGTCCCGCAGGAGGCCGGGGGTTGATAGAGAGGAGGGCTTGATGGAATACCGCAGGCTGGGCGCGAGCGGGATGCGGGTTTCCCCGCTTTGCCTGGGCACGCTTAATTTCGGGTCGAGCACGGGCGAAAAGGAGTCCCTGGCCATCATCCAGCGCGCCCTGGACGGCGGGATCAACTTTATCGACACGGCCGATTATTACAACGGCGGCAAGAGCGAGCGCATTCTCGGCCAGGCACTCGGCGGGGGCTTGCGACAGAAAGCCGTCCTGGCGACAAAATTCCACTTCCCGATGCCAGGAGATGAAGACCCCAACCGGCGCGGCAACTCGCGCCGGCACATCATGCAGGCGGTCGAAGGGTCTTTGCGGCGCCTGCAGACCGACTGGATCGACCTGTACCAGGTGCACCGGCCCGATTTCGATACCCCCCTGGAAGAGACCCTGCGGGCCTTGGACGACCTGGTCACGCAGGGGAAGGTCCGCTACACCGGCTGCTCCACCTTTCCGGCCTGGCACGTCATGGAAGCGCTGGCCCTGAGCGAAAAGCACGGTTGGGTGCGTTTCACCAGCGAGCAGCCGCCGTACAACCTGCTCGACCGGCGCATCGAAAACGAGCTGGTCCCGCTCGCCCTGCGGCACGGGCTCGGGTTGCTGCCCTGGTCCCCCCTGGCGATGGGCATGCTGGCCGGGCGCTACCCGGATGCGGACCGGCTGCCGGCGGACTCGCGCGCCGCCCAGAGCGGGTCGTTCTACGCTCGCCGTGTGACAAGGCGCGCTGTGCAGGCGGGCAACCGGCTCCCACCGCTGGCGAAGGACCTCGGGATCAGCGCGGCGCAGCTGGCCCTGCTGTGGGCCAAGGACCAGCCGGCGGTCTGCGCGCCGGTGATCGGGCCGCGCACCATGGCCCACCTGGAAGACGCCCTGCCGGTGCTTTCGATGCATCTCGACCCCGAAACCGCCCGCCGGCTGGACGAGATCTTCCCGCCCGGCTCGGCAGAAGCGGATTTCCACAACACCAGCGGCTGGCGACTGCCTCTACCGGGTTGAGTTGCGGATAACCCAAACCAAATAAGGAGACGCGATGAACATTTTCGAGCTGACCACCGAACAGTGGATCGAGCTGGGCACTTCCCTGATCATCATCCTCGTGACGGCGGTGGTGGGCGGCTGGCTGATCAGGTTCCTGCTCAAACGTGTGCTCCACCGCCTGTTCGAACGCACCCGCACCAACCTGGACAACGTGGTGCTGAACACCCTGCAGACCCCGCTCTACTTCCTGGCGATCACCATCGCCACCGACCTGGCCATCCAGCGGCTGGATTTCCTTTCGCAGAGCTGGAGCGGATTCCTGGACAACCTCTTCTATGTGATCTATTTCCTGATCGGGTTCATCGCCTTATGGCGCCTGACCGTCGCCCTGTTTGAATGGTATGGCCAAGAGGTCGCCCCCTCCACCGAAACCGAACTTGACGAACAGCTGATCCCATTTTTCAGCCGGGTCTCGTTGATCGTGCTCGGGGTGATCGGGCTGATCATCCTGCTGAGCCATTTCCGGGTAGATGTTAGCGCCCTGGTGACCACCCTGGGGGTCGGGTCGCTGGCCATCGCGCTGGCCGCCCAGGCGGCGCTCTCGGACACCATCAGCGGGTTCATCATCATGATCGACCGCCCCTTTCGCATCGGCGACCGGATCGAACTGCTCGATCTTGACACCTGGGGCGACGTGGTGGACATCGGGCTGCGCAGTTCGCGCATCCGCACCCGGGACAACCGCATGGTGATCGTGCCCAACTCGGTGATCGGGAAAACCCTGATCGTAAATCACAGCTACCCGGATGAGATGTACCGCCTGCAGGTAAATGTCGGTGTGGCCTACGGCACCGACATCCACGCCGCCCGCCAGACCATCGTCGGGGCGGTCAAGAAGGTGGAAGGGGTGGAGGCGGACTACCCGGTCGAGGCGCTTTTCCTGGAATTCGGCGACTCGGCCCTGGTCTTCCGCGTCCGCTGGTGGCTCAACTCCTACGTGGACACCCGGCGCATGTTCGACAAAGTCAACACCGCCATGTACGATGCGCTCGGGGAAGCAGGGATCGAGATCCCATTCCCGCAGCGGGACGTCAACCACAAGATCGACGACGACCAGGCCCGGCAGCTGGCCGGGGTTTTCAACGTCAGGCGTTGAATTTGCGATAAAATTCAGCCGATCCGATCGCCCGCATTCGGATGAGAATACTGGAGCAGACCATGAGCACCCAAATCAAACCCCTCAACTGGGAACCAGCCCCCGGCATCGGCTATAGCGTCAAGCGCCGGGACGACGGAGGGATGAACCTCACCTTCACCCACCTCGACACTGCCACGCTGGCCCACTGGCGCGAATTCGCCCTCGAACACCTGATGGATTCGGACCGCCAGACGCGCAATCTGTACGACCTGCGCCAGGTGAAGGACATCCCCGAGGCGGCCATCAACATGGCGATTGAGGCCAATTCCGACCCCGCCTCGCGCAATATCCGCCTGGCCGTCGTGGTGGCCAATGAAGCTGTCCGGTCCGGGATCCTGGAGATCGCCGGCCGCACTGCCGCACCCGGAGGCGGCACTTTTCTGAAGCTGTTCACCAGCATGGAAGCCGCGGAAGAATGGCTGCAGCGCCCCCTGGAATCGAT
Organism: Anaerolineales bacterium; assembly: GCA_041632295.1. GTDB lineage: Bacteria > Chloroflexota > Anaerolineae > Anaerolineales > JABWBV01 > DATDOR01. Next base: position 1,622 of record JBFKII010000332.1, on the reverse strand, counting down.
GACTTGACGTTCGCATCGCCTGGCGCACCGGCACGCCTGGTAAAGCGGGTTTTGGCAAGCTGCACAAGCCAAAACCCACTTTTTTTCTCCTCGAGGTACGGATGGTAAGCGAATCTTTTGAATGGGGTGCCCGGACTTACGTCATGGGCATCCTGAACATCACCCCGGACAGCTTTTCGGGGGACGGCCTTTCCGGGGGCGCGGACCGGGGTGAAATGGTGCGGCGCGCATTGCGCCAGGCCCGCCACTTTGTCGAATCGGGGGCGGATATGCTCGACATCGGCGGCGAGAGCACCCGGCCGGGGGCCCAGGCCGTCTCCCCGGCGCAGGAAAAAGACCGTGTGCTGCCGGTGGTGGAAGCGCTGGCCGCCGAGTTCCCCGGCACCCTGCTGTCGGTCGACACTTACAAAGCCGCGGTCGCGGCTGCGGCGCTGGACGCCGGCGCAGGCATGGTCAACGACGTCTGGGGCCTGCGCGCCGACCCGGAGATGGCGGCGCTGATCGCCCGGCGGAACGTCCCCGTGGTGATCATGCACAACCGCCTGGCCCCCAACAGCGCCGAGGTGCGAGAGCGTCTGGGCGGGCGCTACGTCGGCGTGGACTACGAAAACCTGATCGAGGACATCAAGCGGGAGCTGCTTTCGAGCGTGGCGCTGGCACACAAGGCGGGCGTGGGCGACGGGCAGATCATCCTCGACCCCGGGATCGGTTTCGGCAAAACCGTCGAGCAAAACCTCGAGCTGCTCGACCGGCTGGACGAAGTCCGCGCGCTGGGCTACCCCCTGCTCCTCGGCCCTTCCCGGAAATCATTCATCGGCTACACGCTCGACCTGCCCCCCGACCAGCGGGTGGAAGGCACCGCCGCCGCACTTGCCATCGGGATCGACCGCGGCGCGGATATCGTGCGGGTCCACGACCTGCCCGGGATGGCCCGGGTGGCCCGAATGGTCGATGCGATTGTCAGGAAACGCCCGAAGGCTAGCCCACCTCATCCCCCTTGAGCCGCACGCTTTTTCAGATCAAGTCCACATCTTTTTCCATCACGACCGCATCTTCCCCCCCGCGGTAGTAGCGCCGCCAGGTGCCGACCGCCTTGTAGCCCTGGCGCTCGTACAGGCGGATGGCGCTTTTGTTGGAAGCGCGCACACTCAGCCGGACCTGCCGCTTGCCCATCGCCTGTTCGCACTGGGAGAGCAGTGCCGTGCCCACCCCGCGGCGGCGGTGTTCGGGATCGACGCCGAACGAGGAGATCCAGCCGATCCCCCGCCTTCGTTCTCCAAAGACAAAGCCGACCAGCTGCCCCTGGTCCAGCGCTTTCAGGCGCACGATGTGGGGCAGCAGGATGACAAACACGATGTCGATCAACGGCCAGGAGTCGAACGGAAAGCACTTTTTTTCCAGGCGGTAGAGCGCAGGGATGTCCCGCCAGGTGGCGGGATAAATCTGGACGCGGCCCGCGGCCGCCAGGGGGAGCGTTTCTGCCTTCATCGCTTGGATCAAAAAAGTGGGACGGCCGGAGGGCCATCCCACTCATTGTAGCTGAAGGCACAGGCGGGCGCAATGTGACCATCCGCCGCCTGCAGTGCATGTAATCACGCTCAAACCAGGCGGGAAACCCGCTG
>JBFKII010000331.1:0-4367 GCA_041632295.1 Anaerolineales bacterium | reverse complement strand
TTGGGGCTTTTTACCCCGTCCGGATACCGGAACTGCACCGTACCGGGCCGCAGGAAGGGGCTGAAGAAAACGCAGAGACGCAAAGACGCCAGGGTGCCAGAGAGGAGAAAATCCGCTCTTGCATCCGGGCTTTTCCCCGCGTCTCTGAGGCTTTGGGCTTTATTTAGCCGTCCGGATACCGGAACTGCACCGTAACGGGTCGCAAGAAACGGCTGAAGAAAACGCGGAGTCGCAAAGACGCCAGAGTGCCAGAGAGGAGAAAATCCGCTCTTGCAGCCGGGTTATTCTCCGCGTCTCTGCGGTTTTGGGCTTTTTTAACCGTCCGGATACCGGAACTGCACTTGAATCGGGCCGCAGGAAGGGGCTGAAGAAAACGCAGAGACGCAAAGACGCCAGGCCTCACACGCCAGTATTGTTGAGGTCAACCCAAAGGGGGCAAGGGAAGATGTAAAAGATGTGCCGCCGTTTTTCTTAAACCCGGGGCCAAATTGCCGATCAGGTGTAGCAATTTGGCCGGTTTTGCGTTTTCATAAATATCGGTATTTCATACATAGCGGAGACCCAGGGGCTTCGAAAGCCCCTTGATCCCTGAAGGAGGCGCAACCAGAAAAAACGATCCGATCGAACCAACCGAAAGAGGGGCCCCGATTTCACAATTGGCTCCGTATGACTGCCTGAATGTGTTGGGAAAACGCGAATATCAGGCAAAACCTGTCGTTAAGCCGGGCCGGAACGGAACCTCTTAGGCCCATCCGAACCCCGGTCAGACTGCATGTGGACAGGTTTATTGCGAGCCGTAGGACAAGGTCCGAAAGCGTGGCTTCGGGTTAAGCACGTTCAATTCATTTCAACCAAATAATTTCTATTGTTTCTCTTTTTTATTGCGAGATCACAACTTATTCTTCAAAAAGGTATTTATCATGATTTTTGCACCCAAGGAAAGCGAAAGCGGTCAGGGACTGCTCGAATATGGCATGCTCATCGTGCTTGTGGCTGTCGTCGTCCTCGTCATTCTGGTCCTGATGGGGCCGTCCATTGCCCAGATGTTCGATTATGTGATTAAACAGATTTGGGGCGGATAGGGGTTTGAAGCCTGCCGGGTTAATTCCTCCCGGTATCTGACATTCCATACCAAATTCATTCATGCTTGTTTTGCCAGGTTCTGGCGGAAAAATAAGCATCGATTTTGCATTTAAACGCTTCCCGCATTTATCGAGCCAGATCGCAAATTGGAAATCGGCCGAAAGTTGGTATGGCTGCCGGAGCCCGGGAAGTTCTGGCATTTGGTGAGGCCGGTTTTGGCTCTTTTTCCTCTCCGATCATTTGCTTCCAGGAGGAGGGCGATTAGAATTGGCATATGAAACTGGCGATCTTTGGCGCCACCGGCCGCACCGGAAAATACCTGCTCGCCCAGGCCCTGGCTGAAGGGCACGCGGTGACGGCGCTGGTGCGCACTCCCGAAAGAATCAATGAGACCCATCCACAGCTCAAGTTGCTGCAGGGGGACGTGCGCGATGAAGGGGCGGTGTCCTCGGCCGTGGCAGGTGCGGAAGCTGTGCTGAGCACGCTGGCCCCGGGGCGCGGCGGGCCAACGGACGTGATGGCCCGCGGGGCGGAGAATATCGTCTCCGCAATGCAACAGCACGGCGTGCGGCGGCTGGTGTTCACGGCCGGAGCCGGGGTTCCTGCGCCCCAGGACCGCCCGAATCTGATCAGCAAGGTCATGGGCTTCCTGGTGCGCACACTTTCACGGCAGGTGTACGAGGACGTGATGCGAAGTGTGGAAGTGGTCCAAAACAGCGGGCTGGACTGGACGATCGCCCGCGGTCCCATGCTGGTGGACGCCCCCCATAACGGCCGGTACCAGGTCGGGTTTGTCGGAAACGGGATGAACCCGCGCCTTTCGCGCGGCAACTTCGCCGATTTTGTGCTCAAGCAGGCCCAGGACGACACCTATCTTCATCAGCTCCCGGCGGTCAGCGACAGCTGAAATCCACCTTGGGCCGGGCGCTGAATTGCGAGGGAATCGATGAAAGAAATTCTTGACTACTGTGGTGGGACATGGCAGCCCTCGGGCGCTGCGGATACCCAGGAGGTGCGCAACCCGGCCACGGGCGAACTCCTGGCCCGGACCCCCCTGGGTGGGGCGGCCGATGTCGAGCGTGCCGTGCGGGCGGCTGCGGAGGCCTACCCCGCCTGGCGGGACACGCCGCCCGGGGACCGCATCCAGCACCTGTTCAAGCTGAAAGCTCTGTTGGAACGCGAGATCGAAGACATCTCGCGCCTGATCACGATGGAAAACGGCAAAACCCTGGCGGAGTCGCGTGGGGAGATGCGCCGGGCGATCGAAAACGTCGAGGTGGCCTGCGGCATCCCGCTGATGATGCAGGGCGACGTGCTGGAAGACATTGCGCCAGGGATCGACGAATTCATGATCCGCCAGCCCCTCGGCGTGGTGGCCAGCATCGCGCCGTTCAATTTCCCGGGGATGATCCCCTTCTGGTACCTTCCCTATGCGGTGGCGTGCGGCAACACCACCATCGTCAAGCCCTCTGAGCGCGTGCCGCTGACCATGCAGCGCATTTTCGAGCTGCTCGATGCGGCCGGTTTCCCGCCCGGGGTGGTCAACATGGTAAACGGGGGACCGCAGGCGGTGGACGCCATCCTCGACCATCCTGAGATCCAGGCGGTGACTTTCGTCGGATCCACCCCCGTCGCTCGCCATGTCTACGCCCGGGCGGCCGCCGCCGGCAAGCGCGTGCAGGCCCAGGGCGGCGCCAAGAACCCGACCATCATCCTGCCGGACGCCGACCTGGAGATGACCACCCAGATCGTGGCCGACAGTTCCTTCGGCTGCGCCGGCCAGCGCTGCCTGGCAACCTCGCTGGTCTTCACGGTCGGGGAGGCCCGGGACCCGTTTTCGCAGGCGATCGCCGAAGCGGCTGGCAGCCGGGTGACCGGGTACGGCCTGGAGGAGGGAGTGCAGATGGGGCCGGTGATCAACCACGCCAGCAAAGCTCGCATTGAAGGCCTGATCGAAAAAGGCATCACAGAGGGCGCCCGGGTGACCGTCGACGGGCGCGGCCGGAGCGTGCCCGGCTATGAAAGCGGCAGCTTCGTGCACCCCACGGTCCTGGAAGGCCTCAACCCGCAGGGCGAGCTGATCGGTACCGAGATCTTCGGCCCGGTGCTCGGGGTGGTCCACCTGGACACCGTCGAGCAGGCCATTGATCTGGTCAACAGCGGCAGATACGGCAACATGGCCTGCCTGTTCACTGGCAGCGGTGCGGCGGCGCGCAAGTTCCGCCACGACGCCCAGGTCGGCAACATTGGGATCAACATCGGCGTGGCCGCCCCGATGGCCTATTTCCCCTTCAGCGGCTGGAAAGAGAGTTTCTTCGGCACACTGCACGGGCAGGGCAAGCACGCCGTCGAGTTCTTCACACAGACCAAGGTGGTGGTCGAGCGCTGGCCGCGCGAGTGGAGCCGCAAGTTCTGAGGTTCAGCCAATAGAAAAAATAAACTGGGGGTGATTGGACCGGGGGGGGACCCCGTAACGTATCCGTAACGGACGGATCCTAAAATGGGGTCATACGAGTCGGGAGGGAGCTGGCCGGGCAGCTGCGACCAACGAGAAAGGCCTGTCCAAAACGGCTATTCGTGCCAGAGTCCCTTCTTTCCCTGTGGGGTGGGCGGGGGCAGTTTTCTGGTGTCCGATGGCACTCACGTCAAACCGGAGGGGCGCGTCCGGAAATCCACCGCTGGATCGCGGCAGTTGGATCACGATCGGCATCGCGGTCGTGCTGGCGCTGGCGCAGGCGGCATTTACTTTTTTCGCCGCCAGCCAGCCCTATGACGGCTGGTTTACCGATCGTGGAGCGTTCGGCCGCTACGAACCCATCATCTTCCTGGAAAAGGTCGATCCCGGACCGTCCCCTTTGGAACCCGGGGACCGATTGCTGGCCGTCGAGGGCATTCCCTTTGACGAATTGGAGGCCCGGGCGGCGCGCCTCGACCCATTCCGCCCGCCGGGCTGGCAGGCAGGGAAAAGCGTGGGCTATACCGTACTGCGGGACGGCCGGGTCTTGGATGTCGAGGTCCGCCTTGAGATGCAGTCGCTGTTTGCGACCTACCGGCCGGCCGTCCTGCTGAGCGACCCGATCCTGTTGAGCTTCCCCCTGGTTTTTTTGATCGGCCTGGCGGTGTTCTGGCTGCGGCCGAGGGAAGCAGCTTCGCAGCTGCTCTTTTTGTACTCTGCCGGATTCTTTCTGGACAACCTGATCACCTGGGGTGTGGTCCAGCCGGGGGTGGTGGATCTTTTCCATGTGGCCAATTACTGGCCGCGCATCGTCCTGGGCAATCTATCC
>JBFKII010000330.1:0-4378 GCA_041632295.1 Anaerolineales bacterium | reverse complement strand
GACCGCCTCGCTGACCCCTACCCAATCCAGAACGCCCACCCATACCGCCACTCGCACCACCACGGCCACCCTGACGCCGTCCTCCACGCCCAGCGAGACTCTGACTCCCACCCCGTCCCTTACCGCCTCCCAGACTCAGACATTCACCCCCCCGCCCACGGCCACACCGACGCTCAACCCGACGGCCACACCGACCACAGCGCCCTCAAACACGCCGGTGACGCCTACCAACACCCCGATCCCGCCTTCGAACACCCCGGTGCCGCCCACGCCCACCGCGACCAGGACGCTCACGCCCACAACGGCCCCAAGCAATACCCCATCCCCGACCCCCAGCCCGCCGCCGCCCAGCGCTACCGCGACACCGCCTCCGACCAGCACGGCCACACCCACCCCTTCGGCCACCCCGATGGTCGCCCGCTGAATGGCCGGCCCACACTCCGATGAGCGATAACGCCGAATTTTTGAAAAGTATCATCTCCGTATCCGGCCTGTCCGGCTATGAAACCCCGGTGCGCCGGCTGATTGAGGCGCGCTGGAAAGACCTGGCCGACGAAATCGAAATCAGCAAATTGGGAAGCCTGCAGGCCCTCAAGCACGGCACAGGCCGAGAACCCAGGCCTTCCATCCTGCTCGCTGCCCACATGGACGCCATCGGCATGATGGTGACCCGCATCGTGGACGGTTATCTGCACGTGGCTGAGATCGGTGGGATCGACTCGCGCGTGCTGCCCGGCCAGCCTGTGATCGTGCACGGCCGCGAGGCGCTGCCCGGCATGATCGTCATGCCCCCGTACTGGCTGCTGCCTCCCGACAACCGCTCCGGGCCGGTCCAGCTCGAAAACTTGCTGATTGATACCGGGCTGCCGGAGAAAAAGCTGCGCCAGCTCGTACGGCTGGGGGACCTGGTCTCGTTCGACTCTCAACCCAACATGTTGGGAAAAAAATACCTGGCCGGCCACTCCCTGGACAACCGCGCCTCCGTTGCCGCCCTGACCGCCTGCCTCGAGGGGCTGCAGACCCGCCTGCATCGCTGGGACGTCTGGGCGGTGGCGACCGTCCAGGAGGAGGAGACCCTCAGCGGCGCGGCCACCTCCGCCTACCACCTGCGCCCCAAACTGGCGGTGGCCATCGACGTGACCTTCGGCGCTGGGCCGGGCAGCCCGTCCGATAAAACCTACGACCTGGGCAAGGGCCCGGTGCTCGGCTGGGGCCCGAACATCCACCCCGGGGTGCACAAAGCCTTCAAGGAAGCCGCCGACAGGCTCGAAATGAACACCCAGATGGAAGTGATCCCGGCCCATTCGGGGACCGATGCCTTTGCGCTCCAGGTCGCCTCGGAAGGCATCCCGACCATGGTGATCGGCATCCCCCTGCGCTACATGCACACCCCTGTGGAGGTCGTCCATCTGAAAGACATCGAGCGCGCCGGCCGCCTGATGGCCGAGTTCATCGCCGGCCTGGAAGAGGATTTCATGGAAACCACCAGCTGGGATGACCTGTGATCCGATTCAACACCACCGCCGCCCCTAGACCCGAACGACAGGCACCAGGCTTATGACCGAATCCCCGAAAATCCGCCAGGCCCAGATCCGCTTGCTCGAATCGCTATGCGCAGCCTCCGCCATTTCCGGCCAGGAGGGGGAAGTGCGCGCCATCGTACGAAAGGAGTTGGAAGGCCAGGCGGACGAGATGCGGGAGGATGCGCTGGGCAACCTGCTGGTCACCAAAAAAGGGAGCGGCCGGCGGCGTTTGCGGGTCATGGTGGCGGCCCACATGGATGAAGTCGGCTTCATCATCACCGGCGACGACAAGGAAGGCATCTACCGCTTTGCCAACGTCGGCGGGATCGACACCCGCCAGCTGGTCGGAAAAATGATCATCGCCGGCAAGGACCACCTGCCGGGTGTGATCGGGTTCAAGCCCATCCACCTGACCACCGCCGGGGAGCGCAACAACAATCCGTCCAGAGATGGGCTGCGTATCGACCTGGGCGCGGACAGCGCCCGGGTGAAACCCGGCCAGCGGGCGGTATTCGCCCCTAATTTCAAGGTGCTGGGCCGCGGCGCCGCCCGCACCCTGCATTCCAAGGCATTCGATGACCGCATCGGGGTCGCCTCGCTGATCGAGCTGGTACGCTGCGCCCCACCCAACATCGACCTGCTGGCGGCCTTCACCACCCAGGAGGAGATCGGGGTGCGCGGCGCCCGGGTGGCCGCCCACAGCCTGGACCCCGACCTGGCGATCGCCATCGACTGCACCCCCACCCATGACCAGCCGCATTGGGAGGGCGAGGAGAACAGCCGCTATAACGCCCGCCTGGGCCTGGGACCGGCCATTTACACGACCGACCGTGGCACGCTGTCCGACCCGCGGCTGGTGCGCTTTTTCGCCGAGACCGCGCAGGCAGCCGGCATCCCCTTCCAATACCGACAGCCCGGCAGCGGCGGAACGGACGCCGGCGCGATCCATAAAACCCGCAGCGGCGTCCCCAGCATCTCGATTTCGGTGCCGGGCCGCTACCTGCACACAGCCGCCTCGCTGGTGCGCCTCTCCGACTGGCAGCACCTGCTTGCGCTGGTCCACCGGGCGCTCTCCAGCCTCAAGCCTGGCCTGCTGAAATCCGACCGGCGCTGACCGCCGGCATCCCTCGCCCTCACCAGGAGCCTTTCATGAAAGACCTGATCAAGCAGCTCGTTGAAACCACCGGACCGTCCGGCCACGAACACCAGGTGCGCGCCCTCGTGCGCCGCATGATCGAAGAGCACGCCGACTCGATCCGCGTCGACCCGCTCGGGAACCTGATCGCACGGGTGGGCAGCGGGCCGAAAAAAATCATGGTCTCCGCCCACATGGACGAGATCGGAATCGTGGTCACGCACGTGGATAAAAACGGTTTTGTGCGCTTCACCAACCTGGGGGGAGTTTACCCGCACAACTGCGTCGGCGGACGGGTCCGGTTTCTGAACGGCACGTCCGGTGTGATCGGGCAGGAGAAATCGGGGGCTTACGAAGCCCTGCCGCTTGACAAAATGTACATCGACGTCGGCGCATCGGGGGCGGACGACTGCCCGGTGCGGTTGGGGGACGTGGCCGCATTCGACCGGCCGTTCAGCGACCTGGGCAGCCGGCTGGTCGCCAAGGCGATGGATGACCGCATTGGTGTGGCAGTGGCGATCGAGACCCTGCGGCGCCTGAAGAAAACGCCCCACAGCGTATTTTTTGTGTTCAGCGTTCAGGAGGAGGTCGGCCTGCGGGGAGCCACCACCTCCGCCTACGGAGTGGACCCCGATATCGGCATTGCGATCGATGTGACCCGCTCCGGCGACACGCCCAACGGGGTGCGCATGGAGGTCGCCCTCGGGAAGGGTCCGGCCATCAAGGTGCGTGACGGGGGCATGCTGGCCGACCCGCGCGTGGTGGACTGGATGGTCGCTACGGCTGAAAAGGCCAAGATTCCGCACCAGCTCGAAATTCTTGCCGCCGGCACGACGGATGCGCGCGCCATCCAGATCTCGCGCGCCGGAGTCCCGGCCGGCTGCCTGTCCATCCCCTGCCGCTATGTCCACAGCCCTTCTGAGATGGTCGATTACGGCGATGTGCAAAACGGCGTTGCCCTGCTGGTGAAAATGTTGGGGGCCAAAGTCGACCTGGGATGAGCCGTTTCGCGGCATGGGCGCTGCAACTGGCCCTGCTGGCCGTCCTGGCCGCCTGCTCGCCGGTGAACCCCGCGCCCGGCAACCAGACACCCGCACCCGCTGCAGAACCCACCGCAACCGTCGTGCCCGCCGGGGTGACCCTCACGCCGGGTCCAGGCCCGATTGGGCCGCAGACCCTGCGGATCTGGGTGCCCCCCAGATTCAGCCCGGCGCCGGATGCCCCGGCCGGGGCGCTTTTGAAGGCGCGCCTGGACGAGTTCGTGCTGCTGCACCCGGGCGTGCGGGTGACGGTGCGCATCAAGGCGGAGACCGGGAGTGGCGGGATGGTGCGCTCCCTGGAAGCGATGAACGCCGCCGTCCCGGAGGCGCTGCCGGACCTGGTCCTGTTTTCCAGGCCGGAGATGGAGCGGGCGGCCCGCAGCGGCCTGCTGGCCGTTTTCCCAGGTCTGGATGCGGGCTGGTACGAATTCGCCCAGAGCCTGTCGTCCATTGATGGCCAGGTGATCGGGCTCCCATTTGCCGCCGACGCCCTGGTGCTGCTGTACCGGCTTGATTCGGAAGGCCCCCCGCCCGCAGACTGGGTTAAAACCCTGCAGCTGGATTCCCCGCTGCTTTTCGCTGCCGGGGACAGCCGCGGCCTGTTTACCCTTGCCCAGTACCTGTCCGCCGGCGGGACCTTCACCAGCGAAAGCGGGCAGCCGGATATCAACCCTTTCGAT
>JBFKII010000329.1:0-4472 GCA_041632295.1 Anaerolineales bacterium | reverse complement strand
GACCTCGAAATCCGGCTTGAAGCCGTAGCGGCTTTCAAAGGCGGACGCCCGGTTGGCGATCACCAGCGCCTCACCGAAACCGATTGAGCTGCCGGGCGGAAAGCGGTACATCCCCTCGGAGCCGGAAGGCGTTTCCTCGTCCCCGATTTTAAAATTGGAGATGTCCAGGTTCTCAGCGGTCAGGTTGTAAATTTCGATCCACTCCTCGTCCGGCTCGCTGCCGGCTGCATCGAAGACCAGCTCGCTGATCAGCAAACCGCCGGCAAAAGGCGTCGGAGTTGGTCCGGGGCTGGGGGTGGGCGCCGGTGGCTGCAGGTCGTTCCAGCCGGGGGTCGGATCCGGCTGGCCAAACCAGTCCGCGGCGCTGTCGCTGTCCTGAAAGACCGTAATGCGGGCTGCAGAATGGCCTTTCGGATAGACCGGCAGGTCGGGTTTGAACGCCCAGCCGGAGCTGCCCCAGGAAACGCTGTCGACCAGGTTGTCGAAAATATCCAATAACAGGACTTCGTCCCCGCCGTTGGTCAGGGCCAGGCTGCCACCGGCCCAGGCGGTGTACTTGACCATCTCGGGCACCGGGGAGCCGGAGTCGCTGAACTCGAAATCGGGGTCGAAGCCATAGGCGGCTTTGAAGGCGGTTGCATCCTCAGCAATGACCAGCGACGCTCCGACCGTGATCTCGGCTCCAGGGGGAAACTGGAGCATGCCCTCGTTTCCGCCGAGGGACTCCTCGTCGCCAATCTTGTACCCGCTCAAGGCCACCACCTCGCCAATCGGGTTGAAAATCTCGATCCATTCCACGCCTCCCTGGGCGGCATCGGGGTCGTAGAGCACCTCCGTGATCATCAAATGCCCGACCGTGCCGACGCCAGGTCGGTTCACGACCAGCGGCAGGAACAGCCCTTCATCTTCGCTGCGGGAAAGCCCGGGTGTAGCCGACAGCCAGATCCAGGCAGCCAGCACGGCCAGGGCCAGCGCGCCCCAGGCGGGGTTTTCCGGTCGGTGGGATGGTTTCATATCAGACCTCCTCAGGGGATCAGCGGCAGAAAAACCTGCCGGTTGTAAACAATTTCGGATATCAAGACGGGGTCGTGGTCCGAAGCGCCGAGGTAGGTGGACGGATCGGATTCCATGGAGGCGGGGAAATCGGCCGCAACGTGGATCGGGGTCGCGGCCAGGCCGACCAGAGGGTCCGAGACCATTTGCTGGTTTACCAGCACGTGGTCCAGCACCTGGGAAACGCCCTGGTAGATGAAGGTGTAGCGCCAGGGCCCCGGGACGCCGCGCATTAGATTGACCATGCCGGCCGCCTCCAGAATCAGGAGCGGCTGGGAGGTAGGGTAGTCGTTGAAATCCCCCAAAACGGCGATCTCGGCAGCCGGGTCTGCGCTCTGGATTTCCTGGACCAGGGCGGTGAGAAACTGGGCCTGATGCACCCGACGCGGGAGCGTGTAGGCGGCAGTGGCCGTGTCCTGGGATTTGGATTTCAAATGCACCACTATGACCCAAAGCTCGCGAACGGCCGCCCCCGGCGAGCAGTTCGGACTGCAGGCCTGTAGGCGGACTAGGAGTGGCGGTCGTGAAAACAGCCGGTTGCCCTCCCAACCCGGCAGGCCGTCCAGGTCGCAGGTCAGGGCGTTTTGAGGGTTCAGAACGTTTTGATTGCCGTCGGGGCCCAGGCCGTCGACCAGGCCCGTGCAGCCCTGGCGGGGTTCGCTGCTGATCAGCTGAGCCCTATCCGAGCGGTAGAACAGGGCGCTATCAATGCCGCGCACGTCAGGACCTTCGAACGAAGTGAAGAAATACTGTACGGAAATCTCCGGCCGGTTGGCCAGCGCCTGCAGGACCGCTATGTTTTCCGCTTCCTGGAGGGCGATGAAGTCCGGCTCACCAAGTTCGTCGGCGATCACTCCCGCCAGCTTCTGTAGGCGGGTCTGGTAGGCAGTGGGGGAAAGGACCGGGTCCTGGGTGGCGGGGTCGTCGAAAGTGTCGAATAGATTGTGCAGGTTGAGAGTAGCGAAGGTCAGACTGGACGCCGGCAGGATTTGGGGCTGCGGCCCAGGACCAGGGGCCAGAAAAGGAGGCGCGTCGAGCTGCAGGCGGAAAGTTCCCAGGGAGAAATCCAGCACACCGCTGAGGCCGGAAATGGAATCCCCCACGGCGGCATCCGGGATGATTTTATTCGGCCCACCCTGGCCGACCCTCACGATCGTTCCGGCCGGGTTTCCCTGGAACACGCGCCCGACCCCATGGGCGGCATCCAGGACGAACGTTTCACCGCGGGCGCTGGTCGGGCCGACCACCACGGCGGCCGCCATCCCCACCCGCATACCTTCGTGGGATTCGAAATAGGCCGCAGAGGAAACTGCCCCCCAGGGTGGGGAGAAGGGATCGGGCGCTGGAAGCGAGGTGCTGCCGTGGATGGTTATGTCTTGGACGGAGGCGGCGATCTCCGTAAGGCCAGCGAACTCGAGCGCCGTGCCGGTCACCTCGACATCATCGCCCAGGGAGACCAGGTCAAGTTTCTGGTCGAGGTAGATGAAGATCCCGTCGGAGGTGGCCGGGTTTCCATCGCAGTTTGGGTCTTGTAAATAGAAGCCCTGCTGGTAGCGCGAGTCGAAATCGAGGGTGACCACGCCGCGCGTGCGAACCTGCTGTCCAGCGTGGGGCGTCGTCGCGCCGCTGCCCTGCACCTGGCAGATCTTGAGGTCCAGAGCGGGTTTTGGTAAGGGCTGCCTGGCCTGAAGCATGGCGGCCAGCATTGCAGCGGCAAGGGTCCAAAGGAGCCGGGATGGGTTGGGCATATTTCCCCCTGGTCGTGCTGGTATCAGATGTCATTTTAATGAAAGGAGTGGCGATATTCCAGGGAAAAATGTCCCTGTTCCGTTGGCAGCCGGGTCAGGGGCGGGGAAATTCACAATGCCCTCATAAGGGAACCGGTTCCCTTTGTGATATAATGCCGGTCGTTCGGGGCGTGGCGCAGCCCGGTAGCGCGCACCGTTCGGGTCGGTGAGGTCGGAGGTTCAAATCCTCTCGCCCCGACACAAAAAGGCCATCACAATGGCCTTTTTTGATCTGGGCACGATTGACGGTGGAAGGGATCCTGCGGGTTCTAAATTGAATAAATTCTGACGCAAAAAAGGACCCAGGCAAAATTGGATCCTGGCGGATTGAGTCTCTGCAGTTTATTTTAGATTGACCAATTAGGGAAACTTCATGCGGATCTTTATTACCGGTGCTACGGGAGTGGTAGGCCGCAGGCTGATCCCTTCACTGCTGGCGGATGGCCACCAGTTGACCTGCGTGGCGCGGTCCGAGGAAAAACGAGTCTCCATCGAGAAACTCGGGGCGGCCGCGATCCAGCTTGACTTGTTTTCACCCGCCGATGCCTCCCGGGCTTTGTCCGGGCATGACACGCTCATCCATCTTGCCACCTCGATCCCCTCGACCGCTCGCCTGATGCTGCCGGGCGCCTGGCGGGAGAACGACCGTTTGCGGCGGGAGGCGTCAAACAGCCTGGCCCGGGCCGCGCTCCAGAATGGGGTGGGGAGGTACATTCAAGAGTCCTTTGCCCTGATCTATGCGGACAACGGGGAAGATTGGATCGAAGAGGGCCACCCCGTCCGGGTCGCAAGCCACACCCGCTCCGTTCTCGAGGCGGAAAATGCAGTGGAAGCGTTTACGGCAAAGGGCGGGGTTGGGGTCGCACTGCGTTTTGGCCTGTTTTACGGACCCGACTCAGGCCAGACATTGGACTCCATTCGATCGGTCCGCCGCGGGATTGCCTTGATGCCCGGGCCAGAGGATGGGTACCTATCCTCCATTTCACACGATGATGCTGCCCGGGCGGTTGCGGCAGCATTGGGTGCGGGGCCCGGAATTTACAACGTGGTGGAGGACGAACCGCTTCGAAAGCGGGAGTATTTTGCCTCTCTTGCCTCCGCCTTGGGCGTGGATCCCCCCAGGCTTTTACCGGGCTGGACCCGCTACCTGCTGGGTTCGGTGGGGGAGACTATCTCCCGTTCGCTGCGCATATCCAATCAAAAATTCAAGTCGGAAACCGGGTGGAAACCGGAGTATCCCAGCGCGGCGCATGGATGGGCAACAGTCCTGGCACAGGCCGATAAAGATTAGGCCGACTAATGCCAGTTATCGAACGATTTCAAGAAAAAAATCGTATTCCAGGCCGGATTCTTGAAATCACCGGTATTTTGCCCGAAGCGAGGGTTCAAAAGCTGTTTTGGGGACTTTATCCCAAGATCCATTTCACCCTGGGGGAAGTAGACATCTTTAAACGCATTTTCCAAGCCCCCGACAGCGCATGTTCTATAGAGTAAGATCACATCGGCGGATGGTGATACTGGACGTTGGGCATCACAAGACTACATTGTATGCTTGATCAATCGTGAGAAAATAAACCCTGATGACCTACCAGACGTTGAAAATTCGGGTTTTTAAGTTGGAGCGAAAGGTGT
>JBFKII010000328.1:0-4477 GCA_041632295.1 Anaerolineales bacterium | reverse complement strand
GCCGATGTCTCCTCGCAGTACACCACTTTGGGCCTTTGGGGCCCGCGCGCCCGGGAAATTCTGGCCCCGCTTGTACCGGAGGACATCTCCAACACCGCCTTCCCCTATTATTCGGCCCGCCCCCTTTCCATCGGCGAGGTGCCTGCATACGCACTGCGAGTCTCGTACGCCGGGGAGCTGGGCTGGGAGATCTACACGCCCACGGAGTACGGCGCTTACCTGTGGCAGCTGCTATGGGATGCGGGCAGGCCCCACGGGCTGGCGGCAGCGGGCATGGGCGCCTTCGATTCCCTGCGCCTGGAAAAAGGCTACCGCCTGTGGGGGCAGGATATCGACCCGGAATCCAACCCGATCGAGGCCGGCCTCGATTGGGCGGTGCGGTCTGGCAAAGGGGAATTCACCGGCCGGCGGGCGCTGGAGCAAATTCGTGAGCAAGGGGTCCGCCGTAAGCTATGCTGCATGGTTTTCACCGATCGACAGGGGATGGCGCTGGGGAAGGAGCCGATCTTCGCTGGGGATCGGGCTGTGGGTTACGTCACCAGCACCAATTACGGCTACAGCCTGGGTGTGCACATCCTGTACGGCTATCTCCCGCTGGCGCATGCGGAGCCGGGCGGCGAGCTGGAAGTGGCGTACTTTGGCAAGCGCTATCCGGCAGTCGTCGTGGAGGAGCCGCTGTTTGATCCTGGGATGGCGCGCATGAGGGGCTGAGGGAGTGGAGGAGGGATGGGTTCGCCGACGGTTGAGCCTGCCCTGAGCCTGACGAAGAGCCGGGCGAGCGCAGCGATGGCGGTGTCGAAACCGGGGCCTGGTTGGGGAATGGAAGACTGGCTTTCCCCGGAAACCAGCCCGATCGGGGATTATTTGATCAGATTGAAACAGACGGACCAGATCCATTATTCAAGACCTGCTCGTAAACCCCCATCACACGATCCAGCAGCAGCGCCGGGCTGAACTCTCGGCGGGCGCGTTCCCGTCCAGCTTCGCCCATCCGCCGGCGGGCCTCCGGATCGTCCAGCAGGGTCTGGATCGCCTCCTTCAGGGCCTGGGGGTCGCGCGGCGGCACGACCAGCCCGGTGACTCCATGCTGAACGACAAATGACGTGCCGGTTCCCAGTTCCGACGTAATGCACGGCAGGCCCGATGCCATGGCTTCCAGCAGGACTTTACCGAAAGCCTCCGCCCGGGAGACCGCCGGGAGCACGAAAATATCGGCGCTGGCGTACAGCCCCGGCAGGTCTTCATCATCGACCTCGCCCAGGAAGCGCACCCGCTCGCCCAGCCCGAGTTCCCCTGCCAGGGCTTCCCACGCCGCCCGCATGGGCCCGTCCCCACCGACAAGCAGGCGGGCATCAAGGCCGGGTAATGCCTGCAGCAGGACATCCAGCCCCTTGTAATAGCGGTGGCGTCCGACGAAGAGCAGAGTAGGCGACCCCTTTGGGGCGATCAACGGGGCTGGGTCAGCAAACGGTTCGGCCTCCACGCACAGCGGGATCACCGTGCACCGTTCCCGCAAGGGGGAAAGGAATGGGGAAGTTTCGACGTAGTTCTGGCTGGTCGGCATCAGGCGCGCCGCCCCGTGCAAAAAACGCTTCAGGATCGGCCGGTAAAAGAACAGGATCGACCGCTGCCGCACCACGTCGCTATGGTAGGTCACCACATACGGCCGCCCCCGGCCGGCGACCATCTGGCTGACTTCCCCGATCGGATACGGAAAATGCAAATGGGTGATCTCCGGCCCGGCGCGCCGGATGGCGGAAGGGAAGGACAGGCTTAGCGGGGTGGAGGCCACGGTGGCCAGCCTGGGCAGGCGCTGGACTTCGACCCCGTTCAGGGTTTCTCTCTCCGGGAGTCCGCCGGGATCGGTCACCAGCACCGTCACGCGGTGGCCGGCGGCGGCCTCCAGATCGGCCAGGGTGCGGATGTGGTTTTCGATCCCGCCCAGGACTGGGGCGTAGTCCTTGTAAATGTGGAGGATGTGCATTATTCGCGGTTATTGGTGGGAGGGGCAAGAAGCTCCAATTGTATCCCAACCGTGATGGCGGGGGTCCAAAATCACAAAAACCACCACTTGCTAGTGGCAGCACGGGCAGTTAAGATTGCCTCGCTTTGAACACGCCGCCCGAGGATTCCAGCATCGCTCGCCGCACTGTCAGGGGCTCGGCCTACAGCGTCGGTGCATCTGCCATTACGATTGCGCTGGGGTTGATCCGCACCTACCTGATGGTCACCTACCTGCTGCCCGAAGAGGTCGGTCTGGCTGCATTGGGCCTGTTCTGGGTCGACCTGGTGGCGACTTTCAGCACGACAGGCCTGAACAACGCCTACATCCACCGGCCGGAAGCGGACGAGACCACACGCAAGACGTATTTCACGTTTTCTTTGCTGATCAGCCTGGCCACATTCCTGGTGACGCTGCTGCTGATCCCGCTGGTGGTACCGTTCTATCCGCAGTTCGATGGCCTTGGAGGGATCATCCTGGCGTATGCCGCCATCTCGCTGCTGAAAATCTACAACCTGCCGCAGGTCACTTTCCTGAACAAGGACCTGTCTTTCGGGCGGATCGCCCGGCTGGACGTGGCCGGTGCCGTCGCCGCGACCATCACCGGGCCGCTCCTGGCGGCGACCGGATTCGGGGTCTGGGCCCTGGTGGGGGAATACGCTGCAGGGGTGGCCATCCGGTTCCTGCTGCTGCTTGCTTTCAAGCGATCATGGCGGCCGCGCCTGGGCTGGGACCGCGGGCAGGCTGCCTGGTTCTGGAATTACGGCAAGAGCGTCTGGATGAATTCCAACCTGACATTCGCCATCGACAATTTCGACGATTTCTGGGTGGGTTTGGCGCTGGGTAAAGTCCCGCTGGGTCTCTACAACAAGGCGTACGAGTTTTCGCGCTACCCCCGCCGGGTGGTTGCCGGCCCGATCCTTTCGGTTTTCTTTCCCGCCTTCGCCCTGCTTCAGGCTGACCGCACCCGGCTTTCGCGCGCCTTTTTCCGTTCCGCCAGCCTGATGGTGCGCACCAGCGCCCTGTTCTCCCTGCTGGTCATCCTGGCGGCGCCGGAGGTCTTCACGCTGTTTTTACCCGGCGTCTGGCAGCCGATGCGGCTCACCTTTCAACTGATGATCGTTTACACCATACTCGACCCGCTCGCCCTGGCGGCCAACCGGCTGATGCTGGCCACCGGACATCCGAAAATCGTGACGCGTATCCGCTGGCTGCAGCTGGCAGTTTTCATCCCGGCGGTGATCGGTGGGGCCGCCTGGCTGGGAATCGAGGGGGTGGCACTGGCGGCGGACCTGATGATGCTGGTCGGCGTGCTCCTGCTGTTTCGCGCCGCCCGCCATGTGGTAGACTACTCTGCTTCCGCCCTGTGGCGCTGGCCGATCCTGGCCTCCGCCCTGGTGGTGGGTGCAACGCTGGGCCTGGAGCGGGCCTTTTCAGGGGCCTCCCCCGCCTTAATTCTGGCGGTCAAGATGGCCGCGATCCCCACCCTGTTCGGGCTGGTGCTTTTCCTGACGGAGCGGGAGCAGTTGCTGACAGGCATGCAGATGATCTGGGGGCTGGTGAAGCCCCAGAAAAGCACAGAAGGAATCGATGGCGAGAGTGATGATCGTCGGCCTGGACGGGGCGACTTTTGACATAATCCACCCGCTGGTCCGGCGCGGCCGCCTGCCGGCCCTGGCCCACCTAATCAGTCAAGGGGCGCACGGGGTGCTGCGCTCATCTATCCCTCCGGTCACACCCGCAGCCTGGACATCTTTTTTCACCGGCAAGAACCCCGGCAAACACGGCATCTACGATTTCCAGGCACTGGACTACGAGAAGTATTCGTTTTCAACGGTCCGCACAGATCTGCACCGCGAGAAAACCCTATGGCAGCTGCTGGGAGAGGCCGGGCTGCGCTCGATCGTTTGGGACGTGCCGTTCACGTACCCCCCAAGGCCGCTGGAGGGCTGGATGCTGACCGGCTACGGCACTCCCAGGACGGAAGGGACAGTTTTCAGTTACCCGAAGGACCTGGCCGCACAGGTGCCGGCCGATCTGCGACCGCAGGTCCGGATCGCCCAGCCGAAGGTGCGCTTCGACCGCAGCCGGGGGTTCATCGATGATTGGCGCTCGATCATGGACGGCCGGCAAAAACTGCTGAACTGGCTGGTGCGCGAGCAGGACTGGGACCTGTTCACGGTGGTTTTTTCGATCACCGACGGCATGGCCCACGTTTTCTGGACTTACGCCGACCCGAACCACCCCAATTACCTCAAACCGGAAGCCGCCGAATATCGGGAGGCATTTTATGAGGCCTACGAAAGCTGCGACCGCATCCTTGGCGAGTTGATCGAAGCCGCCGGCCCGGACACGACCACCCTGGTGATCTCCGATCACGGATTTGGCAGCGTGCGCCCGCGGCAGTACATCTTCCAGCGCCTGATGGCGGCCGGCTACGTGAGTCCGCGACGCAAGGGCAGCATGTCCCCCGGG
>JBFKII010000327.1:0-4513 GCA_041632295.1 Anaerolineales bacterium | reverse complement strand
GAGGAACAACAGCGCCTGGGCGGTGTAAATGAAAGATGTCTCTTTAGCTGTGAAGTGCAGCACGGTCGCCGCGGTCAGGTAATACAGGTATTTATTTTCCCCCGAATCGAGGTACCGCAGGATCGCCCAAATCATCACCACGCCGAACAGCCCGACATAAGCCTCGTTGCGAACATAGCGGCCGTAATACAGCATGTATGGCGAGATGACCATCAGCCCGGCGGCCACAATCGCACCCGCACGGCCGAGATACGGCCGGAATTTCCACATCATGGCGATGGTGGCGATGCTGGTCAGGACTGCAAATATCCGGGCTGAAAAATCACTGTCCCCGAACAGGAAATAGGACAGGGCGATCAGATGGAATTGAAGCGGGCCGTGCATCAGGGGAGTGTGGGCGAACCCCTGGCCTTTGTATAGCCGCCAGGAATAATATGTGTGCAGGCTTTCATCGTGGCTCATCACCCGGGTCCCCAGGTCGTAAAAGCGGGTGAAAACCGCCGCGAACAAGATCAGTCCGAACAGGACCGTTTCGAGATTGAGCGTCAAAACCGCCTGAAGGGGCCGGTCCAGCCAGCTCGGGCGTTCCTGAATGGTTTCGTGCGTGGCTTCCATGAATTTCCTTTTTTCTCCGCGGGCATTATGCACAAAGGATCGGAGGATACCGTTGTGCCCGTCCCATTATTGCATACCTTCCGCGATTTTGAAGATGATCTGCGGGGTAAATAGCGCCGGGTCGGCGTCCCCGTGGATGATTTCGTAAAGGATACCTCCGAATTCCCAGCGGAGCACCTGAATTTTTGCATCCGGATCCCATCCGGCTTCCAGGGTGGCGTTGACCTCAGGCCGGGATTCAATCAGCGTGCCGATGGGGGAGAGCCGCCAGGCCCCTGCCACGTATTCCGCCTGCTGCGACCGGCCTCCGATGTTCAGCGCAACCGGCTGGACCTCAGCCTGGCTGCCGATGCTGCCAATTTCGCGGGTGCCTTCGCCCATGGACTGTGTCAGCCGCAGCAAAGCGCCGGACTTCAGGTAGTTGATGATCACCGCGTTGCGGCGTTCGTCGAAATCCGCCCCTTCCAATGCAAACCCCTGCGGCAGCCAGGTGGGTACAAGCAAATCAAAGCCAGCGACCTGCCGGACCTGGTCCAATTCGAGGGCAAATTCCCGATTGCCGCCCGCCTGCCCATTCAATTCGATGCTTTCCTGGGGCGTAAAAAAGCGGATCCAGCCGCGTGCCAGGGCCTGCAGTGGGGGCAGGGTACCGAACAGCACGAGGATGGCCAACAGGGAAGCGGCAGCGTACAACCACGGCCGCCGTCTTTGCGTTTCTCTCCCGGAATGCCAGGGGGCCTGCGACATCCGTCGATAGAAACGCACCCCAGGGGTTGGCCGCAGGCGCTCCAGCACGGAAATGATCTTCTTTTCATCCATTCAACCTGCTCCCTTGGGCTGCTCCAGATTTTGGCGTACCTTTTTCAACGTCCGGCGGATGGTCTGGGAGACCGTGTTTTCGGCTATATTGAGGTGTTTGGCGATCTCCTTCACTCGCCAACCGACCATGTAGCGCAGCACCAGCATTTCTCGTCGCTCTTGCGGCAGCGCCTGCAAGGCTTGCCACAACTGGCCGGCCTGTTCCTGCAGGACGAGCCGCTCCTCCGGGGCCATGCCGGGCTCGTGGACGATAACCGCCGCCAGGTCGAGCGGGACGCCGCGGAACTGCTCCTTCCGCCGGGCGTCAATCACCAGGTTGCGGGCGATCCGCAGCAGCCAACCGATCGCTGCAGACCGGCTGCCTTCAAATCGGCGGCGTGCATTCCATGCCCGGGTAAAGGTATCCGCAGTCAGATCTTCGACTGCCTGGACCGGACCACCGTGCAGGCCGTAAATGTACCGGAAAACCAGCATGTGCGTTTCCTCGAACAGCGCCGAAAAGGCTGTGGAGGAGGCCAGGGGGAGCTCCGGCGAGGGTTTTTTTTGCCCAGTAGCGGACATGCTTACCAAGATAGGGAACGCTTCTGATAGGAAAATATGACAGCTGCAGGTGTGCTATAATGCCCGACCGCAGGTCCGAGATTTTATCCCATTGCAGAGGTTTTGGTAAATAATATGGGCGCCGAGCGCATTCAGAAGATCCTCGCCGCAGCCGGTCATGGCTCACGGCGGGCGTGTGAAAAATTCATCCAGGAAGGCAGGGTGCGAGTCAACGGACAGGTTGCTGGACTGGGAGAGAAGGCCGATCCGGAGCGGGATCGGATCACCCTGGATGGGAAAGTCGTGCAGCGGGAAACTCTGCGTTACGTGATGGTCAACAAGCCGCGCTGGATTGTTTCCTCCACGGAGCCCCAGGGTGACCGCAAGACGGTGCTGGATCTGGTTCCGTTTGAAGAGCGTCTGTATCCGGTGGGCCGCCTCGACCTGGAGAGTGAAGGCCTGATGTTGCTGACCAATGACGGGGACCTGGCCAACCGCATGACCCACCCGCGCTATGGAATGGAAAAGGAGTATTCCGTGCTGCTGTCCGCCCAACCTGATGAGGGCCAGCTGGAAACCTGGCGTCGAGGCGTGATGTTGGAAGGGTCCCGCACGCTGCCGGCGAAAGTCAACGTGGCGGGGAAAGAAAAAACCGGCGCCTGGCGCCTGCGGGTCGTTATGAAGGAAGGGCGCAAGCGCCAGATCCGTGAGATCGCCCTGGCACTTGGCCTGCACGTTTTGCGCCTCAAGCGGGTGCGGATCGGGCCCTTAAAGCTGGGCTCGCTGCGAGCCGGCCGCTGGCGGGCGCTGAAAAGCCATGAAGTTGAAGCGCTGCGCAAAGCGGCGGGGGGGAAATAGCCCGCCAGTTTTCCGGCGGGGAAACAACCCCTCAGGTTTCTGTCGGATCCGGGGGCAGCGGCGGCTGGTCAAGGTCCAGCGGGGGCAATTCCTCCAGCGATGTGAGCCCAAAATGCTGCAGAAATTCGGGCGTGACGGTGTACAGAATCGGCCGTCCCGGTGCCTCCGCACGACCGACCTCCTCGATCAGCCCGTTGTTCAGCAGGGTTTTCAAAACGCTGTCGCTGTTGACCCCGCGAATGGCATCGACCTGCGGCCGTGTCACCGGCTGCTGGTAGGCGACTATCGAAAGGGTTTCCAGGGCGGCTCGGCTCAGACGGCTGGTGGCTTCCAGCCCCAAAAAGCGTTCGATATCTCCCGAAACCTCCGGGGCGGTCGTAAGTTGTACTCTGCCGAAAAAATTTTGGATGCGCAGGCCGGTGTGCGAATATTTCTCGTGCAGCCTTTCAAGCGCTTTTTCTGCCTGCCGCGGGGTGACATCCAGCGCGGTAGCAAGCTGAGAGATGGCAGCCGCGCCCGGTGCAACGAACAGGAGCGCTTCCAGCCGGTCTTCAAGGGTAATTTCGGGGGATGTCAATGGCGAATGGCCCATGCGATAATTTCTGCCCTGGGGGCTTTGATAGGCGTCCCGGATGCTCCTTGCGGAAGTCCACAAAAATTCAGAAACCGCTAAAGGTCTAAATCCGGAACCAATGTATACTAGGGACCGATTTTTGAAATGATCGATCGGGAGAATTCTATAATGAATGCGACCAAAAAACTAGCCTTATGCCTGGCCGTCCTATTGGCCGCCGGCCTGGCATGCAATTTTCCGACCGGCAGCAATAGGCCGGAAACCTCCGGCGTCCCCACGCGCACCCCTGAAAACATGGTGGATGTGTGGCAGGATGCCTACCAGGGATATCTTGAAACCGGGGTGCTGACTCTGACCCTGACCGAGGGGCAGTTGACGGAGTTCCTCAACGATCAACTCGCCCTGCAGCCCGAACCGCTACTTCAGGACGCAAGGGTGCGCCTGCGGCCCGGCGAGATGGTCGTGACCGGGGATTACGCGGTTTCAGGGGCGATCCAAACCGAAGCGGAAATCGTTATGGAAGTCGCCATCGCGGCGGACGGCCTGCCGCGCATCGAAGTGACTTCCGGCAAAGTTGGGATTATCCCTATCCCGGTGGAGATCCTGGATACCATTTCTTTTACGGTCAACGAGATGCTGACCGGACAGGCCGCGACCCAGGCTACCGGGTTCCGGTTGACCGATATGACTATCGCGCAGGGGGAACTGTACATCAGCGGTACGGTTCAGCAGTAGAACGAACCTCGCCGGGATCATAAGGTATATGACGCGTAACCTCTTTCTCACCTGCGCAGGAATTTTAACAGCCTGCCTGGTCCTGGTGGGATGTTCGGCGCCGCAGGTCACCCAGTCCGCTATTCTTGTGCGGATCACTGCAGACGGTTCGACCGGGGAGATCTCCGTGCCCGCTGGCAGCACGGCACAAGATGCCCTGGATGCCGCTGGAGTGTCTTTTGAAAGCCCCGACCGCAGCGATCCGCCGTTGTACACGGTGCTGGAAAACGGCAGTGAAATCACGATCGTGCGGGTGACGGAAGAGTTCAATGTGGAAGAGGTGGTCATTCCGTTTGAGAAACAGATCGTGCGCAATGAGTCACTGCCGGAAGG
>JBFKII010000326.1:0-4517 GCA_041632295.1 Anaerolineales bacterium | reverse complement strand
GTGCTCAAAAACGCCCTCGACCTGATGGGCTTCCAGGAGTTTTCCGGCAAGATCGTCGGGTTGGTGGGCGTCTCGGGCGGACAGCTGGGCGCGGTCAACGCGCTGACCAGCCTGGGCCAGGTTGGACGCGCCCTGCATGCCTGGATCTACCCGCGCATGGTTTCGGTCCCGCAAGCCTGGAAATCTTTCGATCAGGAGGGAAATCTCAAGGATCCTGATTTAAAGGAGCGGTTGCATACAGTAGGCCGCCAGGTGGTCCGTTTTTCTCGCCTGCATACCTCTGAAAAGCACGCTGAATTCCTGCAGGCCTGGGAAGATGCGCAGCCCAATCCAGGAGGCGGGCCGGAATGGGTCCCGGAGATGGGTTGAAGTTAGACCGGCGGCTGGTCACGATCCTGGCAATCGTCTTTGTGCAGATGGTCGGCGCGGCGATGATCCTGCCGATTCTGCCGCTTTTCGCCCAGGACGAATTCAACCTCTCCGAGCAGGTGATCACGCTGATCATCTCTTCGTTTTACATGGCCCAGTTCATCGCCGGGCCGTACCTGGGCCGGTTATCGGACCAGCGCGGCCGGCTGCCGATCCTGATCGTCAGCCAGATCGGCACGGCGCTCAGCTTTGCTCTGATCGGCTGGGCGCAGAGCGCCTGGCTCTTGCTGGCGGCCCGGGTGGTCGACGGCATCACCGGCGGCAATATCATCGTTGCCCAGGCCTATCTGACCGACGTCACCCCGCAGGAGAAGCGCACCCAGGTGTTGGGCTACATTTTCGCGGTGTTTGGGCTCGGCTTTGTGCTCGGCCCTGCCCTGGGCGGTTTCCTCTCCGCCAGCTTCGGCCCGCGGGTGCCGTTTTACATCGCCGCCGGCTTCGCCACCCTGACCGCCCTGATGACCGGGCTGCTGCTCGACGAATCGCTCAGCCCGGAAAAGCAATTGGAAAACCGCAGCTTCAAGCAGGCGGGCATCCGTCCTGTGGAGGTTTTGCGCAACAACACGCTGGTGCAGATCCTGATTGCAGCCTTTATCGCCCAATTTGCACTGGGGCTGCTGCAATCGACCTTTGCGCTGTTCGGAAAAGCGGTGCTGTTTCAGGGCTTCGATGAAGCGGCCGTCTTGCGGGGGATCGGGCTGGTCCTGGCGACCGTCGGGCTGACCCAGTTTCTGACCCAGACCCTGCTGCTGCGGCCGCTGCTGAAAAGGTTTGGGGAGGCCAACCTGATCTTCGGCGGTAATTTCTTGCGGATTGGGGGGATGTTTTTGTACGCCATCGCTGTCACCCCGCGGATGGGGATCATCGCTTCGGTCGTCTTCCCCCTTGGAGTTGCGGTCATGATGCCCTCGCTCCAGTCCCTGGCCACCCGCACCGTGGCGGATGAACTGCGCGGCGGCATCCTGGGCGTCTACCAGTCTTCTATCAGCCTGGCGGTGATCTTCGGCACGGCGCTGGGGGGAACGCTGTTTGCCATCTCGCCCAACTTCCCGTACTGGACAGGCGCGGTGCTGGGTGTGGCCGCCATCGTGCCGGTTGGCATCATCCGGCAGCGCGCCCGGGCAGGGACCCTGGAGGTTCGTTCGCTTGCCGGCCAGGGAGAAGCCACCTCAGCCTGAGGCGGCACCCATCAGACGACCTCGTCATCAATATAGCACCAGCGCATGTGCTCCTGCCCGGGCTCGAACGAGCGGATGATCGGATGTTCGGTCTCGTGAAAATGGGCCCGGGCATGCCGGTTGGGAGAGCTGTCGCAGCAGCCGACATGGCCGCAGATCAGGCATATCCGCAGCCGGATCCACCACGACCCGTCCCGCAGGCATTCTTCGCAGCCTGAGGCGCTCGGGGTCACATCTTCGTTGATCATGTCCAGGTGTTCGCAAGCCATCGATGCTCCTTGAGATCAGTCTGTTTTGCGCTGCGGCAGCAGGGCAGCCAGCGGTTCGGCCCGTTATTTTGACGGTATTCGCCCGCGGCTTCTTTCCTCAGCAAGGCCCGGTGCGCATGAGGGCCTCCCTCGCCCAATTATATTGCGCTTTTACGCTGCTACCGGATACGCCCGGAAAATTTGTCTGCGGTCGGTAGTTTTGGGTGATTCGATCGCTGGCCGGTAGCCAGGCCGGGATTTGTACAATATACTCCCGGGAGCGGGGTGGAGGATCCCTGTCCACATTTGGACGACGGGCAGGGGATCGTGACGATGGATGAGCAAAGGACTGAAGAAAAGATGGCCCATCAACCACTACAGGCACGCAGGGGGGTGAAAAAGGGCTGGCTGGTGCTTTTGGGCGTGCTGGCTGCCCTTGGGATGCTCGAAATCGGGGCCCGCATCTGGCTGGACAGGTTCGCCACACGGGAGCAGGTCGAACAGTACAGCCTGTATACCGACCTGAAAAACTCCGATTTCCAGTTTGTCCCCCATCCCTACCTGAACTACTACCCGACCCCTGGTTACCAGGACGGAATGCGTTCCCACAACGCGCTCGGCTTTCGGGGCGATGGCTTTCCAGTGGAAAAACCGTCAGGAGAATACCGAATTGTTGTGCTGGGCGGCTCGACTACCTACACCTCCGCCGTCGAGGACAACCGCGAGACTTTTCCCGCTCGCCTGGAGCAAGTTCTCCAGGAACTGTATGGGTTTGAAAACGTCCGGGTGATCAATGCCGGAGTCCCGGGGTATACCTCATGGGAATCTCTGGCGAACCTGAGCTTCCGGGTGATCGCCCTGGATCCGGACCTGGTGGTTGTGTACCATGGCACCAACGATGTGCACGCCCGGCTGGTCCGGGCCGATTCTTACGCCAGCGACAACACCGGAAAGGTGCGCGCATGGTCGCGGCCGCCGGTCCCCTGGTTTGAGCACAGCGCCATCCTGCGGGTGATCAGCCGCAGGATCGGCCTCACGCGCCAGGTCGTGCTCGGGGATTTCATCGAATCCGACCATTACCGGGCACCGCGTTACGTTTCCAGATCTTATGGGCCCGAGGACCTGGCCCCCGAGAATTTCGAATTCAACTTTCTGAAGAACAACCCGCCCGTCTACTTCGCCCAGAATCTGCGCAGCATGGTGGCCCTGGCCCGCGAACACGGCTTCAACATTCTGCTGGCCAGCTGGGCCCACTCCCCCTATTTTGACGACTACGCGGCCACGCCCCTGTACCAGCAAGGCTTTCGGGAAAACAACGCAACAGTGGCCCTGGTGAGCCAGGAGACCGGCGCACTGTTTTACGATTTCGCCGCCGAAATGCCCCAGCAACCCGAGTACTGGGCAGATGGGCGCCATGTCAACACAGCCGGCGCGCAGGTCAAGGCGGAGCTGTTCGCCCGGTATATCGTTGGGACCGGCCTGATCGGACCCGCCTCTCCCTGAACACGCCGCCTGGAACGAACCATGCCCGATGCCTCGCAGTGGACCGCCGGTAAAGCCCAACAGGTCGCAAAAGGCCACTACGGCTTTGAAGCCCGGGTGCGGGAACTTCCCAGTTACGATGACCGCAATTTTCTGCTGACCACCCAGGATAGACGGCGGTTTGTGCTCAAGATCGCCCTGCGGGACACCGGTTCCCAGCGAGACGATTTCATCCGGGAGGTGATGGCGCGCCTTGCCGGCCTGCCCTTCCCAAAGTTGATCCCCGCCCTGGCCGGGGACCCGAGCGTGGAACTGGAGGCCGGGGTGCGGGCGCGGCCGATCACCCATCTCCCGGGCACGGGCGGCCAGGTGGTCTTCCCGCCGGGTTAACTGGCGCAAGTGTACGCCCACGTGCGGGCGACCGGCGGCTTGTGCATCGCGGACGAAGTGCAGCACGGTTTCGGCCGGGTGGGATCCCATTACCGGGGTTTCGAACTGCATGGCGTGGTCCCCGATATCGTCACTGTGGGCAAGTCTTTCGGCAACGGCCACCCGCTGGCGGCGGTGATCACCCGCCCCGAGATCGCGGCGGCTTTCGGCAACGGGATGGAATATTTCAACACCTTCGGCGGAAACCCGGTTTCGGCCGCAGCCGGACTGGCCGTGATGGGTGTGATCGAAGCCGGTGGGTTGCAGGCCCGCGCGTTGGCGATGGGGGCGCTGCGGCGGGAAGAACTGGAGGTGCTCCAGGATCGGCACGCCCTGATTGGAGACTTGCGCGGGGCGGGCCTGTTCCTGGGCGCTGAGCTGGTGCAGGATCGGGAGACCCTGGCCCCCGCCAGGCGGGAGGCGGCTTACGTGGTGGAGGCCCTGCGCCGCCGCGGCATCCTTCTCAGCACCGACGGGCCGCTTCACAACGTGATCAAAATCAAGCCCCCGCTGGTGATCCGGGAGGCGGACATCCGCTGGGTGAACCGGGAGCTGGGCGCCGCCTTCCACTCCCTGGAACGGGGCGGGCAGGTGTAGCACGCCTCGGTGAGGCGGGGCGGAGGAAAGCACGGATTTTAGGGCGGCGGAAGGTACAATTGCCCCCATGGCCCGCGCCCCGATCCAGGTCCTGGTCCTGCCGTACCGCCGCATCCCGTCCGGTGATTTTGAGTTCGCCCTATTCCGACGGCCG
>JBFKII010000325.1:0-4530 GCA_041632295.1 Anaerolineales bacterium | reverse complement strand
GGTGCAACCCGGAAAGCTTGCGCCCTTCGACGTTGATATTGACCGCATCCGGTGAAATCTCGCCGACGTGCAGCTTGTCGACCGGCTTTGCCCAGCCGGTCGCAGCCGGTTTGGATTCAGGGGTTTGGTTGGTCATGGTTCGCTCCTATCCGGCGGCGCTTATCCGCCAGCCAGCGCTTCCCCTTCGCTGTTGTAAATGCCGATGGCTTCATCCAGCCGGGTCAGCTTGAAGATTTCGACATAGTGATCGCTCAACCCGCAGGCCCGCAGGCTCTGTTTTTGCCGCTGGGTGCGGATGAGCATGGTGACCAGCAGGCCGATCCCTGAACTGTTCAGATAATCCAGCTCCGAGAAATTCAAAACGATCGTCGAGACTCCCCCGTCACTGGCCTGAGCGTAGGCATCCATCAGCGCATTTTCCGCCAGCCCGGTGACATCGCCCTGGATATCGATCACACTGGCTCCATTCAACTTTCGCACATTTGTCTTCAGAGTGGTTGTTGCCATGAGTAGCTCCTCCGTCAGGAAATGAGGTCTTTTGAGACCAGTATAAAAAACGAGCGTCCGGAAAGCGTTACGGGAACCGTTACCAAGCGCGGGTTCGGCTCAGGTTCGCCGGCACATCTCACCGGATCTCCATGAAATCGGACAGGCGGGTGATGGTGAAAATTTCCCGGTAATGATCGCTCAAGCCAGCGGCGATCGTTGCGCGCTTGGCAGCCCGCGCTTTGGCCAGGAGCCCGACAATCAGGGCGATCCCGGTGCTGTTGATGTACTCGACCCCGGCAAAGTCCAGCACGATCGAGTCGGACGGGTGGGTCTGTGCCTCGCTGAAGGCGTCGTTGAGTGCCTGCTCGGCAAAGCCGTTGATATCCCCATGCATCTCCAGCACCGGGGTCCCGTTTTCACTCCTCACATTGGCGCTAAAGTTTATTTCGCTCATAATTCACTCCTCGGTCAGGTCCGGCGAACTCAACTCTCGCTCAGCCTGAAAATCAACTCGATCGTGTGCCTGCCGTCTCCCGGCACCACGTTCATCTCGTCTACCATGTTTTTGATCAGGAACAGGCCCCAGCCGCGCGGCGACTGTTCCCCGGCCAGCTTGGCCTCCAGATCCGGAGACGTGGTGGCGGGGATCGGCGTGCCCCCGCCCTGATCCGAGATGCGGACGGTCAGTTGCGCGCCGTCGGTAACGACCTCAATATCGACCATTTTTTCCGGGTCGTACTCATTGCCGTGCTCCATGGCGTTCATGGTCGCTTCCCCCACGGCGGTCTCCAGCCGTTTGAGCCGATCGTCGGGAAAATCCACTTGAGAGACGATCTCGACCACCTGGCGGGCGGCGTTTCGCTCGTTCCCCTCCTGGCTGGGTATCTTGAAGGAGCCCAGCTTGCGGTTTTTCTGATTCGCCGCAGACACGCTTTCGCCGTTCGAGGCACGCTGGATGGTCACAAGAGTCATGTCATCCTCCTGTTCGTGGTCTTCGCCCACGAATTCTTCCAGCGAGTGCATCAAATGGGGGATCAACTCCTCCCCGCCCGGGTGCTGGAACATCATCTGCTGCAGGCGGGGGAAACCAAACATTTCACGTTCGGGGTTATGGGCTTCAACGATCCCGTCGCTTGAGAGAAGGATGCTCTGCCCGGGTTCGATCACGATCTCCTTCTGTTCGTAATCCATGCCGGGCAGCAGGCCGAGCGGCATGCCGGTGGCGCGCAGCTCTATCACGCCGTCTGTGGTGCGCAGGTAGGGCAGGTTATGGCCGGCGTTGGCATAGCAGATTTTCCCGGTGGTCGGGTCGATCACCAGGTACAGGCAGGTGACGAACATTTTGGGCGGGATATCGGGGTGCAGCAGTTCGTTGGCGCGGGCCAGCACCTCACCCGGGTTCATCAAGCGTTCGGCGGCCGCACGCAAAATGCTGCGAGAAGTGGCCATCACCATCGCCGCGGGGACCCCCTTGTCGGTCACGTCTGCCACCAGCACCCCCAGGCGGTTGTCGGGCAGGTAAATGAAATCGTAAAAATCGCCGCTGACCTCGCGCGCCGGCTGCCAGTAAGCCGCCAGCATCCAGCCTTCCAGGGTCGGGATCTCCTTGGGCAGCAGGGTCTCCTGGATCACGCGCGCAACCCGCAGTTCCGCTTCGATGCGCTCGCGTTCCTGCGCCTCGGCCAGCTGCTGGCGGGCCAGCTGGGCAACCCGCAGGGCGGGGGAAGCCTGAGTGGCCAGGTTATTGAGCAGTCGAAAATCGTCGCTGGAATACTCCTGCTCGCTCATTCGGGGGCCAAGGTTTAGCAGTCCGATCAGTTCCCCCTGGCTGACAAGCGGCAGGGTCAACTTGACTCCCGTTTCCTTCAATTCGGCCAACGCCGGCGAATCGAGGTTGAGCTTATCCACTTCGATCACGCCGGACGCATTGGTGACGTACTGCAGCAGCGGATCGTTCGGGGCGATGTCCATAGGCCGGACTTCCCCTTGCGGAGCGTGTTTTGCCGAGGGTTCGGGCTCCGGGATGTCCTGGCGGGAATCGCTTCCGAACATTCGCTTCCAGAAGGATGGTTTTTCGCTCATGTTGACTCCAGTTTAACGGTCCTGCGTCTCGAAATCGTTACGAAGCATCGCCGGGAAAATCCCGGCGATGCTTTTCGGAGAAATCGGCCAGAAAACGCCCGATTTCTCCATTTTTCTTTAAACAAATCATGTGATAGCGACCTGACATGTCACATTTATATACCAATCCCAGTTTTGTGCCATCACCTGCCTCGATCCGTGCGCTCCCATTCGGCCGCGTGCGGCAGGCCCAGGGCGCGCCACTGCGGGGCCAGCGGCATCAGATTGAGATCGCTGACGATCCGGCGCGCGGCCAGGCCGACCACTGCGGTGTAAGTCGGATAGGCCAACTCCAGGGCCGCCAGCTGCCCCACCGTGATCCCGGCTGCCATTCCAGCCCCGACCAGCTGGACGATCTCGACCGCCTGCTCACCAACAACATGAGCGCCAAGCACCTGGAGACTCTCCCGGGAAACCACCAGCTTGAAAAAGCCATCTGTATGCCCGTCGATGACCGCACGGTCCAGGTCGGTGAAGGGCACGACGGCTGTGGCAACCGGACCCTGCCGGCGGGCATCATCTTCGGTCATGCCGACGCTGCCGTATTCGGGGTCCGTAAAGCCGCCGTGGGGCACGATGTGGTGCCGGAAAGACAACTCTGAGCCCAGCAAGGCATTTTCCACCGCGATGCGTGCTTCGTGGCCTGCGCTCTGGACGAGCATCATCCGCCCGGTGATGTCCCCGGCGGCGAAAATGTGGGGCTGCGAGGTACGCAGCTGTTCGTCCACCTGGACGAACCCCGTCCGGGTCTCCACCCCTGCCCGGTCCAGTCCCAGCCCTTCCAGGTTGCCGGGCCAGCCGACAGCCAGAAGTACGTTTTCCGCGTCCAGAAAACGAGTCTGGTTTTCGATGGCGTAATGGAGGCGCAGGTCGTTCCCCCGCATTTCCAGCGTTTCGACCCCCGCAATCCCAGTGGTGATGCGGATACCCTGGCGCTCGAAAGCGGAGCGCATGCTTTGTGACACGGCACCGTCCTCCCCCGGCAGGATGTGCGGGGCGATGTCCAGCAGGGTGACGCGCGCCCCGAAATCCGAGAAAATCGAGGCCAGCTGGCAGCCGGTGGCCGCTGCTCCGACGATGGCGACCGAGGCGGGCAGTTTTTTGAGGGTCCAGACATCGCTATGGGTCAGGGCGTAGTCCCCCCCGGGGAACGGCAGCCTGCGGGCCTGCCCGCCGACGCAGATCACGAATTTGCCAGCCTGCAGGCGGGGGCCGCGCTCGATTTGAATGCTGCCGGGGTCCAAAAAGCGGGCTGGACCGACCTCGGTGTAGACCGTCACTCCTGCGCTTTCCAGGTGGCGGATGAGCTGCTTTTTCTCCTGGATCTGGTAGACGATCTGCTGGGTGCGGGCCAGCAGGGCGGCCAGATCGACCTCAGGCGGCTTTCCGACAAGGCCGTACTGCGCGAACTGGCCGGCATCGCGCACCAGCCGGGCGGCCTTGGCCAGGGCACGGGTCGGGACGCAGCCGTCGTTGGTGCAGGTGCCGCCCAGGCGGCCGCGCTCGACCAGGGCGGTGCGGGCGCCCAGTTCGGCGGCCCGCAGAGCGGCGGTCACACCCGCCGGCCCGCCGCCGATCACGATCAGGTCGAAGGGGGAGGAATTAAAAGATACAGTCATAGATCCCTGTTGTGCGCAGGTGTCGGCTATCACACACCGTAATTATAAGAAAAGCGTCACAAAGCGTGGAAGAAATCTGGAATCTGGAATCTAGGATTTAGGAACTGGGAACTGCAAGGTCTCATCGAAGCTTTGAGCGCTTCTTCGCGCATCGGTGGCTTCAGCGCCCGGAATGCGGGTTGGGTTTCAGCGACAGGTCGACCTTTTCCGGCTTCACCGCCACCAACAGCGCGCCTGCGAGATGTTCCAGGCCTACTTGGTGTCTGACCACAGCGGCAGACCGGCTTTTCTTTCAAAACCC
>JBFKII010000324.1:0-4534 GCA_041632295.1 Anaerolineales bacterium | reverse complement strand
CCGTGATCCCGCGCGATGCGCACATCTACCGCCTGATCGCCGATGTTCGGGCGATTCACGCGACAGAGCCCGACTGGCGAACCGGAAGGGCCAGGATGGTGGGCCAGTACAACTATGAAACATACGGCGGCAACTGCCACATGATTCCCAACCACGGGCTGGTCATCCTGGGGCTGCTTTACGGGGAAGGGGATTTTGCCAGGTCGATGCAGGTGGTGAACACCTCCGGCTGGGACACGGACTGCAACGCCGGCAACCTGGGCTGCCTGCTGGGGATCCGGGCCGGCCTGTCTGCCTTTCGAGGCGGTGAGGACTGGCGCGGGCCGGTCGCCGACCGCCTCTTCCTGCCCTCCGCAGACGGGGGGCGCGCCATTACGGATGCGGTCATCGAGGCGCAGGAAATCGCCAATACCGCCCGTGCGCTGGCCGGAGATCCGCCAGTCCGGCCGAAACAGGGCGCCCGCTTCCATTTCGAGTTCCCGGGCAGTATGCAGGGTTTTCGCCCCGCTGGAGAAAACACCCGGCTGGAAAATGTGCCGGGCCACAGCCGGGCCGGCCAGCGCACCCTGGAAGTCCGGTTTGACGGACCCGCCCGCCTTTCCACCCCGACCTTCATCCTGCCGCATGAGATGGGGATGGCGGGATATGCGCTGCTGGCCTCGCCCACGCTGTACTCCGGCCAGAACGTCCGGACCGGTTTCTCGGCAGAAAGGGCCGCCTCCGTGCGGCTCTTCGCCCGGGCATACAGCCGGGGGGATCGGCTGGCGGACCTGTACGGTCCCGAAATTCAACTGGCTCCCGGGGATTACGCGGAGCCGGTCTGGCAGATCCCAGACACCCGCGGTTGGCCTGTCGCCGAAATCGGGCTTGAAATCGCCGGCGGATCGGGCCGCCTGCACCTGGATTATCTGCGCTGGGATGGGACTCCCAATGTGAACCTGACCCGGCCTTTCGGGCTGAAGGGTTCTGCGGACACCTCGCAGGCCTGGCGCCGGGCGTGGGTAGACGCCGTCGATCACTGGGACCCCAGCTGCTCCCAGGCGTTCTGCCTGGTGCAGAACGATGGACGGGGCCTGATTATGCAGGGGACCCGCGACTGGCAAGATTACGAAGTGGAGGCCGATATTACGCCCTGGCTGGTGGAAGCCGCCGGTATCGGCGCACGCGTCCAGGGGCTGAGGCGCTTTTATGCCCTGCAGCTGGCCGCCGGGAAACGAGTCCGGTTACTGAAAGCCCTGGATGGTGACCAGGTCCTGGCCGAGCAGAGCTTTGACTGGGACCTGCACCGCACTTACCAAATGAAGCTGCAGGTTGCGGGCAGCCGGGTACGGGCCTGGATCGATTCGCTGCCGCTTTTTGAGGTCGAGGATCGGCGCAACCCGTTGTTGGGAGGCGCCGTGGCCTACGTGGTGGACCGGGGGCACATCCGCAGCCGCGGGATGCGGGTAGGTCCGCTGGCGGATCCGGACCGGCCAAACACTTAAATCTCGCTTTTCTCCGCAAAACTTTCTGGGTTAGTCATTTGTTTCGGTCTCGAAAACAGCACTGTGCGCTCGGGAACGCGCCCTTGAGCGAAGTGTGGCCCGCGGGCCGGAAACGGTTTCAACACCCGAAATCACCGCGATCTGCAGCCGCCGGGCGCGGTATACGTATAGAAGATCTTAAGATTGTTTCCAGAAAGTATGAAGAAGTGGCGGCTATGATAAATCTAAAAAATACACGAAGAGGGTAAGGCCGAAATAGCAAATTCGTTTGTGCCGGGGAACCCGGCCGGCCAGGTGATATGGTTTGGTGATTTTTTTCAAGGTTCTCTCCAGGGCGCAGGCAAGCGCTGCGGTGCCGGATGGCCCGCAGGTTGCGTCAGGACCGGGCCAGCGAGCAGGTGAACCCGAAATTCCGTCTGCGACACAATTTCCGGAACATCATGCGCATGGATCGTATGGAAGATAAAAGCATCCGCTCAAAAAAAGTGCTCATCATCGACGATGATCCCGGAACCCTGGGGCTGTTGACATACCTGTTCTGCCTGAACGGGTACAACGCCACCAACGCCAACAACGGCGCGGAGGCGCTCACGCTTGCGGAGCTGATCAAGCCGGACCTGATCATCCTGGACGTCATGATGCCGGGAATGGACGGCTGGGAGGTGATGCAGCGCCTCAAAGATACTTTCTCGATCCCGGTGATCTTCATCTCCGCCATGGACACCGGGAAAGCCAGAAATCGATCGCTGGAATTAGGGGGAAAGGAATTTATCGGCAAACCCTTCAACCTGAAGGAGTTGATCCAAAAATCGGACGCATTACTCGCCCCGGCATAACTGTTAGGGGAAATCTAGCAGGAAACGGCAAATCCTATCTGGATAAATTTCCAATGGGATGGTCCATGGTCAGCGTTTCATTCGCAGGGCTTTCAGAGGTGCAGTTACAAATGCTGGCTCCCCCTTCCTGTTATCCATTACCCGCGCAAAAATTCGCAAAGGCTGCCGACCACCAGGCCAATGCCTCCTGTAAAAAAGAGCGCCGCCGATACCACGCCCTCTTCCCGCTTGCGGGCGACAAAATGCAGTTCGCGGGCGATCAGCACTACGGCCATGAGCAGAACCGCAGCCGGGAAAATGCTCAAAACTCCCAGCATCAGTACCAGGTAAGCAGCCAGCATCACAAGAATGAAATACAACCCAAGGGTAATTGCGACCAAGATGACGAATGGAAAAAAGGGCACCCAGCCGCTTATCAGCGCCATGGAAAGAGCAAATTGACCTGCTGCCGTGGGGATTGAATAATTGAAAATCGGTATTTCACCGGCGACGGTGACTGCAGCATAAATCGCGCCAACGATGAAAGGGAATACGAACAGCGCCGCCCACCAGTGGTTGTCACCGTTTAGCCAGACTATCACTCCCCCAACCATTAGCGCAGCATCCGAAACAAAAGCGATGACATAAAAGACCACCAGTTTGGCCGGGGTGTCCATGTCGAAGAAACGACGGAAAACCTCTCGAAAGCTGTCAGATGCTTTGTCGAGCAACTCCTGTGAATACGGCCCCAGTTCCTCTATCACGCGGAGAAAATCCTCTTGGAGAGCATCTAGCATCTTCGGCAACCAGTTGTCGTCCATGTATATCTTATTGAAATTTTTTTCAAATGCCTTCACTCGTTCAGGCCGCACCCAAGTATAGGCAGCGAAAGCCCAATCGATCAAGCCGAGTCCAAAGAAGAGAGGGCACAAAATGTCGAGTAATTTCATCATCCCACCTGGCTTTGTTTCTCAGCACCTTTCGCCCCTAGAGGTATTGAGAATCATTTGCTATTCTAATTATAAATTAACGCTAAGTATGAAATTATGGAAGAAGGAGCATTGCTTAGGGAAGTGTGGTGATAGACTCATCGCTGGGGTTCTCCCGCGTTCTTCTCCCGGAGTGAGTGAGCTAAGACGGAGAACACAAAAATAAAGCCCTGAAATCGGGCTCAAACAACCAATGGAATTAAGATAACCATTCTGAATATTTAGTCAACAAAATGAAACAACGATACCGCGAGAATCTTTCTACGGACCCCTCCAGTTGGATAGGGAATTGGCGCATGTTTATACGATCGCCAATCGTGATGGCTGCAGGGGCACTGATCACAGTTTTTTCAGCCGCTGCTGGGATGAGGAAGGATTCCGCCCGAAATGGACAGGATTGCCCTGGAAATGAAGACGGCGAATTGGAGGCTGGGGATTCCCAAACCCCAGTGCCCCGCTCGGGGGAGGTCGATCTGCGGCGTATCACACCGGGGCCGGCAGAAAGTGGTGAACCCGTCGTCCAGCCTGCGCCGGGTGCTGCCGACCCATCTGTGCGCCTGGTGCAGATCGCCAGGCAAAGCCTGGCTGCAGAGGCCGGACGGGATATTTCCGAGATCGCACTGGTCGGCGTGGAAGCTGTGGACTGGCCGGACTCTAGCCTGGGCTGCCCACAGGAGGGCAGGATGTATCTTCAGGTTATCACGCCCGGTTACCGCATCACGCTGGAGCTGGATGGCATGGAATACCGCTACCACACGGATCGCGGCAGGCGGGTTGTGAATTGCCCGGAAAAATAGCATCTTATTGTGAATCAAAAAAAGGCCGCTGCGAAGCAGCGGCCCTTTTCTTTCAGACAATCCGGCGGTTACCAGCTTTGCGTCACCACCGCCGAACAAACGGGGGTGCTGCCCGTCTCGCACACCTGGTAGCTGACCGATCCGCCGCCTTTCCCCTGCGGCCCATCCGTGTGGGCGCCGTCGTTGGTCGTAGTCAACAGGATTGTGCCGTTGCGGTAGATATCGACGTTGGCGGTCGTGGCGCCGCTCCAGGTCAGGTCGGCGTATTTGTTGCCTTTGATCTTGTACAGGCTCACACTCAGGCTGATCGGGTCCCCGGGGTCGGTGCTGTTGATGGTGACCGAGATCGAGTCGCTGCCCGTGCGGCCACCCGAGTCGGTGGCCTCGGCTGTGATGCTGTGGACCCCCACTCTCAGCGAGGATGTAGAGAAGGAGGCGCCGCTGCCGAT
>JBFKII010000323.1:0-4661 GCA_041632295.1 Anaerolineales bacterium | reverse complement strand
GCCGTGCTCGCCATGCGAATCATGGCCAGATTCATGGTGCGCTTCGTGGGCGTCATCGCCGTGGTGAGCGTGCCCATCGCCGGTGGTGTCGAGCGGATGGTGGCCGCGCTCGACCCCCAGGATGACGGAGCCGGAACCGAGAAAGAGCAGCGCTTTGAAAAAGGCGTGCGTCACCAGGTGGAACATGCCGGCAACGAAAGCCCCCATCCCGACCGCCGCAACCATGAAACCCAGCTGGCTGACGGTCGAGTACGCCAGCACTTTCTTGATATCGAATTGGCCGACAGCGATCGTGGCCGCAAAAAGAGCGGTTATTGCCCCGACCGTGGCCACCGTGGTCTGGGCCAGGTGGGAGGCCTCGAAGATCGGGAACGATCGAGTCACCAGGTAGACCCCGGCCGTGACCATGGTGGCGGCGTGAATCAAAGCCGAGACCGGGGTCGGGCCGGCCATGGCATCCGGCAGCCAGACGTAGAGCGGCAGCTGGGCGGACTTGCCCGTCACGCCCAGCAGCATGAACAGGGCGATGGTAGGGATCACCCAGCCCGGAACGTGCTCCGCAGCGTGCTCGACCGCCTCGGCGACGGCGTCAAACTGGAGCGAGCCGAAAAACCAGAACGTCAGGAAAATGGCGACCAGGAAACCGAAATCCCCCACCCGGTTGGTGATGAAGGCTTTTTTAGCCGCGTTGGCATTTTCGACGCCGATGGTGGCATCAGGGTTGCGGTTGAACCAGAAACCGATCAACAGGAAAGAGCACAGCCCGACCCCTTCCCAGCCGACAAATAGCATCAGGTAGTTGTCGGCACCGACCAGGGTCATCATGAAGGCGATGAACAGGTTCAGGTAAATGAAGAAGCGGGTGTAGCTGGGCTTGAATGCGCCCGGATCCCCCTCTTCTTTGTAGCGCACGTCGTAAAACATGTAGCCGGCCGCGTAAATGTGGATCAGCGTCCCGACCCCTGAGACGACCAGCATCATCGTGGTGGAGAGCGTGTCAACCCGGAAGGCCCACTCCAGCTGCAGCGAACCGATCGTGATCCAGTCCGCCAGGCGGACGATCTCTCCCTCCGGGTGGGCGCGCAGCGAAAGCGCCAGCAGGGCAGAAACCACCAGCGCGGCGCCGGAGGCCAGGCTGGCGGTGAACCCGACAAAGCGCTCCCCCAGGCGCTTGCCGAAGACCAGGTTGATCAGCAGCCCAATGACCGGAAAAAAGACGATCCAGGGCGCCAGGCTGAAAAAGGTGGGGCCGTTGGTGGCTTCTGCGAAATGCATCTCGGTTCCAAATGTGTCCGGCGGCGCAGGCCTGCCGGTTTATCCTTTCAACTGGTTCATTTCGTCGATGTCGATCGTGCCGCGTGAGCGGAAAATGGCAACGATCAGCGCCAGCCCGACCGCCACCTCCGCGGCTGCCACCGTCATCACGAAGAACACGAAGATATGGCCGCTCAGGGCTGCGTACTCCTGGGCGAAGGCCACGAAAAGCAGGTTGGCGGCGTTCAGCATCAGCTCGATCGACATGAAGATCACGATCGCATTGCGGCGGGTGAGCACACCCAGGGTACCAATCATGAACAGGACGGCGGAGAGCGAAATATAGTGCTCGATCGGGACCATGTCTATTCTGCCTCCTCTTCGATGTTGGGCCTGGCTTTTCTCCCGCCCTTGGTCAGCACGATGGCGCCGATCATCGCCACCAGCAGCAGGACGGAGGTGATCTCAAAAGGCAGCAGGTAATCGTTGAAGAGCACCTGGCCGATCGGCTCCGGCCCGCCGAACTCGCTGCCCGGGAAAGAAATGATCTCAGCGTTGGTCAGCCCAGCCAGGCCAAGCTGGTAGGCGATGGCGAAAAGGAAAAAGATCACCAGCATCCAGGCAAAAGGTTTCTGCCAGGCGAGCGTGTCCTCCCCGGCGAGCTTCTCCGCCCCAAGCAGCATGATGACGAAGAGAAACAGTACCATGATCGCCCCTGCATAGACAGTCACCTGCGCCATGGCGATGAAAGGCGCGCCCAGAATCAAGTAAAAGACCGCCACCACAGCGAAATTCATGATCAGAAATAGGGCGGAGTACACCGCGTTTTTGCTGAACAGCATCCCCAACGCGGCTCCGACCGCCACAAATGCCAGGAGGTAGAATGTGATCAGGTTTCCGTCCATGTCCGCCTTCCGCCGTCAGTCCACCGGGTCCGACATCACCGGGACCGAGCGGGTGTACACACCGGGCTCCACTTTCTGGGGGGTCGGCCGGGCGCCTTCCTTGAGCGGCACCAGCAGCATCTCCTTGTTGTAAATCGCATCGTCGCGGTGGGTGAAGGAGAGCTCGTAGTTGTCGCCCAGGATGATCGCTTCCGTTGGGCAGGCATCTTCGCAGTAGCCGCAGAAAATACAGCGCAGCATGTTGATCTCGTAGGTGCTGGCGTAGCGCTCTCCCGGGGAGAAGCGCTGCCCGTCGGTGTTCTCGGCCGACTCGACAAAAATGGCGTCAGCCGGGCAGGCCGCCGAGCACAGCGAGCAGCCAATGCACTTCTCCAGCCCATTGTCGTAGCGCTCGAGCACGTGCCGACCCTTGAAACGCGTGCGAACCGGGCGCTTCATCTCCGGGTACTGGAAGGTGACGGGCTTTTCAAAGGCGGACTTGAATGTGGTCCACATGCCGGTCAGTACGCCCTTGAACGCTTCAAATGCTGAC
This sequence comes from Anaerolineales bacterium, assembly GCA_041632295.1. Lineage (GTDB taxonomy): Bacteria > Chloroflexota > Anaerolineae > Anaerolineales > JABWBV01 > DATDOR01. The sequence goes on along the minus strand of JBFKII010000323.1, from coordinate 1,970 downwards.
AAAATTACCTCCGGTAACGTGCAAAGTGCAATGTGGAATGGGACCCACCACCAGGGGCAGGTTTGCATTTGCCGTGGTACCTGGTACTAAGCACTATGCCCATGTTTACAAATTATCCAAAATCACGACCACGATCGCCGTGATAAACACGTTTGCCAGCGCTAGCGGCAGCAGCACTTTCCAGCCGAACGACATCAGGCGGTCGTAGCGGATGCGCGGCAGAGTGGCGCGGATCCAGATCATCACGCCCAGGCCGATCAAGATCTTGAGGATCAGGTAGAACGGACCCAGCCAGGGCAGCCGATCGACGAACGGGCCAAGGTACCCACCGAAGAACAGCGCCGCGCCAATGGCGCTGACGGCGGCCATCTTGATGTACTCGGCCATGAAGAAGAGAGAAAACTTCATGCCAGAATATTCCGTGTGGTAACCGGCGGTCAGCTCCTGCTCGGCCTCGGGGATATCGAACGGCGCGCGGTTGACCTCGGCCAGCCCGGCCAGGAGGAAGATCAAGAAGCCGATCGGCTGCCAGACCACGAACCAGACGCCGCGCTGCGCGTCGATGATGTCGCCAATGCTCATCGAACCCGCCAGCATGATGGCGGGCACAAACGCCAGCCCCAAAGCCAGTTCGTAGCTGACCATCTGGGCTGCCGAGCGCAGCCCGCCCATCATCGAGTATTTGTTGTTGGAAGACCAGCCGGCCAGGGTGATACCGTACACGGCGATCGAAGCGACCGACATGATGTACAGCACCCCGACATTGATGTCGGCGATCCCCAGAAAGACCTCCCGGCCGAACAGGTTGACGGTCTCCCCCCAGGGGATGACCGCCATGATCACCAGGGCGGGGATCACGGTGATGATAGGGGACAAAATAAAGAGCACCTTGTCCGCTTTGGCTGGGATAAACTCTTCTTTAAAGATCAGCTTGATGCCGTCGGCCGCCGGCTGCAGCCAGCCACCCGGGCCGACGCGGTTCGGGCCGATGCGCACCTGGATGCGGGCCGCCAGTTTGCGTTCGTAAAACGTGGTGTACGCAAAGCCGGTAATCAAAAGGAAAGCCAGCAACACAGCCTTGATCACCCATTCAAGTATCAATCCGAAATCGATCATGCCGCCAGCTCCCCTTCCAGCGCACGCAGGGACGCTCCCACCGGCCTGTGGACCGGAACACCCATGCTGCGCGGTACCAAAGCGTAGCCCTGCGGGATGCCGGGGTCGAGGGCGACCTCCACTTCCATGCCTGAGCCTCCGTTCAGGTGTATTGCGGCTTTCCTGCCGGATGACAGGTCCAGTGCAGCAGCATCCTTCGGATGGAGGACCACCTGGACTTCATCCAGGCGGGGGGCCAGCGTCCGGGATCGGGAGGCCAGCGCCCCGCGGTCGTACAGTCGGGTGATGGGCACGGCAGACAGGCCAGCGACGGTTTCCTGCACAGCGGGGGCGTCCCAGCCATTTACGACGCCCTCCCGAAGCGGCAACTGCACCCCCAGGCCCTGTGAATTTTCGTACGTGGTCCCGCCGTAGTACATGTCCCCGCGACCAACGATCGGGAACTGCTCCTCCACCCGGGCAAGCTTCACATAGGTCAGCCCCTGGTACGGCGGGCAGGCCGCCGCCAGGTTGGCGAACGCGCGTGGGGCGATGCGGCCTTCGAGTTCAAGGTCCAGGCGCATGGCGATCTGGGCGGTGATGGTGAAATCCGGGCGCGTGCCGGCGGGTTCCGGTACGGCTGAGAAGAAACGCTGCACGCGCCGCTCCCCGCTGGTGTAGCTTCCGTCGCGTTCGACGTAGGCCTGGGCGGGCAGCACGACATCCGCCCGGGCGGCGGTTTCGGTCAGGAACAGGTCCTGCACGACCAGGCAGTCGAGGCCATCAAGGTCCGCTTCGCTGACCAGGCCGTCGCCGAGGGGATCGGAGCCCGCCAGGTATGCGGCCCCGGCGGCGGAAAAAGCAGCCGCCAGGTC
>JBFKII010000322.1:0-4671 GCA_041632295.1 Anaerolineales bacterium | reverse complement strand
GGCGCAGCGGGCTGATCGCGGCCGTGCTGCTGGCCCTTAGCCCCCATTCAATTACCTATACCGCCCTGCTGTGGTCTGACACCCTCTATACCTTGCTGTTCACGGTTTCCATTCTGCTGACGCTCCTGATGCTGGCGGAGGACAAATTTAAATGGCTGATCCTCGCGGGATTATTTTCTGGGCTGAGTGTACTGATCCATCCACGCTCATTATTTTTACCCTACCTGTTTGCCGCGCTGTTGATCATCGCCATGCAAAAACGAAATATTCCCCGCAAACAGCAACTGGTTTGGGTGATCAGTTATATCCTCGTGTTTAATATCGTGCTGCTGCCCTGGCGAATCCGTAATTATGCCGCCTTCGGCATTCCCAATCTGTCCTCTGCGGCAGGGTTGAGCATGCTCTATTACGGCGCGGCCCTGACGGAGTCTGCCGAAACCGGGGAAGATCAATGGTCGATTGTCGATCAATATGAAGCTGAAATCAGGGATATGCCGACCTTTTCATCCAACGAAGCCCATCACTCTCAATTGGCTTTCCGGCTGGGTGTGCAAAAGATCCTTCGGAACCCTTGGACGTACGCCAAAATCCATACCACCGGAATGGCCAGAATATTCCTTCCTGGAACAAGCCAGATCCAGGTCCTGCTGACGGGGGAAAGATACCTGGAACCCGCAAGCATCTACGAAAAATTTCTATCAGACGCCGGAAATACGTTCGCGGAAGCCTTAGATGAAATATCCGGCTTGCAAAAACCGGTTGTGGCTTATATTTTCTTGGATGCGCTTTTCCTTGCCAGCCTGTATCTCTTTTCGATCTACTCGGTTATCAAGATCGGGTGGTCCAGATTGGATTTCTGGTCGATCGTATTGACCCTGGTGTACCTGGCCGCCGTGTCAGGCGCCGCAGGCGCCCCGCGTTTTCGAGTGGCCATGATGCCACTCTTGAGCGCTCTCGCCGCAGGCGGCATCCTCCTGGCCGGAAAATTTACCTGGGAGAAATTTTCCCAAGGCAGGAATCGAATTCAAAAAAATACCCGCTCATAATTCACTTTCTTAGCGATCAAGGAATCGGAAATTCAGCTCCTCAATCCAGGCAATGAGTTGTTTGGGTTTGAGTTTATCGGTTTTCCGGTTTTTCCAGGCGGATGGCGCAGATCTTGTATTCCGGGATCTTGGCCACCGGGTCCAGGGCGAAGTCCTGGGTCAGCACGTTGGCCGGGGATTCGCGCCAGTGAAAGGCGAGAAAGACCGTCCCGGGCGGCACATTCTCGCTCAGGCGGACTTTAGTGCGCACGCGGCCGCGCCGGCTGGAGATAACCACCTCCTCCCCGTCGGCCAGGTGCGCGCTTGCCGCATCCTCTGCGTGGATCTCCGCAAAGCCATCCGGCTCCCGCCAATCCAGCGGAGCGCTTCGTCGGGTCATGGTCCCGGAATGGTAATGGTACAGGACCCGCCCGGTCGTCAGCACGAGCGGATATTCATCATCCGGCATTTCCGCTGGTTCGTTGGCCTCGATCGGAGCGAACTTCCCCCGGCCGCGCGCAAATTTGTCCTGGTGAAGGATGGCGGTCCCCGGATGCTCCGGGGAGGGGCACGGCCACTGCAGCCCGCTTCCCAACAGCCTGCCATGGGCCATCCCGGCGTAAATCGGGGTCGCCCGGGCCAGTTCGGTGAAGATCTCTCCACTTGAACCGTATTGCCAGTAGTCCCCGGCTCTTTCCCGCCCCATCTTTTCATCAAAGCGGCAGGCGAGTTCAGTGGTGATCAGCCAGTCCGGCCGGGCCTGGCCCGGCTTATCGAGGACCGGCCGGATCAACTGCACCCGGCGCTCGGTATTGGTCACCGTGCCTTCTTTTTCGAGGGAGGATGCCGCCGGGAAAATAATGTGCGCCAGAAAGGCGGTCTCGCTGGGGAAGATGTCCTGCACGATCAGGAGGTCCAGGCCGCGCAGGGCACGCTCCACGTGCGTCGTGTTCGGGTCAGACATCATCGGGTTTTCCCCCATGACATACACCGCCCGGACCTTGCCTTCCGACGCCGCGTGCATGGCCTCCACGATGGTCAGGCCCGGGCTGCCCGGCAGGTTCTCGACTCCCCAGAGGTCCGCAAGCTGCTCGCGGTGCTCCGTATCCGAAACCGGCTTATAGCCCGGAAAGACGTTGACCAGACAGCCCATATCGCAGGCCCCCTGGACATTGGACTGCCCGCGCAGCGGGTTCACCCCGGTGGAAGGCTTCCCGACCTGGCCGCACAGCATGGCGAGGTTGGCCAGGGTTTTGACCATGTCTGTGCCGTTGCTGCGCTGCGTGATCCCCATGGCGTACAGAATGGAGCTGTGGCCCCGCTCCCCAGGGTATATCGATCCCCCCTCAGCCCGCTGCCCAAGGGCGTAAATGCGCGCCGCCGTTTCGATCTCCCGGGCTGTGACCCCTGACTGCAGGGCGGCGTGCTCGGGCGAGTACTTTTGGATCACTTCCCTGAAAGCCTCGAATCCCTCTGTCCTTTGGGCGATAAATTTTTCGTCCAGCCAGCCTTCCCGGATGATGGTGTGCATGATCGCCAGGAAAACGTAAATATCGGTTCCCGGTTTGATCTGGAGAAAGAGCGTGGCATGCTCCACAAGGGGAATGCGCCTCGGGTCGACGATCACCAGGTGGGCCCCTTTTTTGACCGCCCGGATCACCTCGTAGCTGACGACCGGGTGGGAGACCGCCGTATTCGATCCGGTGATGAAAATGCAATCCGCTTCCCGGATCTCACGGATGGAGTTTGTCATTGCGCCGCTTCCGAAGGCCTGCACGAGGCCTGCTACTGTGGAAGCGTGTCAAAGACGGGCACAGTGGTCGATGTTGTTGGTGCCGATGCCGGCCCGGAAAAACTTCTGAAAGAGGTAGTTTTCCTCGTTCGTGCAGCGAGCCGAAGCCAGGCCCATGACCGAGTCCGGCCCGTGGCTACGGACGGTATCCGAAAGCCGCGTCGCTGCCAGGTCCAGGGCGGTCTCCCAGTCCACGGGAATAAAGCTTTCCGTGATGTCAGGGGAAGCGTCCTCCAGCGGGGATCCGGTCGGCATCGTCCAAGCTTCCTCGGTCAGCCCGAGCTCAAAAGCCAGGTCTTTGCGGATCATCGGGCTGGTCAGGCGCTCTTTGCTGGCAGCGAAATCCCAGCCATAGCGGCCCTTGGTGCAGAGGAACTCCCCGTTGACCGGCGCCTCCGGGCTGGACTGGGCGTACAGGATCCGGCCGTCTTTTTTGGCGTATTCCACCTGGCATCCCACACCGCAGTAGCCGCAGACCGTCCGGATGCGCTCCATTTCCCACTCCCGTCCCTGACCGAGTCGCGAGACCGGCATCAGAGCCGCCGTGGGGCAAACCTGGACGCAGCTGCCGCAGAAGACGCAGGATGTCTCCGCCAGCGGGTCGTCAAAGGGGGTGGCGATGTGGCTGGTGAAGCCGCGCCCGGCGTATTCCAGGGCTCCGGCCCCCACAATTTCGTCGCAAACGCGCACGCAGCGTCCGCAAAGGATGCAGTATTTGTGGTCCCGAATAAAGAATGGGTTGTCGTCCTGGAAGAGCTGGCGGGAAAGCTGGAAGGTATGGCTGGTCTCGGTCACTCCATATTCATAGGCGTAATCCTGAAGCAGGCAGGAGCCGCTTTTATCGCACGTCACGCAGTCCAACGGGTGCTCGGAGACAAACAGATCGATGATATCGCGCCGCACTTCGTGCAGCAGGGGGGTCCGGGTGCGGACGGCCATGCCCTGCTGGCAAGCCAGCCCGCAGCTGGCGACCGGGTTGGGCCACCCTTCGATCTCCACCTGGCAAAGACGGCAGCCCCCGGAAACGCTCAATTCCGGGTGGTAGCACAGCCGCGGGATGTCGATCCCGTTCGCCAGGGCGGCTTCCATGATGGTCGTACCGGGCCTGGCCCGGATGATTTGGCCATCGATGGTGAATTCAATCATGGAAATCTCCTTGTGTACGGCCATTTCGCTCAACGAAGCATTTCTTCATACTCTTCACGGAAGTATTTGAGCGTGCTCAGGACTGGGTTGGGGGCTGACTGGCCGAGCCCGCACAGGCTGCTGGTTTTCACTTGCTGGCACAAAGACTCCAGCCTGTCCAGATCGGCCTCGCCGCCTTCCCCGGCGATGATCCTGTCCAGGCGGCTGCGGATCTGGACCGTACCGACCCGGCAGGGCAGGCATTTGCCGCAGCTCTCGTCCACGCAAAAATCGATGAAAAAACGGGCGAAGTCCGGCATGCGGGTCTGGTCATCGACGATTACCAGCCCCCCCGAACCCATAATCGATCCCAATGCGGTCAGGCTTTCATAGTCCACGGGGGTATCGAGGAATGCCTCCGGAATGCAGCCTCCGCTGGGGCCCCCGGTTTGGGCGGCCTTGAATTTCCTGCCTTCGGGCACCCCGCCGCCGATTTCGAAAACGATTTCGCGCAGTGTGATCCCCATCGGCACTTCGATCAGGCCGGTGTTTTTCAGTTGGCCGGCCAGGGCGAAGACCTTCGTCCCCTTACTTTTCTCAGTGCCGATACCCGCATACCAGCCAGGCCCGTGTTGGAGGATCGACGGGATGCAAGCCATGGTTTCTACGTTGTTGATGACAGTCGGTTCGTTCCACAATCCCGAAGTGGAGGGATACGGCGGGCGCATT
>JBFKII010000321.1:0-4682 GCA_041632295.1 Anaerolineales bacterium | reverse complement strand
TGCTGCCCGGAGCGATCAGCTGCTCCCAATACCAGGTCTCGTTTTCCGCTGAGAGCGGCTCGTAGCGCAGGTCTTGCTCCAGGAGCAGGCGCTCCCGGAATTGCTCCTCCGCCGGGCCGGCGGTGGCTTTCAGCGAGGCGAGCGCGACGCGCTGGGCGGTATCCCCATCACGGAAGAGGAAATAGGCGTTGGCGGATGTAAAACGGGCGGCTTCATCGCCGGGTGGGCGGCCGTAAAACACCACCTGCAGGTCCCGGCCCCGTCCGCTGGCCTGAAAAGGGTAAGGGCGCCCGTCATGGACCATCCGCAGGCTGCCCGCATCCACATCCGCCCAGCCCAGGGAGGCGAGATCGCGGGCCTCCAGAGCGAAGATCCCTTCGCTGTCCACCAGGATCTTGATCGCTTCAGCGGGATCCTCCCCCTCGCCCGTGAGAAGCGGCTGCAGCAGGATCAGCGCCCCCCACAGGCCGAGTGCGCCGCCAACCAGCAGGATGGCGCCAAGGAGCCTCTTCCGAAGCGGGGAAGGCCTGGATTTTGCTGCGGACATGGGAAGCCTGGGGTTCGCCGGGTGTGCAGGCCGGGGCTAGATTTCCTCGCTGTTGCGGCGAGCCAGGAAAATCACACCCCCGGTCAGCAAAGCGCCGCTGCCGAGAAACAGCAGGATGACCAGCACCAGCCGGCCAAACTGGATTTCGCCTGCAGCCTCCGGCTGACCGGCCTCAGCGCTTGGAGATGGCAGCAGGTTGAGCGTCACCTGGACGGTGGGCGAAGGGCTGGCCGCCTGGGCGAGGGACACCCGGGTGGAGGTCGCGGTCGGCATTTCGGTCAGCGCCTGGGCGATGGCGGTCAGGGTGGCATCGAGCGGGGTGACATCGGGCGCAAGCGTGCCGCCGGGCGTCCCGCTACCCGTGGGGGTGGTGGTGGCTGTGGCGGTCGGGGTCGTTGTGCCCGCGCCGGGCGTGATATTGCCGGGGGTGGGGGTCGCGGAGGGGCTTATGGTGGAGGTCCGCGTGGGCGTTCGGGTGGCGGCGCTGGTGGGCGCACTGGTGCTGGAGGCGGCCGGGGTCGGGGTGTTGGTGTGCCCCGCCACCACCTCGATCGGCCCGTGGTAGGAGGAAAAATTGCTGGTGTCCACGTCCTGGAGCAGGTAATAATAGCGTGTGCCGATCTGGACGTTTTCGTCGTAGAACGGATAATAAGCGCCCAGCAGGCTGTCCCCACGGGCGGGTATAAAAGAGAACTGGGCGCCGCTGGTGGCGTCGACCACCGGAACCGGGGTGTAGTTGTCTGTGTTGCTGCCTCCGGTCAGGTTGCGGCGGACGAAAAAACCGGCGTTGTCCAGCTCGGTGGCGGTCTCCCATTCCAGGAAAATCCGGTCGGTTTCGGTCTCGCCCTGGAAATAGAGCAGGTTGACGGCCGCGCTGGTCGGGGTGGCCAGCAGGCCCAGAACGGCCGCGCAGAAGGCCAGCCAGGAAAGCAGCCTGCGGGCTGTGCGGGGGGAGGTGGGTGGTTTTTCCGAAAACACGGTCAGTTTTCCCTCAAAGAGATCAGATCCCGATCCAAAAGCGATTGCAGGAACGCCAGCGTGTCTCCCTCTGCGGTGTCCTTCCCGACTTCATAGCGGCTGCGGACCTGCCCGGCGATCTCCCGGGCGCTGGAAACGCCGTCCAGCGCGGCCCAGATGGCCGCGCCGACCTCGTTGAGCACTTTCACTTTTCCCCGGACGGGATGAACGAGCACCGCCTCCCCGTCCAGATAGCGGCCGACCACCTGCGGGTTCGGGGTTGGTATCGAGTCGAGTGTGATCATGGTGTTCATGGCCTCGCCAGCCTTACAATCAAAAACCGCAGGGGGGCGCACAGCAGGGCCCCCAGCCGCTGCCGCCAGCCGGGCTCCCGCCGCCCGGAAACGGCTCTGAAGAGCACGGCTTCAACACGGCTGAGCCGGCCGATCCATGCGCCTTTGGCCATTCGTGGGGCAGGCTGGCGCACGCCCGACCGCTCCAACGCCACTACCCGCCCCAGGACCGCAGCCCGCCGGATTGGCGGATCGGACCGGCGGGCCGAGTCGCCTTTGAGGGTCAGCCGGTCTGGCGCCTGGCCGATCAGCCGGTGGGTGACGACCTGTTTGCGGCTGCGGTAGGCGAGAATGTCCCCGGTCCGGTAGCTGTCCTGCGGGCGCACATAGACCGCATCCCCCGGCCGCAGCAGCGGCGCCATGCTCTCGCTGACGATCACCAGCCGCAGTTCGCCCTGCGGGCCGGCCTGCTCCTCGGCGATCTCCAGCGCCACCTGGAGATACTCGCGTTGTTCTTTGGATACCATCAGCGCCTGATCACCGGGGCGTAGATCGAACCGCCCTGGACGATGGTCTGCAGGCCGGCGCTGGCCGTATGGCCTGAATCGACCTGCGAAGTCAGGGTCAGGCTGACGAAGTCAAACTGGCCCGGTGCGGCCCCGGCGGGAATGTGCACCACCACCTGGAGCGGTGCGCTGGCTCCCGGGCTGAGAGGCCCGATCTGGGACGGCGCGTCCACCTGCCAGCCGTTGCCGCTCAAAGAAATGCCATACGTGTCGGTCAGGTTGTTGGCGTTGCGGACCTGCAGGGTGTAGGTGATCGCTTCTCCGGGCGATCCGAAGCGGGTGTCCAGCGGCGGGGTGAGGGCGATCCAGTTCGTGACCACGGTGGTGGTCAGGGTCGCGGCCGCCGCGCTGCCGGTATCTCCCTGGGATCGCACGGTCACCTGGGCGGAATCGACATCGTTGTTGACCGCCCCGGCAGGAATATCGACCGTGACCACCAGAGCAGCGCTCTGGCCCGGGTTCAGCGGCCCGACCGTCGTACTGGACGGCGTGCTGGACCAGCTGTTGCCCGCCAGGGTGACATCGAAGGTGTCCGGATGGGCGCCGTTGTTCTTCACCTGCAGGTTGTACACGATCGACTCGCCGGGTTCGCCGTTTATCCCCGCGGAGGCTGGCGTCAGACCGGCCTGGAAGGGGCTCTTGAGCCCCAGCGCCGGGTCTCCGAACAGCGTGAAGGTGTGCATCAGGTCGTAATTGAAGCCGGAGAGGAACAGCTGGATTTTGCCCTCCATGGCAGCGGCCCCCAGCTCCCAATCGCCGTTTTCCACCAGGGAGGCGAAAAACCCGCGCTGCAGCGGGTCGTGCCCGGTGGCGACCCCCAGCCCGGTGGCCGAAAACGTCGCCACTGCGCCGCCGGTGGGATGGTTCAGCAGTTCGAAGACCATGCTGTTCCAGTTCGGGTAGGTCCAGAAGCCGTCCAGGCAGGTCATCGACAGGACGACCGGCAGCTGGTTGGCGTTGTTGAGCGTGGCCAGGTTGGAGGTGGTCAGGATCTGCTGCTTAGACCACAGGTTGATCGAGGCGTGCCCCAGATAGTTGACCAGCAGCGCGCCGCTGGTGTTGATGGTGTTCGTGATGGCCTGGGTGAAGGCTTTACAGTTCGGCGAACCGGTCACCCGGCAGCCGAAGTCGTAGCCGTTGGGGATGCCGTCGCCATCGTCCTGGTACAGCCGCTGGGTGGTGTAATTCGGATAGGGGTTGAGATAGGTGTTGATGATGCCTTCGGCCAGCTGGATGAAATTGCCTGCTGTGTCGGGCACGTCATCGGTGATGAAGAGGATGTTGTCCTGCCAGCCGGCAAAAGCGGCGCTTTCGTAGGCCGTGATTTTGTCCACCATGGCAGACATAGCGGCATTGGTGTCAACCGGGATGCGCGCCACGTGCAGGTCAGGCAGGGTGTCGTTCCCGACGACCGTTGCCAGCAGGTTGGCGCTGTCCACTTCGCCCTGCCAGGGGTCGGCATATGCCAGGTTGGGCGGCATGTAGGTGGGGGGCGGGTTGGCGTACTGCTCTCCGGGCGCCCCGTCGCCCTTGAAGTTCCAGTTCCCGCTGCCGATCAGGGTGGCGTAGCCCACCGGGTCCTGCCAGTTGGCGAAGGTATAGGCCAGGAAGTTCTTGATGGCGATCGGATGGTAGATCCCGTCGTTGAACTCGCGGTACAGGTCGGCCACGTCGATCACCGCGGTGGAGAGCCCCCGGCTCTGGCGGTAGTCGGCCAGCTCCTGGGCGGCGGCCATGAAATCTGCGTGGGTGATCAGGACGTATTCGACCGGCGCCATGCCGGCAAAATCCGGGGGGTTGTAGAACGTGATCGACTTGGGGGCCAGGATGCCCGCACCCGTTCCGGCGGCGGCATAGCGGGCGGAGCTGCCGTGGCTGACCTGGAAGCTGGCTGTGAAATTGCCGCCGCCTCCGCTCACGCCGGGGTTGGTCACCCGCACCGGGTTGAAGGGATCCAGCACGTCGTAGACTTCCACGCCGCTGCTGGAGAGCCCCGAAATCTCGTAGCGCCAGGTGCCGGCCTGGGCAGGGGCAAAGATCAGCCCATCGTTTAGGGCATTAAATTCACGGGCATAGGTGATTTCGAAGAAGTCGAAGTACATGCTCGGACCGAGCAGGACCGAATCGCTGAGCAGGGTCATGCCGACGGTGTTGGTCCCCTCGACCAGCGTATTCTGAGGGATGCTGGCGTCGAACGTGTAGCGCACCTTGCCGTCCCAGTAGGTATCGTGGACCACGCTGCCGTTGAAGCGGAACTGCGTGTGGTGGTCCGGGGAGTTGAACGGGTCCTCGTTGCGGGAGGACACCTCGACATGCAGG
>JBFKII010000320.1:0-4706 GCA_041632295.1 Anaerolineales bacterium | reverse complement strand
CCGGGCAGGCAGCGGCCGCATCGGGATCGTGATCGAGGAGAGCAGCCTGTCGATCGAATCTGGCCAGACCGGCGTCCTGGCGGCCACCCTTCTCAACCAGGGCTCGGTGGTCGACCACTTCCGCATTTCGGTGGAAGGCATCCCCGACGGCTGGGTCAGCCTGCCGTCTCCTGTGCAGCTCATGCCCGGCGGGCAGCAGCACGTGCGCATCCCGATCACCCCGCCGCGCGTCCCGCAGAGCAAAGCCGGGCGCTACAACATCAGCGTGCGAGTCACCAGCCAGGACAGCCCCACGGAGAGCGGCGAAGCCCGCACCTCGTTCAGCGTCGCGCCCTACTACCGGCAGACCGCCCAGATGCACCCCCAGAAGATCCGCACGAACAAACTCGCCCAGCTGACCATCCAGAACCTGGGCAACACGCGCGAGGTCTACACCGTCCGGCTGCGCGACCGCGGGGACGAGCTGGCCTTCCACCCGGAAGAGGCCCAGGTGCAGGTGCCCCCAGGGGGCAGCGGCTCGGCGGAGTTCCGCGCCCGCCTGCGCCAGCGCTACTGGTTCGGCACCAGCAAGACCCACCCGTTTTCGGGGGAGATCAGCACCCCACAGGGCGAGTCGTCCTCATTGAGCGGCGAAGCCGTCAGCCGGCCGATCATTCCATTGTGGCTGATCCCCGTCATGAGCCTGCTGTGCATCTTCCTGATCGCCGCCGGTGGCTTTTATTACAATGAAATCACCAGACAGGCCATGACCGCCACGTACATCGTGCAGGCCACGGACACAGAGCAAGCACGCCTTGCCGCCCTGGTCGACACTGACCGCGACGGTCTGACCGACGTTCAGGAACGCGAGCTGGGCACGGCGATAAACAGCTCGGACAGCGACGGGGACGGCCTGACCGATAAAGAAGAGGTGGACGGGGATACCGACCCGCTCAACCCAGACTCCGACAGCGACGGGCTGAGCGACGGGGAAGAAAAACTGTGGCGGACTGACCCCAACGCCTTCGACACGGACGGCGATACCCTTTCAGACGGCGAAGAGGTCAAAGTGTTGGGGACCAGCCCAATCAACGTCGACACGGACGGCGACGGGCTGAACGACAACGTCGACCCCGATCCCGGACAGCTTCCGACCCTGACCCCGACCCCGACCGTCACCCCCTCTCCGACCGTCACGATCACCCCATCCCCGACTGTGCCGCCGGACGGCGTCAGCCTGAACTGCGACGGCACCTACCAGCGGCTGAACATCCTGGACGGCGGCCTGGGCGGCGTGACGCTCTCGATCGACAACCTGGTCAACGGCTCCTGGAACCCCGTCTGGGCGATCAACAGCGGAGACCCCAACCAGAAGCAGTTCGAAGAAGAGACCGGGCTGTATCCCTTCGGGGACTGCCAGCAGCTGCTGATCGTACCGGTGCGATTTTCCGGCTCCGGCGCGCTGCTCCAGCTGGTGATCTACGCCTGGAACGGCTCCACAATGGAGCTGGTCTATGACCAGAACGGCACGCACGGCTCCTGGGAACAGTTGGACGAAAGCATCCGCTTCGAACGCTCCGTCTACCTGTACGGCGAGCCGAACTGCTGCCCATGCAACACCGAAATCCTTTTCCACAGATGGGATGAGGACGAGTTCGTCGACGACGGCATTTCGCTGGAACCGACTTACAACGGGCCGCCTCCCGCCCAATGCACCAGCCCGACGATCATCCCCCTGACCCTGATCTTCCTCCCACCCCCAATCTTCGTCACCCCGATGCCGATCTCCCCTTAGCCGGGGAAACGAACCCGGATTCAAAAGACCCCGCCCTGCGTCTGCAGGCGGGGTCTTTTTTTTGCAAAGGCGCGCGGCCTAGGGCAGGTTCCAGTAGCGCACGTCGGAGACCGTCACGGTGAAGTCCTCGGTGGCGGCGGAGCTGACAAAGATGCCAAAAGCGCCACGGTCGAAGGTGTCGTCCTCGATCACCCCTGCTTCAACGCCGTTGATGTACATGCGCAGCTCCTCGCCGCGCGCCATCAGGCCGACGCGGTTGGTCTGCCCGGGGCCGGTGTTGATCAGATCGCTGGCCGTCCAGTTGACCAGCGTGACGAACGTCTCCCCGTCCCAACTGCGCAGGCGGTAGAAACCATCGCAGCTGATGCCGAACAGGTAGCCTTCGTTGGGCTGGCTGGCGCGCACGATCATCCCATAGCGGTCCTTGCCGCTGCACTCACTGCCGGTCGTCCCGGTGATCTCCAGGTAAAAATCCTCCAGCCGGAACCCGGTCGTGCTCCAACCTTCCCAGCTTTCAGGCAGAAAAGCAGTCAGGACCAGCTTCTGATCGACGATATCCATCTTGATATGGTCATCTTCGTAAAGGAACCAGTTGCGCTCGTCGAAAGTGGAGATCCAGTCCGGATCCCCAAGGGTCAGGCGCGGATCGCCGCTGGGGAGCGTGCTGGTCGGCGTCAGGCTGGGGGTGACGGTTGGTTCAGGGGTGTTGGTGGCTGCCGGGGTCTCGGTGGGCGGGACCTCGGTTGGCGCCGGAGTCTCGGTCGCAGGGGGCAGAGGGGTCTCGGTTGGAAGCGCCTGGGCGGTTGCGGTGAAACCGGCCACAACCGTTGCGGCAGCCTGCGTGGACAGAGCATCCAGTTCCTCCGCGCTGGGCCCGCATGCCGCCAGGGCCAGGCTCAGCAGCAGGAGGACAAGTAAGGATTTCGTTTTTGCGATCATTTCTTCTCCATTTCTCCCGGTCGCCCGGGAATCGAAAAAAGGATACCCGAAGAACGTATGAATGGGATGGGAAATTCGTTTGAAAATGGTGACAGGAGCTGGTGTTTGTGCCAGATTTTCCATACCGGTTGCGAAAAATTGCCCGCAAAAATCGGAACTTTCATATAAGTTTTTCGTCTTCAAACGTGATTTCAATGCCGGTTGTACGCATTCGCGACACCGGAGAAATACAATTTCACCACAGCGGGGCAGGCCTTGATGGCGCCGCGCAAGGAGCACAAAATGAACCAAAAATGGTTTGTCTACTTCACCGGTATTCTTATCCTCGGGTTGATCGTGATCGGCCTCCCGGCAGCGTTCCTGGCCGGGTCCTGGTTCACGCGCAGCCCGCAGATCCCGGAAGTGGCACCTACGGCCACCCCGGTCATCCTGTTCCCAACCGACATCGTGCTGCCCACCGAAACGGCAACACAACTGCCCACCGAGGTCCCTACCAACACCCCCCTGCCGACCGCAACCCCGCTGCCGACAGAAACACCGCTGCCTTTGGCTACGACTGTCCCGCCGACCGCCACGTCCATCCCGCCCACCGCCGCCCCGCTGAAGCCGACTGCCACACCGACCCCTGCAATCCCCTGTTTTGCGGCCCAGTTCGTGGCTGATGTGACCGTGCCCAACGGCGCGCCGTATCTCCCGGACACCGGCTTCACCAAGACCTGGCGGGTGAAAAACGTCGGCACCTGCAGTTGGACCAAGGACCATGACCTGGTCTTTGTCACCGGGACAGCGATGACCAAGAAAAACACCGTGGTCCCGCTGCCCGGCACCGTCAAGCCCGGCGAAACGGTGGAGATCTCGGTCAACCTGAAGAGCCCGCTCCAGCCCGGCAGCTACACCGGCACCTGGGCGCTCCGGGATGCCAACGGTAAGTACTACTTCGGCAACACCCAGAAGGGCCAGCTGACCGTCTCCATCCAGGTGTTTTCGTTCGCCGGGAACATCCGCTACAACCTCATCCTGGCGGCCTGCCAGGCCACCTGGAAGAACAGCCACAAGGACCCGCTGCTTTGCCTGGGCGCCACCACCAACACCAAGGGCTCGATCACCATCCTGGCCAAGCCCAGGTTAGAGAACCGCAACGAGGACGAGCCTGCCCTGTGGGTGCGCCCGGACGTCGACACCGACGGCCAGATCGTGGGCACATACCCGGCCTACAGCGTGCAGAACGGCGACCGCTTCCGGGCCTGGGTCGGCTGCCTGGCCGACAGCAAGGGCTGCAATGTGCAGTTCGAGCTCAAAGCCCGTCACGAAAACGGATCCACCACCACACTTGGCAGCTGGCACGAGAAATTCGACGGCGAAGTGACCGCCATCGACCTGGACCTGTCTCCCCTGGCGGGGCAAAAGGTGCAGTTCGTGCTCAGCGTAACCGTGATCGGCGGCCAGCCGGACAAGGCCAATGCCTTCTGGTTCATGCCGCGGGTCGAAAACTGATCGAGCTTTCCGTCAAACCGGCTCCTGGAGCGCAGGGAACTGCATCCGGGAGCCGGGCAATCACCCAATTCCGGCCGTTCTCGATCGGCCCATCAAAGGACAAAATGAACATTAGCTTACTCCCCGAATTATTCATTTTTCCCACACTGGCCTGGGCAGCTCTGAGCCTGCTGGCGCTGGTCTCCCTGCGCCAGCGCAGGCTGTCGTCCATGACCCAGGCTGTTTGGGCGCTGATTATCCTGCTGGTCCCTTTCCTGGGCGCCATCTCCTTCTGGATCGTCCGGCCGACGAAAAACCAGACAACTCCTTAGCGCAAAACTGACCGGCTATTCATTGCATTTCATGCGCGGCGACCGCGCATGAAATTTTTTGTTTTCCCACCATTCCCAATCTCAGGCGGGTAAGTAAAATACACGTTTATGTCTCAAGAAATCATCCCACCGGTCACCCACCGGCCGGCCCCGTACCATCCGCCATCCTGGATCCGGGCCTGGCTGAT
>JBFKII010000319.1:0-4710 GCA_041632295.1 Anaerolineales bacterium | reverse complement strand
TGGTTTGCAGGAGCCGATTTTCTGGCCTTAGCGGTTCAGCCGCCAGTCGTAAGGCAGGTAAACCATCTTCAACCTGGGACTTGATTGGAGCCAATCCCTGTCCGGCCCTGCAGGCAAATAGCGCAAAACGAATTCGATCACACCGCTTCGTCCCCCGAAATCCAGGCCATACCACTGAAAGATCTTGGAAAGCGACAATATGCCTTCCACCCGGTCTACTGACACTTCGTGGTGGATGAAATTTTGCGTGGCCAGGTCCAGCTGGGCGCCGATTTTTTCCGGTGCGTACACCCCGATGGGGGGGCAGGAGCGCGAGGCGCAGTTGAGAGCGAAATGGATGCGCGGGTCGACCGATTTCAGGCTCCAGGCCAGGCGCGGGTCCTTCGAGCCGAACTGGGGACCGGGCAGATAAGGATGACCCCGGTTGGCGCGCAGGATGCCGTGCTCAATTTCCTCCAGGGAAAGCCGCTGGCCCCCAACCCGGTACGCCGCCCGGCGGAAAAACTTGAAAATTCCCAACGGGCCTTCCGTGACGCTGTCCCGGATTCGGAAACTGATCACCGCGTCAATCACCAGGGCGTTGTACAGGTTGATCCAGAATGCCAGGCGGCGCTCCCGGCTGTCCAGGGTGACCGGGTCAAAGTCGGCCAGCAGGGGGATGCACTCATCTTTGAAGCGCCGGAATTCCCGCGATTCCGCCAGTCGGGCGTAATCGACGTGGTCCCCCGCTGGGTCCATTGCCAGGGCTTTGAAGGCGTTGACGGCGGCGGTGATCTCCCGGGCGGGGTACTGCAAGTCGACGGAGCGTCCGGCTGATTCGGGCGTCGGCGGGTTGAGCACCGCCTGCCCGTGGCGGCCGACCAGCCGGTCCAAAAGGTTTTCGCGCAGGGAGAACGCGGTTTCTTGAATTCCCATTATTCGATGGGCCGGGATCAGGGTTCGGAGCCGGCTGCCATTCAGAGATGACGTCGGCCCGGATTCTTACTCGCAGCGGAGCGGATGGTGGTTGCCTGCAGGTCTGGGGAGATTTTGGGCCGGGCAGGTCAGCTGGCCCGGTTTTCCCGTGGGACCTTGGTTTTCGCGGTGATGAAGTCCTGGTGGGTGAGTTTGAGCCCTCTGGACAGGTTGCGGATCTCCTCGATCTCATCGTTCGTGGCCATGCCGTCGGCCGCGGCGATCGCGAAGAGTACGTCCAGAAACCGGATCCGCTCCTGCTCGCCGGTCTGTTCAAAGAAGCGGCGTGTGAGTCGGAAATAGTCCATGTTCAGCGAGATCTCCGCCAGGGCGACCTCTGCCACGAAAGCCGCTTCCTGCGTCCCGATGCCCCACTTGTCCTCCAGGATGCGGGCCAGGGTTTCCCGTTCGCTACCACGGACCCGCCGGTCGGCGTGTGCAACGCGCGCCATCAGCCCTCCGGCCAGGCTGAGCTTGCGCAGCTTATTTTCAGGGATGTCCAGGCTGACGCCGCTGTGTTCCTGGCGCAATTTCAAGCCATAATACACCCGGTTTTTAATGTAATCCTCGAAAAGCGCTTCCCGGTTCGGTCCTTCCTGGGGAGACCCATCCCCACGGCTGAACTGTGAGATCAGTGCGCCTCCGAGCTGGCGGAGCAGTCCGGTGTCGGCTTCCTGGATCGCTTCCTGGATCTGGGCCGCGACCGCTTTCTCGTGCCCGGTCACCTGGCCGTCGGCAGCGATCATCTTTTCCAGCGCTTCCAGGGCCATTTTCTGGTCAGAACGGGTCCGTAAAGTGGCCTGCAGCTGTGACACCAGGCGGTCGCGCTCGTCCGCCCCGACCGGGGAGTCGAGATACATTTCCAGCATGGCCCATTCCCGGCCGGTGATCTCCGGCAGGTGGAACAGCAGGTCTTTCAGGCTGTTGATCTCTTCGGCCTGGACTTCCCCATCTGCCCAGGCCGCGGCGATCAGCACCTTGGCGAGAGTCAGAATCATGTTTTCATCGGCCATGTGGGCATTCTACCATTTGCATGGTCACGGTTCTGGGATCGTAATCTTGTTTCGGGCTGTGGCAGCCCACAGGACGGAGACAAAGAACATCAGGGCGAAAAGCGAAGCGGCAGTGAAATAGACCCCCCGCAGGCCGACCAGCGGCAGCATCCAGAAAGCCAGCAAGGGGCCGGCGGCGCTTGCCAGGTCCCCAACGGTGAACAGCGTGCCCAGCCGCCTCCCTTGCTGGTCCCGGCGGCCGAGGTCGCCGATCAGGGCGGTGGCCAGGTTGGCATTGCTGCCGGAGGCTGCAGAGATTCCGATCAGCCCGGCGAAAATCGCCAATGGGGTGCCGAGGGGCAGCAGGCTGAAGCCCGCGATCCCGGGCAGCAGCCAGGCGGCGACGATACGCCAGCGGGTCCCGGCGCGGTCGCTGGCGGTGCCGGAGGCCGGAGCAGCCAGTGCGGAGACCAGGGTGGTAGCCCCGAGACCCAGGCCAGCCAAAGTTGCAGTTCCGATGGCCGCATCGTTGATGGCAATCGATTCGCCCAGCTGGTCTCGCAGGTAAATGGCCAGGGTGGCGACCAGGAAACCCTCCATGGCCAGGCGGTTGGAGGCCAGCAAGGCCAGTGCGGAAGTCAGCTGCCCTTTTTGAAAACGAATTGGGCGCCCGGCGCCGGCATCTGAAAAGTCAGACGGGTCCGCCAAAGAGGACTCAGGTGCCTGGCTGCCGGCCGGCAGCGTTTCGGGAAGGAAAGCCCATGCGGCCAGACCACCGAACAAACTCAGGGCTGCGTTAACCAGCATGGCGGGATGGTAGCCCAGAAAGTCGGTCAGCACCCCGCCCAGGAATGCACCGCCGCCGGCGCCGGTGAAAAATGCGATCTGGTATATGCCGATGAAGCGGCCGCGATTTTTCCGGCTGCTCACGTCCAGCACGATGGTGTTGCCGGCCAGCCAGATGCCTACCCACGCCACGCCCCACAGGGCGCGGGCTGCAAGGAAAATTCCAAGCCCCAGGTCCAGGGCGTACAGCACAGTGGAAAGGGCACCGAGCAGCAGGGCGGCGACGAAAACGGGTTTGCGTTGGCGGGTCTCGATCCAGCGTCCGGCCGGACGGTTGAGCGGCAGGCGCACCCAGCGGTTGAGCGAAAGCAGCAGCCCGACGCTGGCGAAGGTCACCCCCGCCTGGGCGGTGTGGGTAGGCAGCACGGTATACAAAGTGGTGTCGCCGCTGAGGGAAAGGGCGGTTCCCAGGCAGGTCGGAATCAGCACCCGCCATGCAGGTGGGAGCGGGGAAAAGGTACGCATGGGGGTGGGTCTATGGGTCCGGCAAACCCCTGGCTTGGTGAGACGAAGGAGTAGGAGCCGTGCAGTCGGCCATCCTGGGCGGCCTTGTGACCATGGCGGGATTATAGCGGGAGACTCCCTCTTGACAACCGAACAATTGTTCTATAAAATAGGAGAAAAATTTATAGAACATGTATTCTATCATAGAGGCGCAAGCCCATCCGTGTTTCATCCAAATGGAGGTGCCAGATGGCCAGATACACTTCTCAAAATAATGTAGGGGTTGGTGCCCTGTTTCAAAACCGGCGCATCAAGCGAGGGCTGGTTTGGGGTGTGATGATCATCGGAGCCTTGATGGCTTTCGAACTGTTTAATTTCAGCACGACCGAATTCGCCCTTTCCGACCTGCTGGGTGAGCTCAGCTTCGGCGGTGTCAAGTGGGCGACTATTCTAGCGATTGCCTTTTGTGGCATCGATTTTGCCGGCATTGCCCGCATTTTCACCCCCGAGGTGGGCGCCGACGAACCCACCGAGGTCTGGTATCTTTTCGGGGCCTGGCTGCTGGCGGCCACGATGAACGCCATGCTCACCTGGTGGGGCGTATCGATCGCCATCCTGGGGCATGAAACCCTTGGGAACGCCGTCATCGACCGCGGGACGCTCCTGGATATTGTGCCTGTGTTTGTTGCCGTGATGGTCTGGCTGAGCAGGGTGCTGATCATTGGCACCTTCTCCATCGCCGGAGACCGGCTGTTCTCCCAGGATGACCGCCAGAGCCGGGTATTCCAGCCCAACCGGGCGAAGCGCTCGGTTCAAAAACCTTTGCCTCAATACACCCGGCCGACCAGCAACAAAACTGTGTACACCAATCCCGCCCCGGCTTTCCGGCCCTCTCCCAAGCCCAATCCGCGCCCCCAGTCGATTTACGGAAACGAGGAGCCGGTCATCACCCGGCCTGAGCCGACTTACCACCCGATCAGCGCCAAGCCGCGCAACAACGGCAACGGCAGTTCCAATGGGTTCAACTAAAAAACAGATCTGACTTCAAGCCCTGAAAACACCCATTTGGTTTTTACCTCCCCAAAAAAAACCGCCTTCAGACAACTGGAGGCGGTTTTTTATTCTCACCAGCGATCCCCCACCCGAGTGCGCTGAGGAAGACAAAACCAATGGCATTAACCCACCCATGGAAGGCCAGCATCTGCGAGATGTTGGGGCCAAATCCTGGCACCAGCCGTCCGGCTGCATTGGCCCAAACGGCCAGCATCCCTCCGACGAGGAAAATAGCCGACACAGCCAGGCAGATCTGCGCCAATCTGGACGGCACAACTGCCAAAGCAAGTCGTATGGTGATCAGCGCCAGGCCGGCATAGGCGACTCCGAGCAGCAGGGCGCCGCCGATTTCGGCCAACAGGGAAATGTTAGGCACTGCTACCATCCACAATGGGCCCAAGACGATCAGCCCGGCACTGGG
>JBFKII010000318.1:0-4711 GCA_041632295.1 Anaerolineales bacterium | reverse complement strand
GCCACAGGCGGGCCTAGCCTCGCCGCCCTGCCTTCGCCATGACTAGAAATTTCGTACGGGGGAGATCCTTCGGTCGGCTACGCTGTTCAACAGCTCCTTCACTTCGTTCAGGACAGGCCTCAGGATGACAGGGAGGGGGGCATCATTTTTTCATTGTCATGCTCGAGGCCTGTCCTGAGCCTGTCGAAGGACCCGAAGCAGCCGAAGCCTCTCCGGTGCCGCAGGCGGCGGACCCCCAGGCCATCCGAGCCAACGGGCGGCTTCGCCGCCAGATCCTTCGGTCGGCTACGCCTCCCTCAGGATGACAGGGAGGGGGAATGGGCCCCGGCCCAAAGGGCGCGAAACCTCCAGGATCCGTTTTTATTCATTGTCATGCTTGAGCGAACGCAGTGAGCGAAGCATCTCCGGAGCCGCAGGCGAAGGGCCACCAGGCCGTCAGAGCCAATGGGCGGCTTCGCCGCCAGATCCTTCCACTCGCTCCGCTCGGTCAGGATGACAAGAGGGGAAGGCGCCTGCTTCAGGATGGCCGGGAGGCAGGGCAGGCACCCGGCCTTTCGTGGTCAGTCACTTCGCAAGGGTGGCCTCACTCCATAATTGTCATGCTGTAGCCCTGTACAGAGACCGTCCTGAGCGGCGCTGGCGAAGCCAGCACAGTCGAAGGGCGGTCGCATTCCCCTCAGTTTGTAACCAAATGGTGACAGGGTTGCGCACTTTCGTAACCAGCATGCCATCGAATTGTGAACTTTTTCTCCTAAGATGTCGTTAATGAGCGAACGCAAGTACACAAGGAGAAAGATCATGTCCACAAATAAGTACATCCTCATTGCGATCGGCGGAATTTTCCTGCTGATCATGACCCTTTTCGCAGCCCTGCTGGGCTTCCAGCTGCTGTTTCGGCCGCTGGACCTGGGTCCGGATCCGGTTGTAATTGTCCAGACCACCGAGGCCCCGGATGCCACCCAGGTTCCCGCCACGCCGGTGCCAACCGCCACCGCGGTACCCACCGAAACCGGACCTGAACCGACCGCGACGGCTGCGCCGACCGCGCAACCCACCCCGGCGCCCACCACTGTGCCGGTACCGTGCCACCGGGCCGGTTTCGTCCTGGATGTAACCGCCCCCGATGGCAGCGATTATCTGCCCGGGGAAACGTTCGTCAAGACCTGGCGCCTCAAAAACCTGGGCAGTTGCACCTGGACCACCGATTACGACCTGGTGTTTGTGGGCGGCAGCCGGATGTCCGCACCCCAGGCGGTGGCGTTGAAAGCCCGGGTGGAACCAGGAAAAACGATCGATGTGTCCGTTTCGCTGGTTGCGCCCGCGGATACCGGCTCCTATCGGGGTTACTGGCAGCTCAGGAGCGCCAGCGGGCAGTTGTTCGGTCTCGGAAATGAAGGCACGGGGACTTTCTGGGCGGACATTGATGTGGCTTTGCCCTGCAATTGGGCCCATTTCGTCAAGGATGTAACGATTGCAGACAACACCCGCATTCCAGCCGGTGGCCCTTTCAAAAAAATCTGGCGGATCAAAAATGCAGGCAGCTGCAACTGGACCACCCAATACGACCTGGTGTTCGAGCGCGGCGATAAGCTGGGCACCGGCAGTCTGGCCATCCCCCTCCCGGAAAAGGTCAGGCCCGGCGAAACGGTCGACCTGGCCGTCCAGTTCATTGCTCCCCTGCAACTCGGTGATTACCGTGGCTACTGGATGCTGCGGGACGGTAATGGAAAACGTTTCGGCCTCGGTGACGATCAGGACAGCCCGTTCTGGGTAGATATCAAAGTCATTCCACCTGCCGGCCCTTACCGCTACGATTTTGCCGCCAATTTCTGCCTGGCGGCCTGGCGAAGCGCTGAAAAAGCCCTGAACTGCATGGGCAGCCAGGCAGATGGCGCAGGCTTTGTCCTGTGGGTCGCCAACCCCAGGCTGGAAAACAGGCAGGAAAATGAACCCGCCCTCTGGCTGCACCCGAATGAAAGCTCAGACGGCTGGATCAGTGGGACCTATCCTGAGATCAAGATCAAGGAAGGAGACCGCTTCCGCACCTGGGTGGGCTGCATGGCCGGGTATGACAAATGCAATCTCACCTTCCGGCTGGACTACCGCATCGATGGCGGTGCAGTGCAGACTCTGGGAATCTGGCACGAAGTGTACGACGGTCAGGTAAGCGTGGTGGATATCAACCTGACCGGATCGGACGACCAAAACGCTTTGTTATTGGACCTGTCTAGCCTGGCGGGAATGAATGTCCAGTTCATTTTCCGGGTCAGCGTCGAGAGCAATGCCAGGCATGCCCAGGCATTCTGGTTCGCTCCTCGCATCGAAAACGACTGACCTCCAAACCATCTCACCCAGACGCCCCCTCGTGTACACAGGGGGCGTTTTTCTTTTCTGCCCCCGGTTCAGAGAATCCGGCGCAACCGGACCGTGAAGATTGGTACAATCAACCCGGCGAAAAAAGCCCTTCCGGATGGCCAATCGCAAAGGACCGTTTCTCCGGATGAACACCTACCAACTGGAGGCACACCGGATGTCCGCAAACCCACGCGTCACCGTGTGGAACGAGTACTACCACGAGCTAAAAAATCCCGAGATCGGAAAGATCTACCCTCAAGGCATGCACCAGGCCATCGCCGGCTACTTGCAGGCCCAGGGCTTCCCCGTACGCACCGCCACCCTCGACGAACCCGAGCACGGGCTGACCGATTCCGTCCTGGCCGAGACCGACGTGCTGGTCTGGTGGGGGCACATGGCACACGCCAAAGTGTCCGACGAGGTCGTCGAGCGCGTGCACAAACGCATCGTGGCCGAGGGCATGGGCCTGATCGCCCTGCACTCCGCCCACTTCTCCAAGGTCTTCGTCAAGCTGATGGGCACGACCTGCAACCTGAAATGGCGCGAGATCGGTGAGAGAGAGCGCCTGTGGGTGGTCAACCCCGGCCACCCGATCGCTGCCGGAGTGTCCGACTATATCGAGATCCCCCACGCCGAGATGTACGGCGAGCATTTCGACATCCCCCAGCCGGACGAACTGGTCTTTATCAGCTGGTTCCAGGGCGGCGAGGTCTTCCGCAGCGGCTGCTGCTTCTTCCGCGGCCGTGGCAAGATCTTCTACTTCCGCCCCGGGCACGAGACATACCCGATCTACCACCAGAAAGAGGTCCTGCACGTGATCGCCAACGCCGTCCGCTGGGCGGCGCCCTCCGGCGGGCCGGGGGTCAATTTCGGCAACTTCCCGCAGCCGCTCGAGGACGTCAAGAAGTGGGAAGGCCAGATCGAAATTGATCACCCTGAGGCGAGTAGGACAGACGACCTGCAAGTAATGCCATGACAAAAAAACTCAAAGTAGGCTTGATCGGCCTGGGCGGGATCGCCCGGCTGCACCTCGGCGGCTGGGCGGCTTCCCCGTTGGCCGAGGTGGTGATGGGCAGCGACGTCAACCCCGACCTGGCAGAAAAGGCCGAAAACGAACTCGGGGTACCGCATTTCACCAGCGACCCGATGGAAATCATCGACAACCCCGAGATCGACGTGGTCGACATCTGCTCCCCCAACCGCTACCACGCCCGGCAGGCGATCGCCGCCCTGGAGGCCGGCAAACACGTGATGTGCGAAAAGCCGCTGGCGCCCACGGTAGACGAAATCCGCCAGATGATCGCCGCACGCGACCGCTCCGGGAAGCTGCTGATGACCGCCCAGCACTTTCGCTTCACCGGCACCGCCCGGGCGTTGAAAGCCGAGATCGACGGCGGCGCGCTGGGCCCGATTTACCACGCCCGCGCCTGGTGGCTGCGGCGGTCGGGGCTGCCCGTGCGCCCGACCTTCATCTACAAGGAACAGGCCCATGCCGGTGTCGGCCTCGACATCGGAGTGCACGTGATCGACTTGGCGCTGTGGCTGATGGGCAGCCCGCGGCCGGTCGCCGTGAGCGGTGTGGCCCGCACCGAGCTGGCCCGCCAGAAAGGAGCCTTCTCACGCTGGGGCGGGGACATCCCCACCGGCATGGACGTGGACGAATTCTCGGCCGCCTTTGTGCGCTTCGAAAACGGGGCCAGCATGGTGATCGAGGTCAGCTGGCTGCTGCACCACGGGCAGGAGGAAGACCTGCAGGCCTGGCTGTATGGCACCAGGGCCGGAGCCCACTGGCCGAGCAGCGTGATTTTCGAGGCCAACAACCAGCGCAAACAGCACTACGACCGCAGCCTGAAGAACACCGAGGACACCCTGCGCCCGCACCACCTGGAGTGCGTCGAGTTCGCCGAAGCGATCGCCTCCGGCGGGCCCTCCCCGGTGCCGCCCGAGCAGTCGCTCCAGGTCGGGCTTATCCTGGAAGCCCTCTACCGCAGCCAGGAGACGGGCAAAGAGGTGCGCATTGATGGAGGATAAGAACTTGAACCCGATCGCCGTACAGCTGTACACCGTGCGGGAAGCGCTCCAAAAGGACTTCGCCGGCACGCTGGAGCGCATCGCTGCAATGGGCTACCTGGCCGTGGAGCCGCACGCAGATTTTGCAGCCGGCATGCCGCTTTCCCGGGCCGCAGACACGCTGCAGTCCCTGGGGCTGGCCGTGTGTGCCAACCATTCCCCGCTGCCCCTGGGGGAGGACAAAACCCGCGTCCTGGAAACGACGCTGGGGCTCGGCAGCTCGCACCTGGTCTCCCCCTGGATGGACCCGGCGCTCTACACCAGCCTCGAAGGGGTCCGGGAGCTG
>JBFKII010000317.1:0-4724 GCA_041632295.1 Anaerolineales bacterium | reverse complement strand
GGGTGTGGTTTACCCGCGAGATACCTGGTATATCAAACTTGGTGTTAGCCTGGCAAACCTGGTGATGGCGATCCTCGGTCGGCGTTTCCGTATTTACGCCCATGCGACACAGGAGGTGGACCGGCTGGTAAACGCGGCTGGTTTTGATCGTGATTTTTACCGGCGGGGCTTTTTCTGGCAAGTCGCAGTTTATGGAAAATAAGCCTATCGAACTGGGAACGGTGGCCATCCTCCAGGTCCAACGCCGGCCGCTCAAGCAAAATGGATCGAACGGGCGGGTTTATGTCCCGGAAGGAATCGTAAGGGTGGATTCCCTGGCCATCACCGATCGCGGGGTGGTCGGCTACACCGTATCTGGAGATCCCATTCAGGACAGCCACCATGCCGACCATCCCGAATCTCGCTTTCGGGGCGAAAATGCCATTTCCGTGGGGTTTTTGCCTCATTACGAAAGCTTGCGGCAGGAGTTCGGCTCCCACCTGGTGGACGGTATCGCAGGAGAGAATATTCTGGTCGCATCCGAACTTGCGCCCACCATGGCCGACCTGGCGGGGGTCCTGCGCTTTGACAACCCGGATGGTTCAAGTATCGAATGTTCATGCCTGAAAGCGATGGCGCCCTGCGATGAGTTCAGCCATTTTGCCCGCCGTGCGTCTACCCGGCTTCATGCAGCGGTCTTGAAAGAGACCTTGCAGTTCCTGGACGGCGGCCGGCGCGGTTTCACTTTACGCCTCAAAAAACGGGGGGAAGCGATCCTTTCCAGTGGTGCTCGCCTGGTTTTAATCCCCGGCGGCTGATCGTTCCAATCGGTCGCCGGCTTTTCCGACCCCTTGTCTTCTATTTTGGTCATCGGAGGCGTGACCCTGGACCGTCTGTATTTCGCCGGTCGATCGGCTGAAGCGCCTGGTGGCGCTGGCCTATACACCGCCCTGGCTGCTGCCCACAGCGGGGCGCAGGTCACTTTGTTCGCGCAAAGGCCTGTACCTTTGCCGGCACCGCTGCGCCGGATCGACCAACACGTGCATTGGGTTGGCCCGGAAATCCCCCTCGAAAGCCTGCCGCGGCTGGAGATCGTCCATCATGGCGGTGGGTGGGCCGAGCTCAAGCGTGCCAAATGGGGTGCGCAGTTGGATTTGTGGCCGGTTGACCTTCCTTTTGAGCGGCTGGATTTCGGCCGTGTGCATATCGCCGCCCTCGGCCCAACGAGCAAGCAGTTAAACTTCCTGGCGCACATCCGGGAGCATTCCGGGGCGACCATTTCCGCTGGTACGTACGGGAAAGCAGCCTGGGGTGAACCGGACCAGGTACGGACTTTACTCCAGGGCTCGGATTATTTTTTTATGAACGAAAACGAGTGTCGAGCGCTTTTCGGTGGGCCGGACGATGTCCCGTTCATGCCCGAGCAGGCAGTTTTCGTCACCCTGGGCAAAATGGGAGCATGGGGGATTTCTGGCAACCTGCGCGTTCACGTTCGGTCGCGGACGGTCGACGAGCTTGACCCAACTGGTGCAGGGGATGCCTTTTGTGGAGGTGTGCTGGCAGGGTTGGAGAGGGGGGCAGACCTGGTGGAAGCGATGGAAGGTGGGGCTGGCCTGGCAGCGGAGGTAGTCCAGGGCATCGGGCCTTCCCGCCTGCTGATTGACCAGGGAGGGATCAGCGCCGGGGGATGACGCTAGTGCGCTGGCGCAATTTAATTACACTATCTGCGGGGTGAACCCCTTTGCGCAGACTAAGGTTGGCGTAAATCAACGTGCGCGGGCCGACGATGCAGCCAGGGTTGAGCACCGAGTTGCAGCCCGTTTGAACGCCATCACCTAGGACGGCGCCCAGCTTGGCCAGGCCTGTATCGATTTCCTGGCCTTCAAAAAACAATCGGATCGTGGGTCTCTTTCCGGTTTTTGGGTCCTTTTGACTGTTGATCGCCAGGTTACTCAGCTTCGTCCCGGCTCCCAGGTTTGCTCCAGCCCCCAGAATACTGTCGCCCACGTAGTTGAAATGCGGCGCGTGGGCACCCGGCAGAAAAATGCTGTTTTTTGCCTCGCTGGCATGGCCTAACAGGCTGCCCGCCAGCATGATCACATTCTCACGTACGTACGCTCCGTGGCGTACGACCGCTTTCGGCCCGATAAAAGCCGGGCCGATGATGTGCGCGTCCGGCTCGATCTCAGCTCCTTCCGCGATGAATATGGGGGCATTTCCCAAAGACGCCCCTGGATGGACCCGGCCTTCCAACGTCTGGGTTTCCCCGGTCATCTCCCGGACCAAACGGTCCAAATACTGTAGAGGCGACCACGGCCAGTCTGCGTCCTTGAAAACCTGTGCGCTGGCCGGGTCTGAAAGGTCAAAAAAATATCCAGGTTTCAGGTCCATGGGTTTATTGTAACCCCCAAACCGTCCCCGGATATCGCCCGCTTTCCGGCTCGAGACCCTAAGGATCGCCGCATGCGGATCTCGGATGCCAGACGTTCAGCCTCCGCATCGTTCCCCGGAATCACCCCCGGTGTTCGGCCCAGACAGGCGGCGAAGAAAGCCCGAAGCCATCCCGCAACGCCGCCGCCCAGGGACGCTGCCAGCCCACAGATCCTTCGCCAGCGAAGCCGCCTTTCAAGGTGGCTCAAAGCAAAATCCTCCAGCTCGGGGTCCAGTGCCCATTCAAACAGAAAGCCGGAAGGGGCGTTCGAATCGGCTGTGATCAGCAGGCTTTCTTTCGCCCGGGTCACAGCGACATAAGCCACCCGTCGCTCTTCTGCCTGTGATTTTTCCACGCCGGAGGATCGGCTGAGGTTGAAATAAACCACGTGTTGGAATTCCATGCCCTTCGCTTTGTGGATAGTCAACAGCCGGACATGATCTCGATCGGCAGGTTCAGGTACACGATCGGTTTTTGTATCCGGAACGGAGAAAGGAATTCCCAGCCCAGTAAACACATCCGCCAACCAGATGGCCTCCTGGTTGGTCCGGAACAGCAGACCGAAATCCCTCCACTCCGAGTCAAAACGCTCTTTCAGGTCCAGGATCCAGGCGCCTGCTGTGTTCGCCTGGTCCTCGAGGGTGGTTTCGAGCCGCAGCTCAACGTGCCCTCGCGAGGCACCCTTCCTTGAAAGCGTGTTTTTTTCAATACGTTCATGGTTATTGCGGATCAACCAGTTGGCATGCCGAACGATTCTCCCCGCGGAGCGGTAATTGACGGTCAGAATGACTTTTCGGGCTTTTGGATAAAGGCTTTCAAATTCCAGCATTTGGGCCACTTGCGCTCCCCGCCACCCGTAAATCATCTGGTCGTCATCGCCGACGACAAACACATTATTCTGAGGCAGGCCGAGAATCCGCATGAACAGCAACTGCGCCCGGTTGAGGTCCTGGAACTCGTCCACCAACAGGAACCTGCCCATTTCTTGCCAGGAGCGCCGCAGCGCGCGGTTTGCTACCAGCACGCGGAGCGCCTGGTAAATCATGTCGTTGAAAGTCAACAGCCCGTCGCGCCTTTGCAGCCTGCTTACCTGGCGGAACAGGTCGTGCAGCTGCAGGCTTCCGTAGCCGAACTGCGCTTCCATATTTTCCCGGGCGATCAAATCAGTCTTGACTCGCTCCAGTGCAGCGATGATAGGTGCCAAATGGGATGCGTCCGTGTTCCGGTAACGGCCGTCCCAGGCCCGTCGCACAGCTCCGATCACCTGCTGCCGGTATTCGGCGTCACTGTTCTCGTGATAGCGCCATCCCAGCCCCTGCCGGACGATCTCGTATCCCAGGGAATGGAAGGTCCGAGGGCGGACCCTGTGGATTTCCATTCGACTCAGGCGCTCCTCCATCTCCCCGGCTGCCTTGCGGTTGAAGGCCAGGGCCAGCACCTGGCCGGGTGCGACCCCTTTCTCGACAAGATTCTCGATCCTGGCGGTGAGCGTGCGCGTTTTGCCCGCGCCCGCCGGTGCCAGGACCATAATCGGCCCGAGAAAATGCGCCGCCGCCTGGGCCTGGTTGCGGTCCAGGGTCGTTTTTTTATTCAGCTCCAATTGGGCGGGGTCCAACGTGGCGGTTGGCTGTTCCGCGCTGCTGCGCTCCGCTTCGCGACGAAGCCCCTTCCAGAGTGCATTCAGATCGGTGTGAAGTTGGTCCGGATCGATGTTCATCAGCCCCCTTTTTTCAAGTCCAAGTCAGCCTTCGGTCGTAAAAATTTGGGTCGGGCAGCCCGCCGAATTAAGCGTTGGTGAAAGCGCGGCAGCTGGGTGTATGGCGGTTCCTCCGCCGGAAACCAGCGCACCGAGATTTGATACGGTTCCGGCTGATCGGGCAGCCTGGGCGCTTCCCCCGGCAGCAGCCTGGCGCGGAATTACAAGGTGAGGGCGGTGTTTGGCCCGTAACAGGCCTGGTGTGCGGGGTGAAAATACTCGCCGGCCAGTATCAGGTCACCGACCGTGGCCCGGGCGCCGGTCTCTTCCAGGATTTCCCTTTCGAGCCCGGCGCGGATCGGTTCATCCCCCCGGATCCCCGCGCCTGGAAAGTTGTGTGAAGGCAGCTCTGGTCGTCATATCCGACCAGCAGCACCATCCCGGCGTGGACGAAAACGGCCTTGGCCCCCAGGCCATAAGGCGAGTGTGATTCGGGCGCAGGAAGGTTTTTGGATACTACCCGGGCAGTATAGCACAGCCGCTGTGTGCCCCGGCGGTTCCTATCCCGCCTGGGTTAAAAACCAAAATCCAGCCAGTTGGTGTTGAATATTACCGAGC
>JBFKII010000316.1:0-4770 GCA_041632295.1 Anaerolineales bacterium | reverse complement strand
TTCGCCGCGCAGCTGGTCCGCCGGCAAGGGAAAGGTGATCTCCCGTATCCCTGCCACGCACTCCCCAATGCGAGCATCGACCGTTGGGGTAGGGGCCGGAGTGCCCTCCCCCTGCCCGTCCGGCTCGGCTGCGCCATCCGGAACCAGGGTGATCGTTGCCGTGGCCAGGATATCGATGGTGGGCGTCTCCAGGGGAAACGATTCGGGCCTGAGCGGGACGATAAAAGAAACGATGACAAATTCCCCAATCCCGATCATGATGATCAGGACCAGGGCGGTGACGGCCTGGTTGAAGCGGCTCTGCGCCCGGTGCCTTTCAAGCCCATAAATCGTCCCGCGCATCTCCCGCCAGGAGATCCGGAGGTGCCGGAGGTAGATGAGGCCGCCCAGAAAAAGGAAAAAATAAATCCAGCCTTCGTAAAGCCGGAAAAAACTAAGCGCCTCGTCCATCCGGAATCAGTCCAGCCGCTTGAGAAAACCTCTTACCAGCGCCTCCAATTTGGGTACCAGGATCCGGCCGGCTTCCAGAACCTCTTCATGCGTGGTTTCTGTATTGCCGTCCAGGTTGGCCTTATTGCTGATTCCGGACACACCTAACACTCTCATTCCGCTATGGCGGGCGACGATCACTTCAGGGACAGTCGACATTCCGACTGCATCCACTCCTATTGTACGTAAAAACCGCAGGTCCGCTGGGGTTTCGAAGGACGGCCCGGCAAGGCAGATATACACGCCTTCATGGAGAGGAAATCCTTTTTCCTGTGCGGTTTTCCGGGCATACTGGTGATACTCCCGGTCGTATGCCCGGCTCATATCCGGGAATCGCGGGCCGAAATCGTCCAGATTCGGTCCGCGCAGCGGATTGGGACCAGACATGCCCATTAAGTTGATGTGGTCCACCAGCATCATCAGGTCGCCGGGTTCATAATCCGGATTGACCGCCCCGGCCGCATTGGTGACCACCAGTGTATCGATCCCCAGGGTTTTCATCACCCGGATCGGCAAACCGATCCAGGTGATATCGTATCCCTCGTAATAGTGGACACGGCCCTGCATGACGAGCACCGATTGCCCCTCCAGGCTGCCGACCACCAACTGGCCGCTGTGGCCAATCACTGTGGAGCGCGGCCAGTGTGGAATGTCCTTGTAGGGTACAAATTCGGGCGCTTCGACCGATTCCGCCAGCCCGCCCAATCCGGAACCCAGGATCATGCCAACTTTTGGCTCCTGGCTGATACGGGCGCGGACTGCATCTGCCGCCTCGCGGATGTGCTCAAGCGTGAGAAATTCTGCCATTCCGGTCTCCTAGCCTTTAAAATCGGGGAAATTATATCATTCCGGGGGTCCCACCCTGCATCCAGGGCTACCCCTGGGCCAGCACATCAGCGATTGCCGCTGCGGCCGAATCCACCTGCGCATCTCCGATCCAGTAATGCGTCACCAAACGAAAGCGGCGCGGACCGACCCTGCCTACCCGGACCCCATAGGTCTCCAACCGGGCGGCAAAATCTGGGCCGCTCAACTCCACATCCCCTTCCAAGGAAAGGTATACCATGTTCGTCGCTGGGACGGGATTTTCAACGTTCAGCCCTTCCAAAACGGCCAGCTGGGCTGCGAGATCCTGTGCACGGCGGTGGTCATCCGCCAGGCGCTCGACCATGGTGTCCAGGGCGACGATCCCGGCCGCGGCCAGCACGCCAGCCTGGCGCATTCCACCCCCCAGCAGTTTGCGCGCCCGGTGCGCCCGGCGGATGAAATCCAAGGGCCCCACTATCAGGGACCCGACTGGCGCGGACAGCCCTTTGCTCAGGCAGAAGGTGAGCGAGTCGAATGGCGCGGCCAGATCGGCCGGGTTTTCTTCCAAAGCGGCAGCGGCGTTGAATAGGCGGGCCCCATCCAGGTGCAGGGCTAACCCGTACTCGCGCGCCAGGCCGCCGACCGCACAGCAGTACTCCACCGCCAGGGCGACGCCCAGGCAGCGGTTGTGCGTGCTTTCCAGGGTGATCAGCCGGGTTTGCGGGAAATGGGGGTCATCGGGCCGGATCGCCGCACGAATGTCCTGCAGTTCGAGGCTTCCGTCAGGGCGGTTGGGAACCGTACGCGGTTGCACCCCTCCGACGACGGCCATGCCGCCCGCTTCAAATAAAAAAGTGTGCGCAAGATCGCCGAGAATGACTTCGTCCCCGCGCTGGCAGTGGGCGAGGATTGAAACCAGGTTGCCCATCGTCCCGGAAGGGACGAACAGGGCTGCCTCCTTGCCCAACATGCCAGCGGCTTTCTCCTGCAGCCGGTTGACGGTCGGGTCCTCCCCGTACACATCATCGCCGACCGCAGCGGCGGCCATGGCCTCCCGCATTTGCGGGGTCGGATGGGTGACGGTGTCGGATCGCAGGTCGATGATGTCCATATTCTTTCCCTATGAAGGGTCCTTTCAAGCCTGTGCTCGCAGGTTCCTCAAAATGTGCTGCAAGTTGGCAGGCAAAGGCGCCTCAAACTTCCTCGGAATGGTTTCGCCGGGGATGTGCAGGGCCAGCCCGGCTGCGTGGAGGAAATGGCCTTTCAGTTTGATCGATGGTTTTTTGCGCCCGTACACCCGATCCCCGACGATCGGAATGCCGATGAAGGCCAGGTGCAGCCGGATCTGGTGCGTGCGACCAGTGAGTGGATGTGCTTCCAGCAGGCTGTGCCCGGCAAACTTTTCCACCACCCGGTATTCGGTGATCGCCTCCCTGCCCCGGTGAGGCGCCACGACTGCCATGCGCTTGCGGTTGTGGTTATCCCGGCCGATGGCGGCTTCGATGCGACCCGAATCGGTCGCCGGAGCCCCTTCCACCAGGGCGAGATAAGATTTCTTAACCGTTCGTTCGCGGAACTGGTGCTGGAGGAAACGGTGGGTGGTGTCGTTTTTGGCCATCAGGATCACCCCGGAGGTGTCCTTGTCCAACCGGTGGACCACCCCCGGCCGGTGCTCCCCGCCCACCCCCTCGATATCTGGGGCATGCGCCAGGACGGCGTTGACCAGCGTGCCGCTGCTGTGCCCGGCGGAGGGATGGACTACCATGCCGGCGGGTTTGGCGATGGCGATCAGGTCCCGGTTTTCAAAAATGATATCCAGAGCGATCGGCTCCGGTTCCAGGGCGGTTTCCCGCACCGGGGGGATCGCCACCCGGATTTGCATCCCCGCTTCCAGCGCCACCCCGCTCTTGCGGGCCGGAACTCCGTCCACCCAGACCTGGCCGGCCTTGATCCAGCTCTGGATGCGGGAGCGAGAGTAGTCCGGAAGCCGGGCGACGAGGAAGTGGTCCAGCCGCATGGTCTCGGGCTCGAGATAATCCAGTTCGATCAACTCGGTTTCCATGTGCAGCCACCCTTTTCCACTGCGACCGGTCAACGGCTGGTGCCCGGCACTCGATTGAGGGCACGCTCCCGCAGCGATCGGATTTTCTGACGGGTGGTGAACCGGCGGATGATTGGCCATTCTGCGAACAGG
Organism: Anaerolineales bacterium; assembly: GCA_041632295.1. GTDB lineage: Bacteria > Chloroflexota > Anaerolineae > Anaerolineales > JABWBV01 > DATDOR01. The sequence continues at coordinate 1,280 of JBFKII010000316.1, read as the reverse complement.
ACCTCGAGCAGGCCCAGCGAGACCGGCTCCTCGAAGTCCGGCTGGGGGATCGCGATGCGCCGCCGGCCGCGGTTCAGCTGGTTGGCCGAGCGCATCAATCCGGATCCGTTCACCTCGCCGAATAGCTCCGGCAGGTACGGCACCAGGATGATCAGCACCCCCAGGGTGATGGAGGCGTCCGCCACGTTGAACACGGGCAGCTGCCCGACCGAAATGAAATCCGTCACCCAGCCGCGCGCCAGACGATCGAGCAGATTGCCGATTGCGCCACCCATCTGCAGGGCCAGCGCCGCCCGCAGGAAGCGATCGGTGCGCGGCAGCACCGGGAAATAGTTGACGATCGCCAGAGTCACCAGGACGGCCAGGATGGCAAACACCGCGTTGCCATCGCGGAACAGCCCAAAAGCGGCGCCGGTGTTTTTCCAGTGCACGATCCGAAAATACGGCGCCAGCCAATCGACCGGCATCCAGGATTCGGTAAAGCTCAAGTTGGCGCGGACCAGCCACTTGGTGACCTGGTCCAGGGCCACCGTGCCGCCGGATACAGCCAGCAGGAACAGATAATCGGGTAAAAAGCTGCGAATGTCGTTTTTCAAGCGGGGCAACCTGTTTTTTGCGCCCCACATTTTATCATCATTCATCCCCTGGGACCGCAGGCCTGCCGCCGGCTGCACTCGGCTCCGCCTTTTGCACCAGGAAATCAAGCTGGTGGGCGATGTAAACCAGATCACCTCGGGCGATCTGCGCCCGGCGCGCCGCCAGCCAGGGTTCGAGCTGTGCGGCCTCGATACCGGGATGGCCTTTCAGGGCATCTTCAAAAAACAGCAGGATGTGCTCCAGGAAGTACCCTTCCCGGCCCGGGTAAGCGCCGTCCGCCCCCGGGTACACCAGCCAGTCGGAGGCCCCGGCCCCCAGCAGCACAGCACCCGCCTGCCGCAGCGCACCGAAAAGCCTGCGGCCGGCCCGGCTGTCCCCCCCGCCGGCATGGATGGTTTCATGGTAGGCAGGGATCAGGACCCCATCGAGGGGATGCGAGGGCTCGAAAACCGTCAGCCCGTCAAAATTGATCGGGAAATACCCGAACCCACCCGGCCGCAGCAAGGCAAGCAGCCGCTCCAGCGCCCGGGGCAGGTCAACGAGATCGAGGAAAGCCGCGGCAATAACCAGGTCGTATGACGGCACCGGCTGCAGATCGAAAAGGTCGGCGCGTTCGAAACGCACGGCGGAAAAAGGGGACTTCCCGGCCGGTAAACGCGCCCCGGCCACCGCCAGGCTGCGGT
>JBFKII010000315.1:0-4781 GCA_041632295.1 Anaerolineales bacterium | reverse complement strand
GATGACCAGCGTGAGCAGAACCGTCGCCAGGATCGCAAACCCGCGGCTTTTGTCCGGCGATGATACCACAGCCGGTCTCTTCGCCTGGACAGCACCCTCTCCCTCCGGACTCTGCCCCTTCATCACGCCCATCATAGCCCAAAACCATCCCCGGAACGTTACGAAGTTCCAAAACCGGCCCGGAGACTCAATCGCAATTGGGAACCCCGAGGAAACAGGGCATCTGGTCCGCGATCAGGGCGATCCAGACCCAGGTGGTCAGCGCCAGGAACGCAATCCGGAACAGCAACCGGAGAGGGCCCCGGCTGGCGCTTACCCCTGCCTGCAGGTCCCGCAGCAGGGTCTGCAGAACCAGGATGAAGACCAGCGGCAGCAGCCACAGCAGCGCAAACAGCACCACAGGGAAAGGCTCTCCCAGCCCGCGCCGGTTGACCCATTCGAGCAAGAGAAAAGGAAGCGTCAGGAGCGAGCTGGCCAGGGCGGGGACCTTGAGCCGGGTCAGGAGATCGCGCATGGCGGCACTCTGCCCCCAGACAGCGGGTGGGGAATACTGCCGGGCGGCATGGCATTCATTTGCCGGTACCGCTCAAACTGCGGCGCGCAAACCGCCTGCCTCTGAAAACGGATACCCGGCCCTTCCTTCTGACATAAGCGAAGAAATGCCCCAGGGACGGCTCCATGAAATCGTATTTCCAATAATGCATGGTATCGGCGTGGGGCATGAGCACGTGGTTGATCTTTGTCAGGCTGGCCGGCGACAGGCTCTCGATCTTCGCACGGTTCAGATTGACCAGGCCGCGCTGGTTTTGCCCGTGAATCGAAGCGACTGTGAACTTTTCCGCGTGCCTGAGCGGGCCGATACCGGGGATAAAGTCCTGGATTTCCCGCGAAATCTGTTCCGGGCCTTCCGTAAGCGCCTCGTACGTGAAGGCGAGTGCATTGTCCAGGCTCTCCGCGTTGTCGGCCTGCTGTTGCAGGCAGCGGATGGCAAACCTGGCGGCCCGACCCGGGTCCCATTGGAGCCGGCGAATGAGGCTTTCACAATGCGCATACGGGTTACGGACCATCAACAGGAAATAGGCCGGCTGGAAGTGCTCGAGGATCTCGCCCGTGCGGATCAGATTCGGCGGGCTTTTCTCGACCAGCAGCGGCTTGGTCTGGTCCCAGTAGCCATGCCAGACGTCTCTGATCACCAGCCAGGGCAGCTTCGTATCCGGATTCCAGGGCGCGCGGCGCATCACGTCCCTGACCTCAGGGAGAAACTGCCCCTCGTTGGGGAGAAAAGAGACCGCCTGGGAGGTGGAAACCAGCTTCCAAAGGACGGTCGACCCGGAAAAGGGCGGGCAAAGAATAAAAACGTATGCGCTCATGATCTCCGGAAATACGCCCTGCCCCGGCGTATCTTATCGTCTTGAAAGCCCCCGAAGGAGGGGTTCGGCCCTGGACCTCCCGCCCCTGTGTTTTACCACACGCCCGCTCCTCCCGGCCCGGCTATTCCAGCCACTCAAGCCCGTAGCGCAGCGACAGCTGGCGGTGCAGGTCTGTGTCCAGGCGGCCGTCCTCTGCCGCCGCCTCGATCGCCTCAAACCAGCGCTCCAGCGAAACGCCGGGGATGGCGGCGAACAGGTACCGGGACGTCTTGGCGAGGGGATTGCGCAAGGCGTGCGGGATGCCTTTTGGCAGGAAAGCGGCGCCCCCCGCCGTGACTTCCATCGTTTCGTCACCGAGCCGGACCTCCAAGGCGCCTGCCACCACGTAAGCGAACTCGTCATCATCGCGGTGGACGTGCAGGGAGTTGCCTACCCCGGGACCGAACTCACCGTCAAAAAAATAGCAGGCGCCGCCGGTTTGCCCGGGGGTCAGCCTGTGCCGGACGCCTAAAAATTCAAGGAGCCTGCCGGCGCCGTCGGGGACGGCGATGGGTTGGGGGCCATCAGAGCGCATGAGATCCTCCTGTTCAGCGGGTCGCGCCGGGTGCCAATGGATGGGATTTTTCGGGCTATGCGTTTTCCCGGATGCCGGTCTGCTCCAGCGGGCCGCGAGCTTCCACCCAGCGCATCACCCCGAGAGCGGCCAGGCTCAGGGCGGCGAAGCCGCTCAGGAGTGGCAGCACGGTGCCGTTGAAGTTCTGGCCGATCAAGGTGCCCAGCGACAGGGAAATGAAAGTGGACAGGGAGCCGACCACGCCGGCTCCCACGCCGGCGATGTGGCCCAGCGGCTCCATCGCCATGGCGTTGAGGTTGCCGAACAAAATCCCCATCCCAAAAAAGGCCAGCAAGAAGTAGACCGTCAGGACCCACAGCGGCGGGAGGCCGCCCGTGAAGGCTGCGTAGCCAAAGAAAACCAGGGAAAGGGCGCTGATGACCAGCAGCGCCCGCAGCGCCAGGGCGCGCATCCCGAAGCGCATCACCAGCCGTGCGTTCACCAGCGAAGCGCCGCCGATCGCCAGGGCCAGCAGGGCGAAATAAAGCGGGAAAAGACGCCCCAGCCCGTACAGCTCCTGGAAAACCTGCTGCGCGGAGTTCAGGTAGCCCAGGAACGCCCCGAAGATCAGCCCGGCGGCCAGCGTATAGCCGAAAGCCGTGCGGTTAGTGACAATTTCGGCGATCGCCCGGGCGATCCGCCCCAGGGTGAATGGGATGCGCCTGCTCTTGGCCAGGGTCTCGGGCTGCCGCAGGGCAAACCAGACGCCGATCCCCAGCACCAACGCCAGGTACAGGCCGAAGATCGCCCGCCAGTGGGCCACCAGCAGCACGGTCTGGCCGAGTGCCGGGGCCACCACTGGCACCAGGATGAAGACCGCCATCACGAACGACATCACCCGGGCCATCTCCCGCCCGCCGTACTGGTCACGCACCATGGCCACCACCACGATGCGCGGCGCGGCGGCCCCCAGGCCCTGCAGGGCGCGCCCGGCCAGCAGCATCCCAAAGCGCCCGGTCAGCATGGCCAGCAGCGAGCCGGCCGCAAACAGCCCAAAACCGATGAAGATCGTCGGCTTGCGCCCGAGCCTGTCGGAGATCGGGCCGTAAAAGAGCTGGCCGGAGGCCAGCCCGAGGAACAGCACGGAGATCACCAGCTGGTTATCGTTGGCGCGCTGCACCCCCAGGTCCCGGCCGATATCGGAGAGCGCCGGCAGGATGGCGTCGATCGACAGGGCCGTCAGCGCCGTCATGGCGGCCATCAGGGCGACGAACTCGCCGAAGCGCAAAGCTTTATCGGTTCGAAGCATCTTAATTGTTTTGTCGGGCCGGCCTGGCTTTCCAGCCGGCAGCGCTGCTCTCAGGTTCTTCCCAATCGCTCAAGGGATCGGATGCCATCCTTTCTGCTCGCGGACCGCGTCGATGATCTCCTGGTAGCGCCAGCCGTCTTGAAAGGTCAGGAAGGGTTCGTAGGCTTCCCCGCGGATATCGGCCACAAAATCGCGAAACAAGGCCGCCCAGCGACTGTCGACCTCATCCCCGAGGTCCGGCAAAGAGGCCACAATCTCTTGTGGTACAGGAAGCGCCTCCAATCCCGACTCGAGCTGCCGGGATAGGGTCAGTGTAAACAGCCCTTCACCCACGATCGACCCTTCGCTGCCGTAAAAGCGCCAGCCGTTCTGGGGAGCGGCAACAGGCTCATTCATATTGGCGCGCATAAATACCGTGACCGGCAAACCCCGGTCTGCAACCGGGGAATCCACCTGGAACAGAACCGTACCGGCATCATCTCCGTCGCGAGGGCGCCATTCGAGCTGCGAGGCCTGCTCTTCCGTGAGCGAGCGCTTATGATCCTCGCGCTCGCGTGTATCGTGGTAGTCCAGGCTGAAGACCGGGGAACGAGTGCGGTTGACCCGCGCCTCCCCGGCGACCGCTACCACAGGCCCTGCGGCAATGCGCTCGATCATCCCCAGTTGATGGGTAAAGCCCATGTTCATAATCCCGCCGCCGTAATGCAGGGTTTCGTTGACATCCCAGGCCGCCAGCGGGTCGTCGAATGGCCCGCAGAAGGTGAAGTCGATATGCCGCAGGGCGCCGATAGACCCTTCTCGAATCAATTTGGCCAGGTAGACGGTCCCCGGATCGTAGCGGTGGGTTGCGGCGAAGGCGTGTTTGATCCCGGCAGCATCGACGAGCGAGAGCATCTGTCTGGATTCCGCCGCCGTTGCGGCGAGCGGCTTTTCGCCAACGACGTGGCAGCCCAGCCCGGCTGCCACCTCAACGACCTCCAGCCGTAAATTTGCCGGGGTGGCAATGGTAACGATGTCGGGCCTCAGTTCTTCCAGGCTGGCGCGCCAATCCGTGGAAGCGATGGGAACCCCCAGGGAGTGGGCGACCGATTCAACGTGTTCGCGCGTCCGGGAGCACAGGGCCAGGATTTCCACACCGCAGTACCGGAGCGCCTTGATATGGCCCTCACCGGCCCAGCCTGCGCCGATCACGACCGCCGTTAGATTGGCTGATTCAGCCATACCTTACATTCTCCTCCGTCTGGGTTGGTTCTCACTGCGACGATCTTACCATCGTCCGTTGGGAACTCTCCCATCTGGTGAAGGTGCTTTGCGCCGTCACCAGGTGCTCTGCGCTTTCACTTGTCCCGGCGGGTTTTGTCCGGTTCCCAGGGGTTGTCGCGCTACCAGCGCCGGAGGGAAGAATTGTGATCTAAGGAAAAGTGTTTTTTACGAGTCTGAGCGGAGGGCGGCCGCCCTTCGACAGCGCTCAGGACGAGCCTTTCGACTACAGCGGCTGCGCCGCATCCGCTCAAGGACTGGCCGCTCGCAGTCGAAGACCAGCGCCGGG
>JBFKII010000314.1:0-4788 GCA_041632295.1 Anaerolineales bacterium | reverse complement strand
CCGCGGAGCAGAGACCTCAGACAGCCGGAAAACGGGCCGTAAATGCATGTTTTCCCCAGCCGCCCGCTTATTCAGAAGCAACTTTCATCTGTAATCATAGCAGTTTTGAAACCAATTTGCACGCCGAACCGCCCGCCAACCGCGATCAAGCGGTTGCAAGGAACGGTCGCCTTCCTCTGCGGGAAGCGCAATGCGGGCTGCGCTCGAAAATGCGTTTCGTTACGAAACCGAGGCTAGATTAGAAAACGCGGAAAGAAGCGCCCCGGCTTCTTTTACCATTTATAATTGGTACTGGTGCCGACCGGATGGAAAGACGCAGGGCCCGCCTCAAGGGGGACCCGATGCGCCAGACGCTCTTCCGGCCTGCTACAGCCGGCACCACTGTCCAGCCGAATGCCGATTTTCGTATCCCCAAGAATCTGCCTGGGTCCCTCATTTGCCGGCAACCGCGCGCAATCCGGGTCGGTTTTAGCAGGGCGGGATTCGGAGATCGAACTATGATAGGGGTTACGCTTTTGGACGGTTCGCCGCCTGTGGGTATTCCTCATGCACACACGCAGGGATACGAGCGAGACGCACATAGCAAGCACACCAAACCCATCTAAGGAGCAGATCGAAGCATGACGCAACAAGTCAAGAAAAAAAATTCCAGGCCGGAATGGCTCGGAATCGTAAAGAAATACCAGACCCCGAGCCCCTGGCGCAGCACCTGGCAGGTGTTGAACTCGTTTATTCCTTTCGTCGCAATCTGGGTGTTGATGTACTTCAGCCTGCAGTGGTCCTACTGGATCACACTTGGCCTGGCCGTCATCAACGCCGGATTTTTCACCCGCCTGTTCATCATCCAGCATGACTGCGGGCACGGCTCTTTCTTCAAAAGCCGCAAAGCCAATGACACCCTCGGGTCGATCCTGGGTGTGCTGAGCATGACGCCCTATTTTCACTGGCGCAAAATGCACGCCAAGCACCACGCCACCGCTGGAGACCTGGATTTCCGCGGCTTTGGCGATATCGATACGGTGACCGTCGAGGAGTACCAGCGCTTCACCCGCTGGGAGCGTTTCCGCTACCGCTTCTTCCGCCACCCGATCACCCTGTTCGTGATCGGCCCGATCTGGTTGTTCTGGATCGCCCACCGCATTCCGCTAAAAGCCCACAAAAATGATAAGAAAGAGCGTGCCAGCGTGCACTGGACCAACCTGGCGCTGGTGGTCATCGCCGTCGGAGTGGGCCTGTGGATCGGTTTCGACAAGCTGGCATTGGTTCACGTACCAATCGTTATGATCGGCTCGATCGGGGGTGTCTACCTGTTTTACGTGCAGCACCAGTTCGAGGACACCTACTGGCGGCGGCATGAGGATTGGGAATATGCGCGCGCCGCCCTGGAAGGTAGCACCTATTTCCGCCTGCCGAAACTCCTGCAGTGGTTCAGCGGCAACATCGGGTTCCACCACATCCACCACCTCAGCCCGCTGATCCCGAACTATATGCTGGAAAAGGCCCACAAAGAGAACAAACTGTTCCAGGATGTGGAAACCCTGACTCTGGGGTCGAGTATCCGGACGGTTTTCCTCAACCTGTGGGATGAGAACCTCAACCGGCTGATCAGCTTCCGCGAGTATTCCCGCCGCTACGAGCGTGCCGGGGCGAGCTGAGGGGGAGAGGAACGGCCATTCGCAAAAGGAGGGGGTTTCTTCCTGGAGTAAGGTGCCAGGCAGGCGCTGTTTCTCGGATACCCTGAAAAGAAAAAAGCACCGGTAGAAGGCAAAACCGGTGCTTTTCAATACAGGGGATGCTGCTTTTATTTAACTTTGACCTTCAGGACGGGGGTCTTGTCAGCACTCAGCTGGGCTTTGATAATCACTTCGACATCCGCCGGGATGTCGGTCGGGCTGAGGCTCATCACCGTGATGTTGGTATTGGCCAGCTTGACATCCACGCTGTAATTGCCTGCAGGCAGGGTGGCCGGGACAGTTTCGCCAAATTCAAACGTGAATTGGTACGCCCCGTTGATATACACATCGACCGGCAGTTCTTTATCCAGGCCCAGGGCCACACCATTGATGTTGTGCTTGACTTTGACGTCGAACGTGGTTCCAGCAGCCTGCGCGGGGGCAGCGGCCAGGGCAAAACCCAGCACCATTGCGAGGACAAGAGCGATTACGGAAAAGCGGGAAAGTTTGGTCATTGTGAACTCCTAGGTTTTGATATTGTATAGTGTTAGTATAGTGTTATATTTAAAATTGTCAATAGTTTGTGAATAATTCTCACGCTTTATTCATCTGCGCTGAACAAGTGGCGGGTGAAAACGGCTGCAAACATCGGGAGGGCGAGGCGACATTCCCCCCGCCCGCGCCGGTTTTTATGTTACAGTTCCCACCGCAATGCCCAAGATCATCCTTTCCGCCAACACGGACTGGTACCTGTTCAATTTTCGCCGCTCGCTGGCCCTGCAGCTGCAGGCCAGCGGCTGGGAGGTGGTCCTGTTTTCCCCGCCTGGCCCTTACACTTCCCGCCTGGAATCCCAGGGGCTGCGTTGGTTGCCCTGGCGTCTGGGCCGCCAGTCGCTGGCGCCCTGGCTCGAGTGGCCCGCTTTCCGCCAGGCGCTGGCGGTCTACCGGCGGGAGAAGCCCGACCTGGTCCACCACCACACCATCAAACCGAGCATTTATGGCTCCGCCGCCGCGGCGCGCAGCGAGGTCGGCGGGATCGTCAACTCCATCACCGGGCGCGGATACGTCTTTCTCGGCCGGGAGCCGAAGGCGCGGCTGCTGCGCGCCGCCGTGCGGGCGATGTACCGCCATGCCTTCCGTCCCGACAACTTGCGCGCCATTTTCGAAAACCAAATGGACCGCGATTACTTCATCCGGCACGGCCTGGTCCCCCAGGGACGCACCGCCCTGGTTGAGAGCGTCGGGGTGGACCCCGAACGCTTCCACCCCTCCCCGGAGCCCGCCGGCAAGCCGGTCGTGCTGATGGCCGCCCGCATGCTGTGGGACAAAGGCGCCGGGGTCCTGGTGGAGGCCGCACGCCGCCTGGGGGCGCCGGAAACGGTGCGCGTGCTGCTGGCAGGCCAGCCCGATCCGGGCAACCCTAATACCGTCCCGCTCCCCCAGCTGGAAGCCTGGCAGCGCGAAGGCGTGGTCGAGTGGCTCGGTTTCCAGCCCGACGTGCCCGCGCTGCTCGCCGGGTGCCATATCTTCACGCTGCCGACGATGTACGGTGAAGGAATCCCGGTCGCCCTGCTGGAGGCCGCAGCCAGCGGGCGGCCGGTGGTGACGACGGACATCCCCGGACCCCGAGATTTCGTCCAGGACGGGGTGACCGGCATTCTGGTCCCCCCCGACGACCCCGAAGCGCTGGCCCGGGCCCTGGAAAGCCTGCTTCATGACCCCGATCGGCGCGGTAGAATGGGGGCTGCCGGAAGGCAGCGGGTGCTTGAGCGGTTCACACAGCAAGAGGTCAACCGCCAGACCATCGCGATATATCACGAGCTGCTCGGCGCAGCCTGACCCACCCTATCCTCCATGGCGCTCAACAGTTTCCGCCTGATCCTGTTTTCCACCCTGGCAGCCCTGATCCTGGCGCCGCTCGCCGGCCGCCTGGCGATCAGGTTGGGTTGGGTGGACGTGCCGGGTAGCCTGCCTCACAAACAGCATCTCCGGGAGGTGTCCCTCGGCGGGGGCTGGAGCCTGGCCCTGGCCATTTCCCTCGGCGTCCTGCTGTTTGATTTCCGTCCCTATTCCTCGATCTGGCGCCTCCTGGCGGCCTCTGTCCCAGTGTTCCTGTTCGGGGTCTGGGACGACCGCAGGGGGCTGTCTGCACCGCAGAAGCTTCTCGGGCAGGGGCTCTCGGCGCTGATCTTGATCCTGCTGGATATCCACGTTCGCCTGTTTTCGGACCAGCTCGCCTGGCTCAATTACGCCCTGACCGTGTTCTGGCTGGTGGGGATCACCAACGCCTTCAATTTCGTGGACAGCATGGATGGGCTGGCCGTCGGGCTGGGCGCCATCACGGCCGCGTTCTTCATGCTCGTCATGCAAGAATCGAACCAGCCGGGCATGTCTGCGTTCGGCGCGCTGCTGGTGGGCGCCTGCATCGGCCTGTACTATTTCAACGCCAGCCCCTCCCGGCTTTTCCTGGGTGACGCCGGTTCCCAGTGGCTGGGCTTTGTCCTGGCCGCGCTGGGCATCATCTACACCCCGCTGGGGCTGCTGCGGTCTCAAAGCTGGTTCACCCCGATCCTGCTGTTGGGCGTGCCGATTTTCGATACGGTCCTGATCGTTTATTCCCGCCTGCGGCGAGGCAGGCCCTGGTACCTGGCCAGCTTCGACCACACCTACCACCGCCTGGTGGATTTCGGCTTCGATACCAGCCGCGCCGTACTCGCCATGCATATCGCTTCTATCGTACTGGGCTGCCTGGCCTTCATCGCGCTCGCCCAGCCACCGCTGCTTGCCAACGGCATCTTCGGCGCCTGCCTGCTCCTGGGGGCCGCCGCGATCTTGTGGATGGAGCGGCGCTGGTCGCCATGAACCACTCCACGCTCGACGTTTGGACCCTGCAGGGCCTGCTCCGGGCCCTGATTTTACGCTGGTACCTCGGCGCGGCAGCCGTGGTGACCGGCGCCCTGGCCGGGATGGCGCTCGCCGCCCTGCTGCCGGCGCAGTTCGAGGCGCGTTTGCCCTTGTTCGTGGCATTCAACGCCGACGCCCAGTTTATGACCCCCGATGATTACAAAAACTGGCAGATGGAACAGCTGGAGGGCTTTGTCGAGTCCGGCCCTGT
>JBFKII010000313.1:0-4874 GCA_041632295.1 Anaerolineales bacterium | reverse complement strand
TTTGATCGCCGGCTGCACGGACGAAGACGTGGTCTTCGAACCGCAGGACCCTGAGGCGCACGACCCGTATGCCGAAGACCCCCGTGACGAGGACCTGGCATGGAACCTGGGGCACCTGATCGTCCACGTGACGGCCTCCTCCGAAGAGGCCGCTTTCCTGGCGGCGGAGATGGCGCGTGGCGTGCCCTATCAACAGCGCCGATCGCGCTCTGAAGTCCACTGGACCACCATGCGCACTATTGAGGGTTGCCGGCAGCGGCTGGAAGAGAGCCGCCGCATGCGCCTGGCCACGCTGGACATCTGGCCCGACCCCCCACATCTGGACAACACCTACGTCTCGCCGTACAGCGGCGAACACATCGACCCGGTCATGCGCTTCGCCCTCGGCCTGCGGCACGATCACGGCCACCTGGCGCAGATCGAAGAAGTGGTCCGCCAGGGAAAAGCGGCGCGCGCCTGACGCCAACTCCCCAGTATGCAACGGAAAACGCTGCCCACCGGCATGGCGGGTTTCAGCATCATCTGGCTGGGCCAGTTCGTCTCGCTGCTCGGCAGCGGGATGACCCAGTTTGCCCTCAGCCTGTGGGCCTGGCAGGTGACCGGGCAGGCGACCGCCCTGGCGCTGGTTATATTTTTCGGTTTTGGCCCGCAGGTGATCTTCAGCCCGCTGGCCGGCGCCATCGTCGACCGCTACGACCGCAGGTGGATCATGATCCTGGCCGACCTGGCGGCCGGGATCGCCACCATCGCTGTCCTCGCGCTGTACAGCTTCGACCTGCTGGAGATCTGGCACCTTTACGTCGCCGCGGCGTTCGCCGGGACGTTTGGAGCCTTCCAGTTTCCGGCCTATTCCGCCGCCGTTGCGGTCATGATCCCCAAGGAGCAGTACGCCCGGGCGAACGGGATGATCGGGCTGGCTGCCTCCGCTTCCGGCATTTTCGCCCCGATCCTGGCCGCGGCGCTGCTCGGCCCGCTGGGGCTCGGCGGGGTGCTGACCATCGACATTATCACGTTCGTGTTTGCCGTCACCATGCTGCTGGTAGTCCACATCCCGGCGCCGCTGGTTTCGGACGAAGGGCGCCGGGCTAGCGGCAGCCTGTGGGCCGAATCGCTGTTTGGCTTCCGCTACATCTTCAGCCGTCCAAGCCTGTTCGGCCTGCAGATGGTCTTCTTCTCGATCAACCTGATCGCCACGCTGGCCTTCGCCGTGCTAGCCCCGATGATCCTGGCCCGCTCGGGCTCGGACGCCCAGATATTAAGCTATGCGCAGTCCGCTGCCGCTCTGGGCGGGGTGGCCGGAGGGGTGCTGCTCTCGATCTGGGGCGGTCCAAAACGGCGCATCCATGGGGTCCTGGGCGGCATGATCCTGATCAACCTGATCAGCAACCTGCCCCTGGGGGTCGGCCAGAGTCTGCTATGGTGGGCGATCGGCGGGTTCTTTGGCGGCGCCATCCTGCCGATCCTGAACGGCTCCAACCAGGCCATCTGGCAGGCCAAGATCCAGCCGGATATCCAGGGGCGCGTATTCGCCGCCCGGCGGCTGATCGCCCAGATCGCCGCCCCGATCTCCATGCTGGCGGCCGGGCCGCTGGCGGACTTTGTCTTCGAGCCCGCCATGCAACCGGGCGGCGCCCTGGCGGGCACGTTCGGCTGGCTGGTTGGCACCGGCCCCGGGGCGGGGATCGGGTTGATATTCGTGATTGTCAGCGTGCTGGGCGCCCTGGTCGGTGTGGCGGGCTATTTGTTCCCCGCAGTGCGAGACGTAGAGGATATAATGCCCGATCATGACCGCGCCCCGGCTGAATCGCCCCCCGGGGCAGAGGCCGAGCCCGCTATGGCCTGAAACGGGCCGCTGAAAGAGACCGACACATGCAAACCGCCGCACCGAAACTCACCTGGGAAAACGCCACCGGCTACGATTTCTTCGTCAGCCTGCACGTGCTCCACGAACCTGCCCGCTTTGCCCTGCGCGGCGCCTGGGCCAAGGGAGTCCGCTCGCGACTGCCCCAGGCGGACCGCGAGTGCCTGGAAGAGATCAGCGACTTTTTGCTGGGCTCCCTGCCGTGGGTGTACGGCCTGCCAGGCGCCAGGGATGGAGAGGCGATCCTGGACGCCTTCGCCGAGATCGAACCCGAAAAACGGCTGGCCACTTTGCTTTCCAGCAAGGAAATGCCGCCCGAAATAAGCGAAAGGCTGGAAGCGATTGCCGGGCGTGGCAGCTGGACCGCTCAGGACCGCGCCGCGCTGCTCCAGACGATGAAAGGCGAGGGCTACGAGGGGGCGGAGAAAGAAGTCGATGCCATGCTCGATCTGTGGTCCCGCTCAGAGGCCTACGGGGAGCGGTCCCTGCAATCTTTTATTTCCTACTACCAGGTGTTTTTCGCCGAGGAGGAGGCCCGTATCCGGCCGGCCCTGCAGCAAGCCGTGGCGCGCGGCCAGGAGATGGCCGAAAAGCTGGCCACGGCCGACCTGCTTGCCGAGCTCTCGGAAGGCATTCGCTTCGAGGAAAAGGCGCTGCAGTTTGAAGAGTTGGTCATGGTCCCCTCGTTCTGGATCGCTCCGCGCGTCTTCTTGACGGCCGGCAAAGCCGGACAGGGGCTGTTCTTCCACGGTGGCCGGCCGGAGGACACCTCCCTGGTGCCCGGCGAGACTGTGCCGGACGCGCTGTACCGCGCTTTGAAGGCGCTGGCCGATCCCACCCGCCTGCGCATCCTGCACTACCTGGAGGAGGAGCCCCAGACCCCCACTGAGCTCTCCCGCCAGCTGCGCCTGCGCGCCCCGACCGTGATTCACCACCTGAATACGCTGCGCCTGGCAGGCCTGGTGTACGTCACTTTCGGTCACGGGGATAAGCGCTACGCCGCCCGCACCAGCCGGGTTTCGGAGATGTACCTGCAGCTGCGCCGCTACCTGGGTTCCCCCGACCTGCATCGCGGGGACGACCTTTCCGGTCGCCCGCCCTACGTGGCCTGAATACCGCTTCCGAAATCAGGTGCGGAGTTCGCTGACTTTTTCCAAATCGTTTGCGCTGAAAACATATACGCCGACAGGCTCGGCCTTGCCTTTCAGGTCCAGCCGGCGCGTTTCGATTCCCCCGGCCCCGATCCCCAGTTGGATAAATGTATTTTCGCTGACCAGCAGCTCTCCGGCGGTCGCAGCAGACGACAGCCGTGCCGCTGTGTTGGCCGCATCCCCCAGGACGGTGATATCGGTGGCGCCCCCGGCGGTTCCCACCGCCCCGACGAAAGCAAGGGCGGTGTGCACCCCAGCCCCCACCGGTAAGCCCGGGCGGGTCTCATCTGTGGTCTGCATCGCCTCCAGCAGCTCGAGCCCGGCCTGTACGGCCAGGCGCGCGTGCCCCGGTCCGGAAAATCCGGGAATGAACAGCCCGATGACCTGGTCCCCGACCAGTCGATCGATCCAGCCGTGAGTCCGCACCAGGATCTCGGTCGCGCAGACATAAAACTGGTTGATCAGCTGGCTGTATTCGAATGGGCGCATGGTTTCGGCCAGGGTAGTCGAACCGCGCACGTCGGCGAACAACATGGTCAGTTCGATCTCCGCCCCACCGGGGATGTTGCGGGCGAAGCTTTCACACTGCAGGCAGAGCTGGGGGGAAAGGCGGGATGGGCTTTTGCCGATCACACGCATGAGCGGCTTTCCGAAGCCGGCGAACGGCGCGTGGCAGAATTTGCAGCGCGGGTTGGAAGGCAGCAGCCCGAACAGGTGCCGGAAGCCGCGAAACGGCAGGATCGGATTGTCTCCAGTCAGGAGGGCCCGCCACCAGCGGTCGTTCTTGCCGTAAAAAGCCAATTCAGGACCCGCCTTCCAGTTCCGCTTTGATCCGGGTGAGATGCTTTTTCCGCTGGCGCAAGCCCAGGAACCCAAACACCGGCTTGAGTAGCCTGTACCCGCCTTTCAACTCTCCCGAGGATACTGCCCGCAGGCTGGTGCGGCCGTTCAATGGGATGCACTCAAAAAGGGCTTTGGATTGGCCCAAAAACGAATCGCTGCGAAAAACCAGCCGCTCGGGCGGCTCGTAAACGGTCACTTCCCAGAACACCTGGTTCTCGAAGCGTCCAAACTTGACGGTTTCCTTGAACCGGGTGCCGGGGCCAACCGCCCCCGGCGTGACCTTTTCAACCGCCAACACGCTTCCCACCCAACCGAAATGCTCATGGTAGCGGGCCAAAAACATGAACACCTGATCCGCAGGCCTGTCGATTTCGACCCGGGCCTCATACGTGAGCATTTTGGAATTATACATGACAGGCCCGGCGCTATCGATAGCAAGCCGGAGCGGGGTTCGGCCTGGCGGCCCTACAGCGCTTCCGAAAGCATTTTGATAGGCAGGGCGACGAGTTCCGGTTTGCAGCGTGCGATCGCCTCCCCGGCCTGCAGCCAGGCATAGCGGTCGTGTTCTGCGCTCAGGATGACCTTCGCCGCTCCCTTCATGGCGGAGCGGAACACCGCCCAATCCTCGCTTCCAAACGCGGTTAGCACCGGCTCCAGGCGCAGACCGGTCTCTTCCTCGAGCTCGCGGCGGGCGCAGGCTTCGATCGTCTCGCCTGGCTGGCGCGCCCCCGAGGGCGGTGTCCAGGCCCAGTCCCCTTCGTAGTCCGGCCCGTGGTGGGCGCGGTGCAGCAGCAGGAATTCCAGGCCCCGCCGCCCGCGCCGGTAGACGACCACGGTGGCGCCGTGCGGCTTCTCGGGGTGGATGGGCATCCCGTCCCAGGTGGTGCGCATTTAGGCAACCGGGGTTAAAAACGGGGGAAGATGGCGCCGGTGCGCTGCATGTAGGCCCGGTAGCGCTCGCCGAAATGGGCGATCATCATGGCCTCTTCCTTGGGCAGGCGCGTCACGTAAAGCGGCAG
>JBFKII010000312.1:0-4908 GCA_041632295.1 Anaerolineales bacterium | reverse complement strand
TGGTGGGCGGGGTGGGCTTCCGCCGTGGCCGGCGCTCGGAAAGGCGCGTGCGCGTCGGTGATGCCATCGATTTCTGGCGCGTCGAAGCGGTTGAAGCCGGCGAGATGATCCGCCTGCGGGCTGAAATGCGGGTCCCCGGGCGGGCCTGGCTGCAGTACCGCGCCCAGCCGCAGCCCGACGGGAAAACCAGGCTTTTCCAAACGGCCTATTTCGCCCCCAAAGGCCTCTTCGGCCTGCTGTACTGGTACACCCTGTACCCGGTCCACGGCCTGATTTTCTCCGGCATGATCCGCCGCCTGGCGGCGGAAGCCGAAAAGCAGGCCGCCGTGCATCTGCCCGTCGGGACTTAGAAGCAGGCTGCGGATTGAGCCGTATGCATTCTCACGCCTTTGGGGGTCACAACTCCCCGGTGATGTAAAGCCGGGAAATTTCAGTCAGCCGGTTGTAATGGGCAGGGCTGCCACCGGACTGGCGAACCAAGCGCCCATCGAATTTGGTCCGTGCGCCACATATCGGGGGAATGAAACAGGTGTGAAGCACAGTCACAATCGCTGCATCCAAACCCCAGACAGGCTTCCAGGCTCGCAGTTGCAATCAAGCGCCTCGCCCAGACATGTTCCAGCCGCTCCGGTTCATTGCTGTACCATGCGCCGGCGGGCGCGGCCCTTGCCCGCAGGCTATCGATGTGCCAGTGCCTGGTCTTCTGCACCCTGAAATGCCTGGACAGGCGCGCCCTCAGGCCCCCCGGGCCGAACGCGCTGCCAATGTAAATATAGTATCCGGGATGCAGGCGGATAAGCCCGAGGCGGCCCACCCGGATCTCGCCACCGTCCCGGCAGACGAGCAGCAATGCGTAGGTGCCCGGGTCCGTGATCAGTGCCGCCTCCCTCGAACCCACCCCGCGCCAGAAATCCGAAATAGCCGGCCCCGGACGGCAGGGCTTGGTAAAACAGGGCAGATGCCCCTGAGGAAAGGGGACAATTGCAATTTGAGCAGGGATGCTTTTTCCGCCATAGTCATTTTGAAAGGCGGCAGCAGCCTGTAAGAATACATCTATCCATTTCCATTCCTGCCAGTGAAAAGGGGCAGACTGGTTGAAGGCGTTCATGCGCAGCGCGGAATTGCCGGGGGAAAAGTTCGGTGAATATTAGATCGCCACGATTCCGATTTATTTTAGTCGGGATGTTGATGTTTTCGGCGGGTGTATTCATCACCCGATCCTGGGATCCTATTCCCGTGGTTTCGGATCCCCTGGTCCGGATGCCTGGCACCCAGCCTCAGGACGGGGTCAGCCTTGAGAATCCCAACCAGTGCTTCAACTGCCATTCGAATTACGATCCCGAGGTCGAACCGGGTTCTCACTGGATGGGATCGATGATGGCCCAGGCCGCACGCGATTTCATTTTTTGGCCCGCCATGGCGGTGGCAGCCCAGGACGCCATCTGGGCGGTCGGAAATCCCAATGCAACGGATATCTGCCTGCGATGCCATTTTCCGAAGGGGTGGCTGGAAGGGCGTTCCGATCCCACCAACGCCAGCCTGATGACAGGGTACGATTTCGATGGCGTGCAGTGCGACTTCTGCCACCGGATGTACGACCCCTTTTTCGAGGGCACGTATGACGGCAGCCGGGAAGGCAACGACTGGCTCGGATATTGGGACGAGACGGGCCTCAGCAGCACCCCCTCCCAACCGGCGGCCGATCAGACGCATGCATTGGACGCGGCCGAGGCGATCAGCGTCCTGCTTTTCAACGGGAATCCGTTCTTTCTCAACTACCTGCCATCCAGCCCAACCTATATCGAGGCCACGAGCGGCCAATATTTCGTCAGCGCAGATGCCTCGAAACGCGCTTCATTTTCGGACGCCGCCGTCCGCCACCCGATGTACTACAGCCGCTTCCACAAAAGTAAGTACTTCTGCGGCACCTGCCACGATGTCTCCAACCCCGTGCTCGCCAACCTGGGGCAGGATGGCACGCAGCCGCTGACGACGGAAACGCAGTTCGCAGGCTCTTATTTCCACGTCGAGCGGACGTTCTCTGAATTCATGCTTTCGGCTTACGGCCAGCAAGGCGGCGCGCCGGGGGAGGGGTCCTTCGACCCGGCCGTCTTCGACACCTCACTCCCCGGTGATTACATCGGGAAATGCCAGGACTGCCACATGTACGATGTAGTCGGGGCGGGGGCTAAGATGAATGATGCCGTGGTCCGTCCCATCGAAAGCATCGAGCACCCCCAAAGTGGCCAGCCGCTGCACGATATGACCGGAGGCAATGTCTGGGTTCCATTCGTGCTGGCAAGTGCGATCCCCGGATCCCCCAATTATGATGCGGTCAACGACCAGCTTCTCAACCAGGGGGCGGCGCTGCTGACCCTGGATCTGGATCAGGGCCTGGGAATCGATCCGGTGGCCCTGATCGCCGGCTCAGAACGGGCTGCCCTCCAGCTTCAGATGGCGGCCTCGCTCCAGGGCCTGCAGTACGATCCCGCCACGGGGGCGCTTCAGTTCCGCATCCACAACCAGACCGGCCACAAGCTGATCTCCGGATTTCCCGAGGGCCGGCGGATGTTTGCCAACATTCGGGTATATTCAGGCGGCCAGCTGGTCTGGGAAGCCAATCCCTACGACCACCCGGTGGGCACGCTGCGCGGTCTGCCCGGCGGCCCTCCTCTCGGCACGGGGGAAGCCTACCTGGATGCCCTGGTTTACGAGATGCATCCCAGCAGCTCCCTGACCGGCGAAGCAAAGACGCTCCATTTCGTGCTCGCAGACGACCGCTATAAGGACAACCGCATCCCTCCGAAGGGGTTTGACTTCGGGCAGGCGGCTCAGCGGCTCGTCCAGCCGCGCTGGGAAGGCGCCGATGCCCCAGGCTATTTCACGGCGGCCGAGTATGCCGGGGGATATGATCAGGTGGACCTGGTCGTCCCCACGGGCGCAGACCATATCGAGATCGCCCTGTATTACCAGACCACCAGCCGCGAGTACATCCATTTTTTGCGTGAGGAGATCAATGGCACCGCCGACACCCTTCCTGATCCAGCGGCTTACATCATTCAATCCGATCCGTTCTTCGATCAGTTGAAAGCCTGGGGGGAGACGGTCTGGCAGCTCTGGGAGCATAACAAAGACCTGCCGGGTGCAGCGCCATTTCTGATGACGCAGGCGACGATCGACGTCCCCGCACCTCCAACGGCCACACCAACCGCCACCTGGCCCGCAACCCCGACTGCGACCGGGACGGCAACTGCCACCCAGCCAGCCACCGCGACGGCCACGGCGCCCCCAACGGCCACGCCCACCGCCACCTCCTCCTCAACGCCTACCGCGACCGGGACGGCAACCGCCACCCAGCCCGCGACGGCAACCCCCACTGCCACGGCATCCGCAACCGCATCGCCTCTCCCTGCCACTGCGACCGCTTCGCCAACCGGGACTGCAACCGCCACCGCGGCGGCCAGCAGCACGGCCACCCCCAGCGCGACCGCCTGGGGCCAGGCGGACTTCTACATTTACTTATCTTCTATATTGAATGGAGCCACGCCGCGGCGCGGCATGGAAAAATCGCTCCCCCTGCTACAACCTTAGACGCTGCTTTTCCCTTTCCTTCAAGATCTCATCGATCCCCTCGGGTTTGTAATCCAGCGACTGGTGGCGGAAATACGTGTTGTACAGCTCGGCGTAATGGCCGCCGGAGGCCATCAGCGCGTCGTGGCTGCCCTCCTCCAGGATGCTGCCGTGGTCGAGCACCAGGATGCGATCGGCCGCTTTGACGGTCGAAAGGCGGTGGGCGATCAGGATGCTGGTGGTGTTTTTCAGGATCAGGTCCAGTGCCTGCTGGATCTGCCACTCGGTGAAAGGGTCGATGCTGGCGGTAGCCTCGTCCAGGATGAAGATCGCCGGGTTCTGCACGAGCACCCGCAGCAGGGCGACCAGCTGGCGCTGGCCCATCGACAGGCGCCCGCCGCGCTCCCCCACCTCGGTGTCCAGGCCTTCGGGCAGGGTCTCCAGCCAATCGCCGCCGCCAATCTTCCGGGCCAGCTGCAGGATTTCCCCGTCGGTTGCGTCCGGGCAGGCGTAGCGGATGTTTTCGGCCACACTCCCGGAAAACAGGAAGGGGGACTGCGAAACAACTCCCAGCCGGCGGCGGTAGTCCTGCAGTTCGAAGCTGCGGATGTCCCGCCCGTCGACCAGCAGGCGCCCCTCTTGGAATTCGTAAAAACGGGCCAGCAGCCGGGCAATGGAGGACTTGCCGGACCCTGTGTGGCCGACCAGTGCCAGGTTCTCGCCTGCCGGGATGTGCAGGTTGAAGCGGGTCAGCACTTGCTCCTGGTCGGTGTAGCGGAAGGACAGGTCCTCGAAACGGACCTCTCCCCGCAGCCCTCCGACCGGCTCCTCGCGCAGTTGCTCGACAGACGATTCGGCGTCGATCAGGGCGAAGACGCGCTCGGCCGCAGAAAGGCCCGACTGGATCTGCGTCCAGAATGCCGAAAGGTTTAGCACCGGAAACCAGAACCGGTCCAGGCTGAGCAGGAACAGGTACCAGGCGCCTGCCGTGACGACCGCCTGGGAAGCCATCATGCCGCCAGCGTACACCAGGATGGCGGTCCCCAGGCTGTTGATGATGTTGAGTGTGGGGAAGACCAGCGCCAGGACCAGGCCGCGGCGGATGTTGGTTTCATAGGACTGCTGGTTGGAGCCGTCGAACTCGCGGTAGATCTCCATTTCCTGCCGGAAGTTTTTAGCCACCGAGATCCCGCTGACCGTCTCTTTGATGGCTGCATTGACGTTGCCCATAGCGCGCATGCCGCGCCGGTTAACGTTTCGGGCCATGTTGCGGAAGCTGGTGGCGGCCAAAAATACGAGCGGCATCAGAGCGAACAGGATCAAAGCCAGGCGCCACTC
>JBFKII010000311.1:0-4943 GCA_041632295.1 Anaerolineales bacterium | reverse complement strand
GATGGATCCGGCTGGGTGGGCGCATATCGTCACGGAAGCCAGAGGCAGGATCGACTCCGGAGAACTGAAGAAAGTCGTGGCTGCCCGGGGATTGGCCCTGAATGCACCTGTCGACCCTCTCCAGGCACTCGGGCGCCTTTCCGGCAAGTACCCGGACTGCTATCGTTTTCTGTTCGAACCCGAAGCCGGGCACGCATTTTTCGGCGCTTCCCCCGAACTCCTGGCATCCGTCTCTGGCCAGCGCCTGGAAACGATGGCGCTGGCAGGTTCTGCACCGCGCGGAGAGACCATGGATGAAGATCTGGCTTTTGGCCAGGCATTGCTCTCTTCGAAAAAGGACCTGCGCGAGCACCGCTATGTCATCCAGGACGTGCGCAATTGCCTGGCGCGCTTGCTGCCGGAAGTGGAGGTCGGGGAGACCGGTCTGCTGCAATTGTCCAATATCCAGCATTTGCACACCCCCCTGACTGCCGGGCCGCTGAACGGCTTCGACATTCTGGATTTCGTCGAAGCCCTGCACCCGACCCCAGCGGTTGGTGGCCTTCCGAGGCGGGCCGCGCAAGATTTCATCGATGAAAATGAGACCCTAACGCGCGGCTGGTACGCCTCCCCGGTGGGGTGGGTGGATTCAATCGGTGGCGGGGTTTTCACTGTCGGCCTGCGCTCGGCGGTCACCGGCGGGGGAACGACTCGCTTGTACGCCGGGGCGGGAATCGTCAGGGACTCGGTTGCAGAGCTGGAATGGGCGGAAACCGAATTGAAGTTCGCGCCAATTTTGGAGGCGGTACGATGAGAGCGCAACCACCGGCGGTATTGTGGGCCAGCGTTTTTGTGGATGAACTCGTGCGCTGCGGGGTCCAAAAGGCAGTCATTGCGCCCGGTTCGCGCTCCACGCCCCTGGTCCTCGCCATGGCAAACCATCCGGGATTGGAGACCTATTCCCTGCTGGACGAACGTTCCGCGGCCTATTTTGCCCTGGGGATCGGCTTGGCTTCGGGGGTCCCGGCTGCGCTGGTATGCACTTCGGGGACTGCGGGCGCAAATTTTTTTCCTGCAGTGATCGAAGCTGCACAATCCTTTGTTCCCATGCTGGTGCTTACCGCCGACCGGCCGCATGAGCTGCGCGGGTCGGGCGCCAACCAGACGATCGACCAGATCCGCTTGTATGGCGATTACCCCCGCAGTTTCCAGGATATGCCCCTGCCGGAACCGGATCCGGATCCGAAAACCTTGCGCTTCCTGCGGACCAGCGCGGACCGTGCTTTTGCCGCTTGCACCGGATTGCCAGCTGGGCCCGTCCACATCAATTTTCCATTTCGAAAACCATTCGAGCCCGAGCCCGGGACCCCATATCCTTTCGAAGCCGGCATTTTGGAGCAGAGTGGCGAAGGGCCTCTTGCGGTGGTGAAAACTGCCGGGCACCATGGGACACCCAGCGTCCCTTCGCTGCCTTCCCGCACGCTGCTCGTTGCCGGCCCCGGTTGCCCCGGCGGGGAATTCCCAGCCGCCCTGGCGGCATTCAGCGCCAAATCCGGTTATCCGATCCTGGCCGACGGCTTATCCGGTTTGCGCTTTGGGCCTTGGGTGTCCCAGGCGAAAGTGCTCAATCCGCAGGCCTGCCGGGGTGCGGCTGCACCACAACTTGTATTGCAGTTCGGCCAGGTGCCGACTTCCCGGGTGCTGGCAGATTATTTTGAGCACCTGCCGCCCGAGACCAGGCGGGTTTCGATCATGGGAACCGGAAGCTGGCACGATGACGCGCATTCTCTTCGGGAGGTGGTTTCCGCCGATCCTGCGGCCTATTGCCGCATGCTGGAAACCTGCGTAACTGAAAACTCGGTCGATCCGGCCTGGGCGGAGGAACTCGCCGCAGCCGATGCCGCTTACCAGCAGTCTATTGTCGACACAGCAGCAGAGGGCTGGTTCGAGGGATTGTATGTCCGGGAATTGTTCGAGGTCCTGCCCGATGACTCGCTCGTGTTTGTCGCCAATTCCAACCCGGTCCGCCACCTGGAGGAGTGGGTTCCCACGGGTGCCCGCCGTATCCGAGTTTTTGCCAACCGCGGTGCCAGCGGCATTGACGGAAACCTCTCCACCGCTTTTGGCATTGCATGCGTCCAAGGGCGGCCGATCACGGTGGTTTGTGGGGACCTGGCTTTTTATCACGATTTGAACGCCTTGCTTGCATTGGGTAGATTCGGCATCCGGGCGGTGGTGGTGCTGGTTCACAACAACGGAGGCGGAATATTCCACCGCCTGCCGATCGCCGGCTATGAACCGGCATTCACCGAGCTGTTCCTGACACCGCACCATATGCATTTTGAAGGGGCGGCGCAGTTGTTTGACCTGGATTTTGAACGCATTTCGAAGCCGGAGGCATTCCGCGAGCAATATCTCGCCGCCCTTGAAAACCGGAAAGCGACGATTCTGGAATGCGTAAGCGATGCCGCCTTGCATGAACGCAGCCGAAAAAAAATTGTGGCCCGTTTTGAGCACTGGCTGAAAAAAGGAGATGAAAACCATGAATGAACTGATTTCGACATCCGGAGTGGATTGGAGAGAAGTCAAAATCTTCGAAGACATCACATTCCACAAAGCGGATGGCATGGCGCGGATCGCTTTCAACCGGCCTGAAAAACGCAACGCTTTTCGCCCGACCACGATCGACGAGATGATCGAAGCCTTTGAGGACGTCTGGATGGACGAGGAAATCGGCGTGGTCCTTTTGACTGGTAACGGCCCGTCTCCCAAGGATGGCGTGCATTCTTTCTGCGCCGGAGGGGATCAGAGCATCCGCGGCCATGCGGGATACACCGATAAAGACACCGGCAGGACGCGGCTCAATGTCCTCACCCTACAGCGCATCATCCGAACGATGCCGAAAGTGGTGATCGCCCTGGTCAATGGCTATGCAATCGGCGGCGGGCATGTCCTGCACGTGATCTGCGACCTCTCTCTGGCCTCGGAGAACGCCATTTTCGGTCAGACCGGCCCGAAGGTGGGAAGCTACGATGCCGGCTATGGTTCGGCTACCCTGGCGCGGATCGTCGGGCAGAAGAAAGCGCGGGAGATCTGGTACCTCTGCCGCCAGTACAGCGCCAGGGAAGCGGAAAAAATGGGCCTGGTTAACACAGTCGTTCCACTGGCCGACCTTGAGAAGGAGGGGGTGGCCTGGGCACAGGAGATCCTTCACAAGAGCCCGATAGCCATTCGATTCCTCAAGGCAGCTATGAACGCAGACATGGATGGGCAAACTGGGCTGCAGGTGTTGGCGGGAGACTCCACCATGCTGTTTTACATGACCGAGGAAGGAAAAGAGGGCCGCAATGCTTTCAACGAAAAGCGCCCCGTCGGCTATCGCAATTTCCCCTGGCGGCCCTGAACACGGAGTGCATCGGATGATGGACTGGCTTTTCCAGCGCGCAGAGCTTTCTCCGGAGCGACCGGCACTGATCTTTCGGGATGAGCTCTGGACGTACGCTCAGCTGCAGGTACGGGTGAGCGGCCTCTGTGCCCAGCTTGCGGAGCTCGGAATTCGGGCAAATTCTCGGGTGGCCCTACACCTGCCGAATACTCCCGAATTCGTGATGCTGGCCCATGCCTTGGGGCGTCTGGGCGCGGTCATTTTGCCGCTTAACACGCGGCTGACCGCAAACGAAACGCGCTACCAGCTGGATTCAGCCCGGGCCGAATGGCTGATGACAGGGAAAGCGACTCCGCCGGAGATCTGTGCCCTGGCCCCCTCTGCAGGCCTGGTTCTGCAGAGTGAGCTAAATTTTGAGGGCTCAGCGGACCGGCACTGGTCGTCTAGGAGTCTTGATTTGGGAGCGCCATGGGGGATCATGTTTACATCCGGTACGACGGGGCGGCCGAAGGGCGCCGTATTGAGCTATGGGAACCTGTTTTTCTCCGCCCTGGCCTCCGCCCACCGCCTGGGATTGGAGACGGCGGCCAGATGGCTGCTTGCGATGCCGCTGTTCCACATAGGAGGACTGTCCATTCTCTTCCGCAGCATGCTTTACGGCACCTGCGTGATTCTGCATGAAAAATTTGACCCCTCTGATATCGATCGCAGCCTGGAAAACGGCCAGGCATCGATCGTATCTCTGGTGCCCACCATGCTCCAGCGCTTGATGGAAACCCGGGATTGGCAGCCATTTCCGGAAAGCTTGAAAGTGGTATTGCTCGGGGGCGCAGCCGCCCCAAAAAGCTTGCTGCAGCGATGCATAGAAATCGGGATCCCGCTCGCCAGCACCTATGGACTGACCGAAGCCGCCTCCCAGGTGGCGACGGCTCTTCCCGCCCTGGTATCCCGAAAGCCGGGTACGGTTGGCAGCGCGCTGGCAGGGAATGAGGTCCGGATTTTGAGTGAAGCTGGCGCTGTTTTGCCGGCAGGGGAGATCGGGGAGATCGCGGTGCGCGGTCCGATCGTTTCCGTCGGCTACCTGCAGTCCGGCCGGTTTCCGGATATTTCATCGCACTTCTCCTCCGGCCAACCGCCCCTGTTTCCGAAAGATGAAAAGGCAATCGAAGCCGGCCTTAAACGCGCCGGGCCTTCGCGGGCCTATCCCTGGTTTCAAACGGGGGATCTGGGCTACCTGGACGAGGATGGCGATCTGTTTGTTGTTCAGCGCCGCAGCGATCTGATCGTCACGGGAGGGGAAAATGTGTACCCGGCGGAGGTGGAGCAGGCGCTCGAAGTGCACCCGGATGTCGCCCAGGCATTTGTATACGGGCTGCCGGATGAGGAATGGGGCCAGCGTGTGGCTGCCCTGGTTGTGCCCGGCCGGCCGGACCACATTGGTGCCGGCAGTTTGTTGGACCACTTGAGGGAAAAGCTGGCGGGGTATAAGCTGCCCCGCGATATTGAATTCGTCAAATCGCTGCCGCTGACGACCTCGGGAAAAATCGACCGACAGCGAGCGGCCCTGATGTTCGCAAAG
>JBFKII010000310.1:0-4953 GCA_041632295.1 Anaerolineales bacterium | reverse complement strand
TCACAACTGCGCTTACAATTATTCAAAACCATGATCTTGAAGGATCGCGCCCCGTGCGAATGAGATCCCCTCACCATATGCCCTGGAAACAGCTGCTCCTCACCGTTCTTCTGGCCTACCTGGCCTTCAGCGCCTTCCTATTCGTCATGCAGCGCCGGCTGCTGTACCAGCCTTTTGGTGGGAGTATTTCCGATCAAACAGCCGCGGCGCGCGGCCTGCGTCATTGGCCATCGATAGGGGATTTCCGCGGCTTTGCCCCCCTGCAGGCGATGCCAGCGGCGCGCGGCACGGTGGTGATCTTTCACGGCAACGCCGGGGCGGCTTACCACCGCGATTTCTACCTCCCCGCTCTTTCCGGCCTCGATCTGCGCGTCGTTCTGGCGGAATATCCCGGCTACGGCGGGCGCCGCGGGCGGCCCAGCGAGAGCGTCCTGGTCGCGGATGCTCTGGAAACGATCGCCCGGGCCCACCAGATGTACGGCGAGCCGCTGTACTTGTGGGGCGAATCCCTGGGGGCCGGGGTGGCCGCGGCCGCCAGCGCACAGACCGATGTGCCCATCGCCGGGCTGGTGCTCTTCACCCCCTGGGACTCCCTGCCCGCCGTAGCGCAGACCCACTACCCCTATCTCCCCGCCCGCTGGCTGGTGCTCGATCGCTACAACTCGGTCGACAACCTGGCGGATTTTGAGGGCAAAATCGCCGTTGTCCTGGCGGGAAAGGACGAGGTCATCCCGGTGCAGCACGGCCTAAATCTCTATGACACCCTGGCAGGGGACAAACAACTCTGGCTTTTTGAAGGCGCCACCCACAACCGCATGCCGATCGAAGCGGATCGGGACTGGTGGGACGAGGTGTTCTCTTTTCTGAATCCCGCCAACGGGCCAGATTAGCTACTTTGGGTTAGCGGATAGCCGCGGCTGTAAATGAAAAAAGGTGCAGACAGATGCCCGTCTCTGAAGATCAACCAAAACCCTGGAGTGAACGATGAAGCGAGTCGCGTTCGTGTTTAAGGTGAAGCCGGATAGAATCGAAGAGTACAAACGCCACCACCTAGCCGTTTGGCCGGAGATGCAGGAGGCGCTAAAGCGGAACGGCTGGCACAACTACTCATTGTTTCTCCAACCGGACGGAACCGTGTTCGGCTATTTCGAGACCCCAACCGGCTTCCAGGCCGCGCTGGAGGGGATGGGCCAGGAGCCGATCAACGAAAAATGGCAGAAACTGATGGCGCCTTTCATCGACTCGCAAGTCCATGCGGACCGTTCGATGGTGGAATTGCCGGAAATCTTCCACCTGGATTGACTTCTCCAGTGAATGACGGACCGGTATGGAAAATAACCCGATGAAACCCTATGAGATCGCCCGGGAACAGTACGCCTCCATCGGCGTCGACACTGAGCGGGCCCTGGAAACGCTGGGCATGATACCCCTCAGCCTGCATTGCTGGCAGGGGGACGACGTCGCCGGATTCGAAGACCCCGGCCGCGGCTTGAGCGGCGGGATCATGGCCACAGGCAACTACCCCGGCAAAGCCCGAACAGCCGATGAACTGCGCGCCGACCTCGATCAGGCTTACCGCTTGCTGCCCGGCAGTCACCGCCTCAACCTGCACGCCATCTACCTGGAAAGCGAACACAAGGTCGAACGGGATGCCATCGAGCCGGCACATTTCTCCGGCTGGGTCGACTGGGCGAAAGCCAACGGCCGCGGGATCGATTTCAACCCCACCTGCTTCTCCCATCCCCTGGCGGACGACGGTTTCACCCTGGCGCATCCCGACCCGGCCGTGCGTGCGTTCTGGATCGAGCACTGCATCCGCAGCCGCGAGATCGGCGCCTATTTCGGCCGGGAGCTTGGCACGCCGGCCGTCACCAACGTCTGGATCCCGGACGGCTTCAAGGACACGCCTTTCGACCGCGCCGGCCCGCGCGCCCGGCTGGTCGAATCGCTCGACCGGGTCTTCCAAAAGCCGCTCGACCCGGCCCAAAACCTGGACGCCGTCGAGTGCAAACTCTTCGGCCTGGGCTCCGAGAGCTACGTCGCCGGCTCGCACGAGTTCTACCTGGGTTATGCCGTCTCCCGCCAAAAGCTGCTCTGCCTGGATGCCGGGCACTTCCACCCCACAGAAACCATCGCCGACAAGATCTCCGCCACGTTGCTGTACGTCCCTGCGCTGCTGCTGCACGTCAGCCGCGGGGTGCGCTGGGATAGCGACCACGTCGTCACCCTGACCGATGACCTGCAGGCCATCATGCAGGAGATCGTCCGGGGGGGCTACCTGGAGCGGGTCCACATCGGCCTGGACTTCTTCGACGCCAGCATTAACCGGGTCGCCGCCTGGACGATCGGGGCGCGCAACACCCTGCGGGCCCTGCTGATGGCACTGCTCGAACCGCACAATACTCTGGACGAACTGGAGCAGTCGGGGGATTTCACCCGCCGCCTCGCCCTTCTGGAAGCGCTGAAAAGCATGCCCTTCGGCGCCGTCTGGGACCAACACTGCCAGGCACACGAAGTCCCTGCTGGCTACGCCTTCATGGACGAGATCGAAGCCTACGAGAAAAACACGCTGAGCAAACGGGGATGAAGCATCCGGCTATCGTCCTGGCGATCGACCTGGGGGCAGAATCCGGAAGGGTCATGGCCGTCCGATTTGATGGGAGCGCCCTGGCAGTTGAAGAGCTGCACCGCTTCCCGAACGCACCCGTAATGGTCGGGGACACCCTGCACTGGGATGTGCTTCGCCTGTGGCAGGAAATCCTGGCCGGCATTGAAAAGGGGAAAGCTTATAAACCAGCCAGCCTGGGGGTGGACACCTGGGGCGTTGATTTCGGCCTGCTGGACGCGCGGGGCCGCCTGATCGGCAACCCCGTCCACTACCGCGACGCCCGCACCGATGGGATGATGGAAAAGGTCTTCTCGCTTGTTCCCCGCGAGCAGGTATTCACCCAGACCGGGATCCAGTTCCTGCCGATCAATACCCTTTACCAGTTGATGAGCCTGGCCGGTTCGCCCCAGCTGGCCATCGCCGAGACCTTCCTGACCATGCCTGACCTGTTCAACCATTGGCTGAGCGGGGAGAAAGTCTGCGAGTTCAGTAACGCGACCACCACACAGATGTTCAACCCGCAGACCGGGACCTGGGCCACAGGCATGCTGGAGCAGCTTGGCATCCCAACACACATTTTCCCGCAGGTCGTCCAGCCCGGCACGCAGCTTGGTGTGTATGAACGCATCCCAGTCATCGCGCCGGCCTGCCACGATACGGGCAGCGCCGTCGCGGCCCTACCCACCCAATCCGGTCATGCCGGCTACATCAGCAGCGGCACCTGGAGCCTGGCGGGGCTGGAGGTCGCACGGCCGGTCCTGACCCCGGAAGCCCTGGCCGCCAACGTCACCAATGAGGGCGGCGTGCACGGCACGTTCCGCCTGCTCAAGAATGTCATGGGGCTGTGGATCGTCCAGCAGTGCCGCGCCACCTGGCAGGCGGAAGGCACGACATTATCCTATGCCGAGATCGTGAGGCTGGCCGAAGCCGCAACACCCTTCAAAGCCGTGATCGACGTCAACGACCCGGTTTACCTGCAGCCCGGCGATCACCCCGCCCGCATTCGGGATTTCTGTGCCCGGAGCGGACAGCCAGTGCCCGAATCCCGCGGCGAAATTGTACGGACGGTTCTGGAAGGGCTGGCGCTCGCCTACTGTGGCGTCTTTGAGAAACTGGCTGAATTGGCCGATCGCACGGTGGACGTAATCCACATCCTCGGCGGCGGCTCGCATAATGCGCTCCTCAACCAGATGACGGCCGATGCGACCGGAAAACCCGTCCTGGCCGGGCCGGTGGAAGCCACCGTCCTGGGCAACGCCCTCGTGCAATGGATCGCCCTGGGTGAAATCAGCAGCCTTTCCGAAGCCCGTCAGCTGGTTGCCCGAATGAATGGTTTGCGCGCTTTCCACCCAAATCCCTCGCCCGCCTGGGACGAGGCATTCGAAACCTACATGCAGTTCGCCTGAACGCGGAAGGAACTTTCAATGGCCCATTTCAAACATGTCGACGATCTGTGGGACGATGACTTTGCCAATCGACTCGATGCGGTGGAACGCCTGCGCTACCGCTCCAACTTACTCGGCGCCGACCAGCGCATCACCAACACCGGCGGCGGCAACACCTCTTCCAAAGTCATGATGACCGATCCGCTGACCGGCGAAAGCGTCGATGTCCTGTGGGTCAAAGGATCCGGCGGGGACCTGCGCACCGCCAAAAGGGAGAATTTCGCTTCGCTCTACATGGATAAATTTCTTGCCCTGAAAAAAATTTACGGTGCCGCCCCGTCCAAGGGTGTCAAGACCGAGATCGAAGACCGGATGGTTGCGATGTACCCGCACACCACCTTCGACCTCAATCCGCGCGCCAGTTCGATCGACACGCCGCTGCATGGATTCATCCCTTACCGGCATGTGGACCACACCCATCCGATCTCCGTCATCGCCATCGCAGCCAGCGCAGACCAGGAAGGGCTGACCAGGGATGTCTATGGAGAAGAGGTCGGCTGGGTGCCCTGGCAGCGGCCGGGTTTCGACCTCGGGCTGGTGATGGGCAATATTGCGGAGGTGAATCCAAAACTGAAAGGGCTGGTGATGGGCCAGCACGGGCTGATCAACTGGGCGGATGACGACAAAGCCTGCTATGAATTAACCCTGTCCCTGATCGAAAAAGCCGCTGAATACATCGCCGCCCGCGAAAAAGGCGCGGACACGTTCGGCGGGACAAAATACCAATCCCTGCCGGAGGGAGATCGGGAGCGCCTGCTCGTCCGCCTGCTGCCTCGCCTGCGCGGCATGGTGTCCCAGCAGAACCGATTCATCGGCACGGTACATGCCAGCCAGCGGGTGCTGGAATTTGCCAACAGCCATGACGCCGCGCGGCTGGCGGAGGTCGGGACCTCCTGCCCG
>JBFKII010000309.1:0-4968 GCA_041632295.1 Anaerolineales bacterium | reverse complement strand
GCCGCCGGCCTGCAGGGTGGCCAGCAGGGTCTCGTTGGAGTCGTAGTTGGTCTCGATGATCTGGACCCCGCACTCGGCCTCAAACATTTCCTTGATTTCAGGATCGATGTACTCGGACCAATTGTAGAACAGCAGCTCACTTGAAAGTCGGGAGCGGTCCCCGCAGCGGCCAGTATCCGCCACGCCGCCGGTATCCCCACCGGTGTCTCCACCTGTATCGCCGCCGGAGTCGCCGCCGGAGTCCCCGCCCGAATCCCCGCCCGAGTCGCTGCCGGAATCTCCACCGGTATCCCCGGAGGAGTCACCGCTGCTATCGCCGCCGGTGCCCCCGCCGCCGGAGGGGATCGGTGCGGCCTGCTGGCAAGAAACCAGCACCAGTGTCAAAAGGATCAATACATAAAAAAGGGTTTTTTTCATTTCTGTCTCCTGTGCTTTAAAGTTTTCAAATCGGTTGGCGATCTGCTATCCAGTTCGATTCGCACCACCTCCTTAGATGAGCAGCAATAATGTCGAGAAAAAGGCCGCAAAGGCGACGATCACGAGGGCCAGCAGCGAGAGCACCCGGCCGGCCCGATTTGCCAGCTCGAACTCCTCCCGGTAGCCCCGGAACGAAATCCAGGCCCAGGCAAAAGCCGCCAGCAGTAAGATTTCGAGGATCAGGCCGCCTGGGCTGAACTCTGCCAGGAAGGTGCTCAGCCTGAACAGGCCGTACAGGCCGATGCCCAGCCCGGCCCCGAAGGACATGGCGCGCGTGTACAGCGCACCGCCGCTCTGGGCGGTCAGGGAGAGGCCGACCAGCCCGATCGATCCGACCAGCAAGGCGGTCGACAGGGCGTTGATCTCGGGCGTCACACCGCGCCGCACCAGCGAGTAAATATACAGCGGCATGGTCTGCTCCTGGACGCCCTTGGTAAAGACCGTGATGAGGTAATCGTCCAGCGATAGGGTGAAGGCCAACAGCGCCCCGCCGATGATCCCCGGCATCAACAGGGGCAGGGTCACCCGGCGGAATGTTTTCCAGCCGTCCGCACCCAGGTCTGCGGCGGCTTCTTCCAGGGTGCGGTCGAAATCGGCCAGGCGGGCGCGCACGATCACGTACACGAAAGGGATATCGAAGGCGATGTGCGATACGGTGATGGTGTGCAGGCCGGTGGAAGCGCGAATGCCGAACACGCTGTTGATGAACGGGAACAGCGCCTGGTTGAAAAACAGCAGCAGCGAGATGCCCATCACGATCTCGGGGATCACCAGCGGCAGGTACAGATTGGCGTCAAAAGCCGTGCGCAGGCGGAAGCGGAAGCGGTCCATCGCCAGGGCGGTCATCGTGCCGATCACGGTGGCGAATACGGTCGCGACCAGCCCGACCAGCACCGAGTTGCGGGCGGCGTCCAGCAGCTGCTCGTTATCGGCCAGCTGGCTGTACCAGACGGTGGAAAAGCCCGAGAAGACGGCGACCGAACGGGTCTCGTTGAAGGAAAACACGATCAGGATGACGACCGGCAAGTAGAGGAAGCCGAAGACCAGGGCGGCGTTGGCCCCCAGGACCCAGCTGCCCAGCC
This sequence comes from Anaerolineales bacterium, assembly GCA_041632295.1. Taxonomy (GTDB): domain Bacteria; phylum Chloroflexota; class Anaerolineae; order Anaerolineales; family JABWBV01; genus DATDOR01. The sequence continues at coordinate 3,409 of JBFKII010000309.1, read as the reverse complement.
GGGCGGCCAGGCGCCTGCGCGGCCGCGGGGAGACCCGCATAGCGGTCTGGCTCTGGGCGGTCATATCGCTCTCCTTGATTCCTCACCGCCGGAACGAAAATAGGCGACCACCCCGATCAGCACCAGGAGCATCAGGACCAGGGAAATCGAGGAGCCAAAGGGCCAGTTGCGGGCCACTCCGAACTGGCGGTTGATCAGCGTGCCGATCATCTCCACCTTGCCGCCGCCCATGATATCCGGGGTGATGAAAGCGCCGACCACCGGCACGAAGACCAGGACGAAAGCGGCCACCACACCCGGCAAGGTCATGGGCAGCATGACGCGCAGGAAAGCGCGCACGGGATTGGCTCCCAGGTCGGCGGCAGCCTCCATCAGCGAATGGTCGAACTTTTCGATCGAGGCGTACATCGGCAGGACGGCAAAGGGCAGGTAGCCGTAGAACAGCCCCAAGACCACGGCGAAGTGGTTGAAGAGCAGCTCCAGCGGCGCATCGACCAGGTTGAGGCTGACCAGCGCGCTGTTCAGCAGCCCTTCCGTCGCCAGCACCGATTTCAGGGCGTACGTGCGCACCAGGAAATTGGTCCAGAACGGGATAATGACCAGGATCATCAGCGCGTCTCGCCAGACCGGGCGGCGCTTGGAGATGAAATACGCCAGGGGATAGCCCAGCAGGATGCACCAGAAAGTGACCAGCAGGCCGATGCGGACCGAACCCCAGAAGATGCCGAGGTACAGGAAGGGGTTGCACTCCGGCCCGGAAAAGGCAGAGGCGCAGGCGTCGAACAGCTGGATGTAGTTCTGGAGGGTGTATTCCGGAGGGGTGCGGATGCCGCCCGCCCGGCCGCGCTCGACGAAACTGATGAACAGCACGATCAGCAGCGGAAGGTTGAAAAACACCACGATCCACAGCGCCCCGGGCCCGATCAGGCCGAAAAGCCGCATCCCCTTGGACTGCCGCAGGCGCTCGCGCATTCTTTACTCCGTCAGCAGCCGGGCTGCGGTGTGGGTGAAGCTGACCGAAACCTGCTCACCTACCGTGGCCAGAGACTTGTGGGCGCGGGAGACGTTCTGTTCGCGCACCCGCAGACGCTGCCCGCCCGGAAGCAGGACGCTGTAATGGGTGTCGGTGCCGATGTAGATCAGGTCCTCCAGCCTGGCGGCCAGGTTGTTGGCCCCATCCAGCCCGGCATTCAGGCGCAGCTTTTCCGGGCGCACCGCCAGGGTGACGGACTGGCCGGCGCTGAAGCGGCGTGAGGACTGCACGCGGACGGCCCCTGAGGCGGGGAGCGTGACCTCCACCATGTCCCCGTCCTGGCCGGCCACCTGGCCGTCGATGAAATTGGTCTCGCCGATGAAATCGGCCACGAACTTGTTGGCCGGCTTTTCGTAAATCGCCTCGGGCTCTCCGACCTGGTTGACCACCCCGCGCGTGATCACGGCGATGCGGTCGCTCATCGTGAGCGCTTCCTCCTGGTCGTGGGTGACGTAAATGAAGGTGATCCCCACCTCGCGCTGCAGGGTCTTGAGCTCCAGCTGCATCTCCTTGCGCAGCTTGAGGTCGAGGGCGCCAAGTGGCTCGTCCAGCAGCAGCACTTCCGGCTGGTTGATCAGGGCGCGTGCCAGGGCAACGCGCTGCTGCTGCCCCCCGGAGAGCTGGTTGGGCTTGCGGTGTTCCAGGCCGGGCAGGCGCACCAGGTCGAGCACCTCCCCCATCCGGCGTTGGCGTTCCTTTTTGCCGATGCCCTTCATCTCCGGCCCGAAGGCGACGTTCTCGCCGATCGTCATGTGAGGGAACACTGCGTACTGCTGGAAGACGGTGTTGACTGGCCGCTTGAAAGCCGGCACCTGGCCCATCTCCCGCCCGTGGATGAAGATTTCGCCTTCGCTGGGCAGTTCGAAGCCGGCGATCATGCGCAGCGAGGTGGTCTTGCCGCAGCCGGAGGGGCCCAGCAGGGAGAAGAACTCCCCGTCCTGGATGCGTAGCGAAACGTTGTTGACGGCGACCACCTCGCCGCCCCCCGGATTGGGGAAACGCTTGGTGACGTTTCGCATTTCGATGGCAATCGATTCGGTCATATGTTTGTTGGTGCGCTGTGGAGTGCCGTGGCGGGCAGGGTTGCGGACCGCCCCGGCCGTAGGCGGACCGCCGCACGGCGGCTGCCCTGAGTGGGAGAACTGTAAAAAAGTATAATTCTTTCTGCGGGTGCGTCAAGAAAATGAAACGGGGATTAGAAACCGGCCGCCTCCGCCCTCCCCGTCATTGTGAACAGCCCGAAGGGGCCTGCCCGGGAATTGCAGCGCGGGGGTCTCGTACTTCCGGGCCTCAGGTTCACCAACCAAAGCGACCCGCGTCATCGCAAGGCTCGCTGAGATGGCCACGTCGGCCTGCAGCCTCCTCGCCATGACAAAAAAGGGCGGCCGCCTTGCCCTCTCCCAGGTGTATAATCACCGCCAACTTCGGCTCAAGGAGGATCGATGCGGCCCGAATGGGATCCCTATTTCATGAAAATCGCCGAGACCGTGGCGACGCGCAGCACCTGCGACCGGGCGTCCGTCGGGGCGGTGCTGGTGCGTGACAAACGCATCCTCACGACCGGCTTCAATGGCTCGCCCTCCGGGCTGCCGCACTGCGACGATGCCGGACACCTGATGGTCGATGGGCACTGCGTGCGCACCACCCACGCCGAGGCTAACGCCATCATCCAGGCCGCCCTGCACGGCATCTCCACCCGGGGGGCGACCTGCTACGTCACCCATTTCCCGTGCCTGGGCTGCACCAAGATGCTGATCAACGCCGGCATCGCCCGTATCGCCTATGCGCACAATTACCGCATCGACCCAAACGCCCGGGCTTTTTTGGGATCCGCCGGGGTGGCGGTGGATGTGGTGGAGTAAAAGTCGCTTTTCAGCCATGGAAATCCTGCAGGCGACTCTCCAATTTGAAACGAATCTATCATCTTTTACGTTTGCGAGCCGGCGGTAAATTTCCTATAATAAAGGCACTATGATCTCCACAGTCACTACCTCGACCGTCTCTACGGTCACGACCGCGGCTCTGGCCGGGTCACTGGGTCTTATCGCCATCCTCATGCTTCTGGCCCTGCTGATTCAGAAGGAGATCTTTTCGGTCTCTGATTCACCGAAGTTCAAAGCCTGGGGCCGCATCCTGAACGTCGGGATCGTTCCGTTGGGGATCGCTTTTGTCCTGATCGTGACGACCAGGATGCTGGAAGTGTTCGGATAACGTAAGACCCTTTATATAACAAAACGGCTGGAGCGTTCGTCTCCAGCCGTTTTGTTTAAGACAGAGGCCTACAGGGGCGAACCATCTCCTGAGCCGCAGGCGAAGGACACCCAGGCCGCCAGATTCTTCGGTCGGCTGCGCCTCCCTCAGAATGACAGGGTGGGG
>JBFKII010000308.1:0-4981 GCA_041632295.1 Anaerolineales bacterium | reverse complement strand
GTGAATTCGGCATAGACGGTCTTGAGAAAGCGGTCAAACAGGGAAAAAGATCGCAAATTCCAGATCTCAGATCTTCGATCTTCGGTCTGCGATTTGCGATCTTGAATATCTCTGAGAAGCGTTTCGTCTTCAATCGCCAATCGCCCATCCGCAATAGCCTCGAGGGTCTGCTCCCAATTTACCCAACGGCGGACGAAATCCCGGTCGTACAGGTCGTGCTGGATCAGGTAGTTGGCGATCGCCAGAAGCACATGGGCCTCCGACCCGGGCCAGGTGGGCAGCCAGACGTCGCTGCGGCTGGCGGTGTTGCTCAGGCGCGGGTCGAACGTGATCAGGCGGGCGCCTTTCATCTTGCCTTCGACGATCCGTTGGGCGTGCGGATTGAAATAGTGCCCGGTCTCGAGGTGGCTGGAGATCAACAGGATAGTGCGGGCGTGGGCGTGGTCCGGGCTGGGACGGTCGAAGGCCGCCCACAGGTAGTAGCCCAGCCGGGCGCTGGACGAGCAGATGTTGGTGTGGCTGTTGTGGCCGTCCACGCCCCAGGCGGAGATCGCCCGGTTGGTGTAGCCGTCCTCTCCGGGCCGCCCGACATGGTACATGATCCCGTCCCGGCGGGCCTGGCGGCTGACCCGCATCCGGGCGGCGATATCCTCGAGGGCCTCCTCCCAGGAGACGCGCCGCCATTTGCCTTCGCCGCGCTTCCCGACGCGCTTGAGCGGGTACAGGATGCGTTCGGGATCGTAGATCTGGTTGTGGGTGGCCGGCCCCTTGGCGCAGTTGCGGCCGCGGCTGCCGGGATGGGCTGGATTGCCTTCGAACTTCTTGATCTCCAGCGTTTGCTTGTCGACGTAGGCCAGCAAGCCGCAGGCGCTTTCGCAATTGAAGCACACCGTCGGCACCAGGGTGTAGCGGCGGGCTTTCTTGCGCGGCCAGGCCTTGCCGTCGTACTCCACCCAGTCGTCCCATTTCTCGGGGGGCGGGTACTGGCTCATGCGCCCGTCCGGGTGGACGACGGTCGTCAGGTCGATGGGCTCAGGCTGCAGTTCCGAATCGGCGAAAACCGGCGGACCGGTTCCGGCGGAGGTGGGGACTTGCTTTGCGTCAGATGGTTTAGATTGGGTCATGTTTTTTTAGGTGCAACGGGCAACGTGGAAAGTGCAAGGTGCAAAATGCAAAGTGCAAAGTGCAAAGTGTAAGGTGCAACGGGCAACGTGCAACGGGCAACGTGCAACATGAACATTGCACGGGTTTATGAATTTGGTATCTCCTGCGGCGCCATGACGAAGGCGTATTCGAACAGGTACAGCCCTATGATGGCTGCAATCCCGCCGACCGCGAGCAGCGGCCCGCCCAGGAGCAGCAGCCCCAGGGGCAGCAGGTGGCCGAGCACGATGCTGCCCCACCAGAAGTGAATACGGTAGCGGCCGTGGCTGATGGCATGGGCGGCCTGTGCTGCGACCTCGCTGGCATGCGGCATGCTGAACTCTCCGACCAGGGTGACGAACAGGTCTACGGCCAGGGAGACGCCAAAGGCGGTACGCAGCAGCCCGGCCAGGCCGGGTTCGTAATCCAGGAACAGGCCGGCGATCAGCAGCATCCCGCTTCCGGCCATCAGCGCCTGGACGACCAGGTGGAACGGCAGCAGGCTGCTCTGCCACAGATCGCGCCCTTCCGCCTGCCCGAACAGGAATGCGGTGTAGACCGTCACACCGAGTGCCAGGGGCAGCCCCAGCCACACGGCCCAGGGTCGGAAGGCCAAGGCCCAATCCGTCGGCCACCAGCCCAGGTAGGCCCCGCCTTCCAGCGCCCACCACGTCCCGGCGACGGCGCTGAATGAAATCAAAAGGAAAGCGCCGCGCGCCAGCCAGCTGGACCACTGCGGGCGCAGCACGATGGAAAAGAAGCGCTCCGGCTTTTCCAGGTCGTAAACCAGCAGCGCAGTGGTGAGGGCGATAAAGAGCAGCGAAAGGAAACCCGCCACCAGGTTGACCAGGCCGTCCTGGGGAAAGCGGCCGAGCAGGAAACCGAGCCCCAGCAGCGTGAAGATCCCGGCCCCCACGCCCTTGGTGACCAGGTAAGCGGGCACGGGCCAGTGCCAGGGGATCAGGTGTTGGGCATTGTAGGCGACCTGCACCATGTGGTCCGCCATTCTGCCGCCGATCTGGATGGGGCCCTGCCAGGGAGCGCCCTGGGGCTGGGTGGATCGCAGGGCTGCGCCGGAAGCGCTTAGCCTGCCGCTTGCATTCGCATCATCGGAATGCCCGTTCCAGGAGGTCGGAGACATGTGTGCTTGGGAGCGGGGTCCATGCGAAGGGTGCAGCGGGATCACATCGGCCCACATGAAGGATTCTGGAACCCGCTCGGTGGCGGTGGGATGCATGGCGATGTCGCTGCCGTCGATATAGAAAAGCTTGGGCGCGGTCCCTTGCTCGGGTTTGCGCACCGTGACCCTGTTTTCGCTCAGGGTGCGGCTGATCTCCGACCACGGATCGTCCATATCACCGGCGATGATGGCATGCGTCGGGCAAACCACCACGCAGGCCGGTTCGAGACCCAAATCGGTGCGGTGCCCGCAGTAATGGCATTTGGCTGCGGTGCCGTTGTTGGGATCGATGTAAATGGCGTCGTAGGGGCAGGCCTGCATGCAGGCTTTGCAACCGATGCAGATGTCGGGGTCAAACTCGACGATCCCGTCCTGGCGCTGGTACATGGCCGTGACGGGGCAGATGCGCACGCAGGGCGGGTTGGCGCAGTGGTTGCACCGGGTGACCTGGAAATGCCGCCGGGAGTTGGGATACTGCCCGGTCTCGACATATTTCACCCAGGTGCGGTTGACCCCCAGCGGAACTTCGTTCTCGGATTTGCAGGCGGTGGAGCAGGCGTGGCAACCGATGCATTTGCGGTTATCGATCACAAAGCCGTAGTTGGGCATGAAGCAGTCCTTTTAGGTGGTGCGCTGCTGCCTGGTTTCGGTTGTGGTCCCCCTGTTTGCAGTCCGGCTGCGAACCGGGCTAGATGAACAGCGTGAATTTGCTGTCGATGGCGTCGGCGATCATGGTCGCTGCGCCGGCGTCGATGGTACCGTCGATCAACTCGGTCGTCTCGATGCCCATGACATCCTGGGACATCGTGCAACTGTACATGGTGGCGCCCATGTCCTTGACCATCTGGAACATGCTCTCGACCGATTCGACGTTGTTTTCAACCATCATCGAGCGCAGCATCTGTGCCCCGATCCCGAAGAAGTTCATCCGGCTGACGCCCATGCCCTTGGTGCCGGCCGGGGTCATCATGGTCATCATCTTTTCGAAGAGCGTCTTCCCGCCCAGGGTCTTGTTGTCTTTCAGGGTGGTGATACCCCAGAAAGTGAAGAAATACGACACTTCCAGGCCCATCGCCAGGGCGCCGGTGCCGATCACCAGCGATGCCAGCACGCGGTCGAGCTCTCCGGAAAAGACCACAATCGTCACGCGGTCGGAGGGGATCTGGTCCTCCACCTCGGCCAGCCGGGTTTCGAGGGTTTCGATACGGTCCAGCAACGACTGTGTGTCCAGGCGTTTTTCTGTCATTAAGTCCGTCATCTGGGGCCTCCTGTTTATTTTACCTTGCGCACAAAATGCAGAAAGAGCTTCTTGTCCGCTTCCATTTCTTCCGACTGCGACAGCAATTCGATGTCCTTGGCCGTCCTCGCCCAGCCCTGAAAATCCTTGTTGCTGCCCTTGTCGGTGGCGATGATTCTCAGCACCTGGTCTACTTGCATTCCTTTCAATGCCTGGCGGGCCTTGACGAGCGGCATGGGGCACATCAGCCCGCGGGCGTCCAGGGTTTCGTCATACGTGATGGTGGTCATGGGGGGCCTCCTTAGGGGGTCCATGTTTGTGGGGAAGGTGATACCTCGGGGTGGAAGGTTTCTTGATTACTCATTACTTCATTACTCATTACTTCATTACGTAAAGGGGTAATCGAGTAATAAGTAATTGAGTAATAAGTAATCGAGTAAGGAGTAAACGAGAAAAAAGTATTCAAGAAATTCGATATCCCTAATACGCCGTTGAAAGGGCGCAGATGTTCTTGCCCAGTTCGAGCTCGCTGGCCTCTTCCTCATTGGGGTGGGCCAGCCCGGCGTTGACGCGCTTGATATGGACATACTCTTCCGGCAATGTGGGCAGGTGATCGAGCACGAACGAGATAAACGCTTCGGGTTCGTCGTGGCGGGCGAGGTCGGTATTTTCCTGCCACAGATCCTGCAGCGGCTTGGCGAACAGGCCGTCGTCGCTGGCTTCTGTATGTTGGGCGTAGTGCCCGGGCAGCACCAGGGACCCGGCTGGGACGCGCGAGCGGATGGTCTCGAATATCGACTCGTACACCATCGGCGCCCAGGATTTTCCTTGCCCGCCCAGGTCGGGTCGTCCGAAGCTCTGGATGAACAGGTTGTCGCCGGTGAACAGGAAGGACTGTCCGTCCTCGGCCGTCACCAGGAAATTGACCTGGCCGAGGGTGTGGCCGGGGGTGTGGATCACCTCGATTGCCAGATCGCCCAGCTCGAAGCGCTGCCCGCCGTGCAGCATGTGGTAGTCCAGCCGGGCCGGCAGCATATCGAAAGGATGGATGCCATCATACGGGTGGAGGTGGTAGGGCGCGCCGGTAGCTTCCGCCAGGGCCTGGCCGCCGCTGATGTGGTCGGCGTGCCCGTGAGTGTCAAAAATCAGCGCCAGCTGGGCGTTTTTCTCCTCAAGAAAGGCGGTGTATTCGCCGATATGCCGCAGGGGGTCGATGATGGCGGCCTGGCCGCGGCTGATCAGCACATAACTCAGGCAGCCGCGGGAAGTGCGGTCAAACTGGTAGATCCGGTATCCAGGATTTTCGACGACCGGGCGGTGGATGTGCAAGTTGCCCCAGCCGATCATGCCTTCGGCCAGGTTGGAGGCCTTGATGCCTTCCTCCTCCAACATGGCGGCCACGAAATCGCTGGCGCCGCCCT
>JBFKII010000307.1:0-4982 GCA_041632295.1 Anaerolineales bacterium | reverse complement strand
CCCGATCTGGCCGTTGTGGGGGAGGCGGCCAACGGCAAGGAGGCGCTCCAGGCCGCCCGAAAGCACTGCCCGGACGTGGTCCTGATGGACCTGCTGATGCCGGTCATGGATGGGATCGCCGCCATCGAAGCGCTGCGCCGGGAGCATCCCAAAATCGAGGTGATCGCCCTGACCAGCGTTCTGGAGGACGATAAGGTGGTCGGCGCCATCCGGGCCGGGGCGATCGGCTACCTGCTGAAGGACACCCAGGCGGACGAGCTCAACCGGGCGATCAAAGCAGCCGCTGCAGGACAGGTCCAGCTCTCCCCCCAGGCCGCCGCCCGGCTGGTGCGGGAGGTGCGGGCCCCCGAAGGGCCGGAGAAGCTCACCGATCGGGAGACCGAGGTGCTGCGCCTGCTGGCCCGGGGGTATTCCAACAGGGAGATCGCCGGCGAGCTGGTCATCGGGGAAAAAACGGTCAAGACCCACGTCAGCAATGTGCTTTCCAAGCTGAATGTCCCCAGCCGCACCCAGGCGGCGCTGTACGCCATCCGCATCGGGCTGGTGGACCCCTCCCAGTCCTGAGAGAGCCCTTGCCGTGGACAACGAAAACACGCATCGCGCGCTGGAACTGGAGCAGCGCGTGGAACAGCGCACCCGCCAGCTGACCACGCTGCTCGAGATCTCGCGCGATGTGACCTCCAATCTCTCGCTCGACTCCGTCCTGCAGGAGATCCTGGAAAAACTGCGCACCGTGGTGCCCTACACCAACGCCACCATCGTGAGGCTGGAGGGCGATACCTTCCACCGCATCGCCGATTGGCGCGGTCGTGAGGCGTTTCCGGACCTGGTCGTGCAGTTCCCGGCGGACAATCCAATCGACCGCCAGGTGATGGCCAGCAAACAGCCGCTGATCATCTCGGATGTCCACCGGGATGAGACCCCGGAGGCGCAGGATTTCCGCCTGCAGGCCGGTCCCGCGCTGGAGACCTACTACCAGGCCACCCGCTCCTGGATGCGCGTGCCCCTGATTTTCCGCAATACGATCATCGGCATGCTGACCCTGCATTACGACCAGCCGGATTTCTACTCCCAGAGCGACGCCGGCATCGCCATTGCTTTTGCCGAGCACGCCGCCATCGCCCTTGAAAACGCCCGCCTGTTCGAGACCGTCGAAAAGCGCACTTCGGAGCTGGCCTCCCTGCTCAGCGTCGCCCAGACGGTGGCGTCCACCCTGGAGATCCAGTCCCTGCTTGGTCTGGTGCTCGACCAGCTCAACCGCGTGGTCGAATACCAGGTGGCCAGCGTCACCATCCTGGAAAACAAAAACGAACTGGTCCTGCTGGCGGCCAGCGGGCCGGGAATGCCGCCGGAGGGCACGCGCTATCTGATCCCCAAAGGTTCCCCGACGGGCGAGATCCTGGAGCGGCGCAAGCCGCTGTTCGTCCCGGACGTTAACGCCGACACCCCGCTGGCGAACACCGTGCGCGCCGACCTGGCGGCCCAAAACCTGGGCGATTTGCATTCCTGGGTGGGCGTGCCGCTCATCTCCCGAGACGTGTGCATCGGGATGCTCAGCCTGGCCCACCGGCAGCCCAACTATTTCACCGGGGCCCGCGTCGACCTGCTGACCGCCTTCGCCCACCAGGTGGCGATCGCCATCGAGAACGCCCGCCTGTACGAGCAGGCCCGGGACCTGGCAGCCCTGGCAGAGCGCCAGAAACTGGCCCGCGAACTGCACGATTCGGTCTCCCAGGCGCTGTACGGCATCGTGCTGGGCGCGCGCACCGCCCGGACCCTGCTGGGTCGCGACCCTGCCGCCCTGGAGGAGCCGCTCGAATATATCGCTTCGCTGGCCGAAGCCGGGCTGGCGGAGATGCGCGCCCTGATTTTTGAATTGCGCCCGGAGTCGTTGCAAAATGAGGGCCTGGTCGGCGCCCTGGAGAAAAAAATCGAAGCGCTCCGCAGCCGCCACCAGCTGGCGATCGATTTTTCCCTCTGCGAGGAGCCGGACATTCCCATGTCCGTCAAAGAGGCGATCTACCGCGTCGCCCAGGAGGCGCTGCACAACATCACCAAGCACGCCGGCGCCGGGCGGGTCAGCCTGCATCTGGAGCGCGGGGAAGGCGCCGTGACGCTCTCGATCCGCGACGACGGTGTCGGGTTCGACCCGGAAGGGGAGTACCCCGGGCACCTCGGCCTGCGCTCGATGCGCGAGCGGGTGGAGCTCCTCGGCGGGGAGTTTTCGATCGAAAGCGCCCCCGGAGCAGGGGCCGCCATTCGGGCTGCCATTCCGCTGGAGGCCTAGCGCCGGCGATTTATTTCGAAACGGAAGAAAAAAAAGACCGCCAGGGTGTTGTGCCGCCCGGCGGTCTTTTTGCGCAGTGGGGCAGGGGGATCACCCACCTGCGATTTGCGTTCCCAGCGAAGCTTCCAGCAGTTCCATAACTGCGGGGTCATCGCCCAGATACAGGGCGATCACCTGATCGGCCATGAAAAAGTGCGGCGTGGCCAGCCAGGTCACCATCGTTGTGCCGACGGAGCCGCCGCTCGGGGCGATCGACTCGGCCGCCCTGCGGCTGGAGTCGGTATCCGGGAACTCGAAAACCTGGATATCGGCGCCGTTCACCTGGATGATTTTCCCGGCCACCTCGAAGAAGGGCTGTTCCACTTCTTCTAAAAGCCGGACCGTTGCACCGGAGACTTTCAAGGCGCTGATCAGGTTCTCGTAGGTCATCGGCCGGAAATCGGGGGCTTTCGGGGAGGCATCTGGGCCGCTGCCCAGCAACCCGCAGCCGGCCAGCACCAGGCCAAGCAAGAGAAAAACAGGGAACAATCGGATTCGGGGATTCATGGTGGTTTCTCCTTTTTGTATTCGCCCGTGCGCTTTGCCGTTCAGGCAGCGCCGTGGCAAACGATGTTGTCTGCCAGTATCGCCCGGAAAAGGGCAAGCCGACAGGTCCGATGTGCTGAAATTTGCAGGTTCGGATTGCCGAAATCGCCATCGGACTTTGGTCCGAGTTTGAATCCCTCGATGAACGGATGCGCGCGGCCTGCCCTTTTCGTATGCTTCCCTTTGCCAGACAAATCCAACCCGCAAGGGAGAACCCATCCGAGGAGAGCGATGACATTCAAAAACCTGATTACTTTGGCTGTTGCCCTGTTGGTGGCCGCCCTGGCCACCGCCTGCGGGCCCCTGCTGGGCGCCGGCGGGGAGCGCCCGCCCGCCATCCCGGTCCTGCCGACCGCCACACCCGGCAGCTCCGGTACGGTCCGCGAGCTGGCCACCGTCGAGCGCATCGAAATCCTGACCCTGGAGAGTTTCCCGGTCCAGGTGCAGGTGCGGGCGTTCGGATCCCTGCCCGATTCCTGCACGACCATTCAGGAAAGCACCCAGCTGCGCGACGGGCAGGCTTTCTCCGTATCCATCTTCACCGTGCGCCCCGGCGAGGCCGCCTGCGCCCAGGTGCTCCAGCCCTTTGAAGAGACCATCCCGCTCGACGTGGCCGGCCTGAAAGCGGGCAATTACTCGGTCCATGTCAACGGCGTCTTCGGAGGCTTCACCCTGGCCGCGGATAACGGGGCGACCACTTCCCTGGCCGGCCGGGTCTGGCATGACCTGTGCGCGCTGGGCGGTGGGGAGGGCGATGCGCCGCTGGTGCCATCGGCAGGCTGTGTGCCCTTTGAAGGTACCTACCGGGCCAACGGCCGCCTCGAATCCGGCGAGCCGGGCCTGGCCGGCTTGCTCTTGCGCCTGGGGCTGGGCGCCTGCCCGTCCGGGGGGCTGGCGGAGGCGACTACAGACTCCGATGGCGCCTACCATTTCAGCGGCCTGGCACCGGGTATGTACTGCGTCTCGGTCGACTCCCTCGCTGCGGCCAACAGCCCGGTGCTCATTCCAGGGGAATGGACACATCCGCCCGTGGAGGCCGGCAGCCCGACCGCCGGTGCCGCCATCGTGCTGAGCGCCGGGGAAAACAAAACCGGGGTTGATTTCGGATGGGACTACCAGTTCCTGCCGGTCCCCCCGCAAGTCCCGACCCCGACCCCAGCCCCGACGGCCACGCCGGTGTCGCGCTGCGACTGGGCCCAATTCGTGGCGGATGTGACCGTTCCGGACCACGCGCCCTATTCGCCGGGGGCGGCCTTCACCAAGACCTGGCGCCTGAAGAACATCGGCACCTGCACCTGGACCGCCGACTACGATATGGTTTTCGTCGACGGCAATGCCATGACGGACCGGGTGGTACAGGCGCTGCCCGGCACGGTCCGCCCCGGCGAGACCGTAGACCTGTCGGTGCCCATGACCGCCCCCACGCTGGTCGGCAACTACAAGGGCAGCTGGATGCTGCGCAATGGCGAGGGCAGGCTTTTTGGTCTGGGCACTTCCGCCGACAAGGCCTTTTGGGCTCTGATCAAGGTGATCGCACCCAACAACCGTTTTGTCTACGACTTTGCCGCCAATTACTGCCTGGCCACCTGGAAAAGCGACGCCGGTGCGCTAGCCTGCCCGGGCAGCAGCAGTGCGACGCGTGGGTTCGTGGTGCTGCTGGACAACCCGCAGCTTGAGAATCGCCGCGAGAACGAGCGCACGCTCTGGCTGCGCCCAAACCACGAAGCCGGGGGCTGGATCAGCGGCGAATATCCGCCGATCATGGTCCAGCAGGGCGACCGCTTCCGGGCATGGGTCGGCTGCCTGGCGGCCAGCCCGGGCTGTGATGTCACGTTTACTCTCAAGTACCGCGCAGCCGACGGGAACGGGCAGGAGACGCGCATCACCTGGGACGAGGTATTCGACGGCCAGGTGAGCGTGGTGGATATCGATCTGTCCGCTTTGGCCCGGAAAAAGGTGATCTTCAGCCTGTCGGCCGAGATCAACAACCGCCGCTTTGAGGATGCCAATGCGTTCTGGTTCGCCCCGCGCATCGAAAATGCCGGCTTCAATCCGGAAGAGTCCGGTGAAAGCGCCGCTGCGATCCAGGCTGCCAGGAAGATGGTCGCTG
>JBFKII010000306.1:0-5001 GCA_041632295.1 Anaerolineales bacterium | reverse complement strand
TCCGGCACCAGACCGACGAAGACTTCATTGAAGAAAAGCTGTGCCCCTGTGGCGGCGACCACCAGGTCGCAGGACAGCACCAGTTCGAACCCCCCGCCGACGGCCAGCCCGTTGACGGCTGCGATCACCGGTTTGTTCAGGCCCTTCAGCTCGGTCAGCCCCCCGAAGCCTCCCTCGCCGTAGTTCCCATCGATGTCCTCCCCGGCCGCGGCGGCCTTGAGGTCCCAGCCGGCGGAGAAAAACCGCTCCCCGGCAGCCGAAAGGATGGCCACACGCAATCCGGGATCATCCCGGAAAGACGAAAAAACCCGGCCCATCTCACGGCTCGTGGCCGCGTCGATGGCGTTGGCCTTGGGCCGGTCCAGGACGACCTCCAGGATCGGCCCATTTTTACTCACTCGCAGTCCTTCGCTCTGCATTTCCACGCTCCTTTTTTTTTCGAGGCCGCGCCGGCTGCCCCGGTCTCACCCCGCCAGACGCACCACGGCGTCCACGGCGATGGCCCCCTGCCCGGCGGGCATCGCGAACAGCGGGTTGATGTCCACTTCCAGGACCTCGGCCGCATGCCGCTGGCCGTATTCCGCCAGCGCCTGGGCCGTTTGCACGATGGCCTCGATATCGGCGGGCGGGCGGCCGCGAAAGCCGTCCAGCAGCGGACGTGCTTTCAGCCTGCCCAGCGCCTCGAGCACGTGCTGCGCCTCCACCGGGAACAGCAGGGCCTGAACGTCCGCTTCCAGCTCCACGCCCAATCCGCCCTTGCCGATCAACAGCGCCAGGCCGAAGGTCCGGTCGCGGACCAGCCCGAGGAAAAGCTCTGCAACCGGCGGGGGCAGCATTTCTTCCACCAGTACCTGGTCCCCCAGCTCTCTCAAAGCGGCCAGCGCCTCCTGCAGTTCGCTTTCGCTGTCCAGGTTCAGAAACACGGCGCCCCGGTCGGACTTGTGCGTGATTTCACTGGCATGGATCTTGAGGGCCACCGGAAAGCCGATCCGCCCGGCGGCTTCCCTGGCGCGGCCCAGATCGCAAATTTCAAAGCGAGGCACCCGGATTCCCTGCTGGCTGAGCAGCATCTTGCTGTCCCCTTCCGCCAGGGCTGACCCACCGTCCTGCAGGGCCGGCAGCCTGCGAAGGGACCGTACATCATCCACCATGCGCTGCTTGCGGTGGACGGCGGCTGCGGCCCGCACGGCCTGCAGGCATTCCTCCAGCCCCTGCATCGGGGCGATCCCCCGGTCGAGAAAGGCCTGGCGCTCTTCAAGGGGGAAGTTTTCCGGTAGGGTGGAAACCACAGCCGCCCGGCCGCCGGTCCGTTCTCGCGCTTCCTGGAAGGCCCTGCCCGTCCGCTCCCAGTCACCGCCATCGCTGCGATCGGGGCGCGGGTAGTCGAGCACCTTCAGCGTGATGTCCTGATCCCCTTGCATCATGGCAGTGAAGCATTCGGCCTGCGCCCGGGGATCTCCCCAGATGTAAGTGTGGTAGTCCAGGGGGTTGTTCAAAACAACCTGATCCCCCAGCACAGAGCGCAGCGCCGCTTTCTGCCCCTCCCCCAGGGACGCCAGTGGGACCCCGATCCGTTCAGCAGCGTCGGCGACCAGGGCCGCCTCCCCGCCGGAACAGCTGATCGAGGCGATGCTGCCGGTGGGCAGCGGTCCGATCACGCTGAGGAACTTGAGCATCTCCACGAATTCCGGCAGGCTGCCGGCGCGCTGCAGGCCGAAACGCTCGCAAAAGGCATCGAAGAGCCGGTCGGAGCCGGATAGAGACCGGGTGTGGCTGAGGGCCAGCTCCCGGCCGCGGCGGGAAACGCCGGTTTTCAACACCACCAGTGGGATTCGCTGGCGTAGCGCCTGCAGAGCAACCTCGGAGAACGCAGCCGGGTCATCCAGCCCCTCCAGGTGGATCCCGATGGCGGTCACACGCGGATCGCGCAGCAAGGCGCCCACATAATCGTGCATCTTCAGCCCGGCCAGGTTCCCCACCGAGATCATGTACGCCAGGGGCAGGGATCGCTGCTGCATCGTCAGGCTGAGGGCCATGTTGCCACTCTGCATGATCACCGCCGCCCCTGTGGTTACCCGGCGTCCCCCGTGCTGGTCCGGCCACAGGGCGACCCCGTCCAGGTAATTCAGCAGGCCGTAGCAGTTGGGGCCAACCAGGGCCAGGTCCCCCATGGCGGCGGTCAGCTGCGCTTCCAGGCGGGCGCCTTCCGGCCCCAGCTCGGAGAACCCGGAGGCGTAGCAGACCGCACCGCCGGCTCCCTTGAGGGCCAGGGCCCGGATAGTTTCGATCGTTTTCTCCCGCGATACGGCCACAAAGGCCGCGTCCGGGCCCGCGGGCAGGCTTTCCACGTCCGGGAAGCAGGGCCTGCTGCCGATCTTTTCCCGGAAAGGGTTGACCGGCCAGATCTCTCCGCCGTACCCGATCCGGCCGCACTGCTCGATCACCGCAGCCGCGAACCTGCCGCCGATCACGGCGATGTGCTCCGGCTGCAGCAGGCGGGCCAGCGGGGATCTCAGCGCCATTCAGGTCGTCTCAAACGGGCGCAGCAGGGCGCGAGAGATGATGTGGCGCTGAATCTCGCTGGTCCCATCCCAGATGCGCTCGACGCGTGCGTCCCGCCACATGCGCACGATCGGGTTTTCTTCCGCCAGGCCCATGCCACCGAAGATCTGCACCCCCTCATCGGCCACCATGGCCAGCATCTCGCTGGCGTACAGCTTGGCCATGGCAAAGTCCTCGTCTTTGGCCAGCCCGTGGTCGTGCCGCCAGGCCGCCCGCAGGGTGAGCATCTCGGCGGCTTCCAATTGAGTTTTCATGTCCGCCAGTTTGAAGGACACGCCTTGAAATTTGCCGATCGGCCTGCCGAACTGCACCCGACTTGCGGCCCATTCCTGGCATAGCTCCAGGATGCGCTCGGCACGCCCCAGGCAGGTGGCAGCCACGGAGAGGCGGGTGGCGCCCAGCCACTCGTTTGCCACGTCAAAACCGCGGTGCTCCTGGCCCAGGATGTTGCCGGCCGGGACCCGGCAGTTCTCGAACTCCAGGATGGCGTTGTGGTAGCCACGGTGGGAGACCACCCGGTAGCCCGGCTTGACTGCGAAACCGGGGGTCCCGACGTCGACCAGGAAAGCGGTGATCAGCTTGCGCACCCCGCGGGGGGTCTCTTCCTCGCCGCTGGCGGCGAACAGGATCACAAAATCGGCGATATCGGCGTGGCTGATGAAATGCTTGCTGCCGTGGATGACATAGTGGTCCCCATCCCGGACCGCCCGGCACTCCATGCCGCGCAGATCCGAGCCGGCGTTCGGCTCCGACATGGCCAGGCACTCGACCTTCTCCCCGCGGATGGCCGGCAGCAGGTAGCGCTCGATCTGGTCACCCTGGCAGGCCAGCAGGATGTTGCTGGGCCGGGCGACCAGGTACTGTAGGGCGAAGTTGGTGCGGCCCAGCTCGCGCTCCATCAGCACCAGGCTGACCCCATCCAGGCCGCCCCCGCCGAACTCCTCCGGCATATTGGCGGCATAGAATCCATGCTGCAGGGCCTTCTGGACGATCTGGTCTTTCAATTCCGGGCGCACCTGGTCCAGCTGCTCGACTTCGTCCTCATAAGGCATCAGCTCTTTCTCCACGAAGGAGCGGATGCTCTTGACGATCATTTCCTGTTCTTGTGAAAGGCTCAGATCCATGAGTTTATCCTCCCGGCTTCGGGCCGATCGACATCTGGCGCCCGACCTGCGGCGGCCGGTCCATGTCGCTGTGGGCTGCCATGATGGCGGACAGCCGGTCGTACACCCCCGGCAAAATGGCCGCAGCCGCGCCCGCACCCATATCGACATGGACCAGCATCTGTTCGGTGGTCGCCAGCAAAACGCCGGTGTCGCCGTGAAGCATGTGGTGGAAAATATGCAGCCGCTTCTTGTCCAGGCCGAGCAGCTGGGTGGTGATTTGAAGCGGCTCGCCCAGCGTGGCCTCGCGGTAGTAGTTGATGTGCGTCTCGACCGTGTAGAACGAGTGCCCTGCGGCGCGGTAAGCCTCGTCGATCCCGACGTGGCGGAAAAGCGCATCTGAGGCGTCTCCGAAAGCGGTCAGATAGCTGGCCTCGGTCATGTGGTCGTTGTAGTCGATCCATTCCTGGGGCACGCGGCTTTCATACAGCCGCAAAGGTTTATCGATTCCGCCCTTTTCCATCTAAAACTCCCTGGCTGCGGCAGCCAAATTTCTCATTTTGAGCCGGGCGGTTTCGCGCGGCAGCATGCCCAGGCCGCAGTCGGGGGCCAGCACCAGGCGCTGCGGATCGATATGCCCCAACACGGCCGCCACCCGGGCGCGGATCGCCTCCACCGGTTCGACCCGGGAGCGGGCGATCGCTACCACGCCCAGAATGACGTCGCTGCGCCGGAAACGCTCGAACAGGGCCGGGTCGTTGTGACGGTGGGCATCCTCGATCGAGACCTGATCGATACCGGCGGCCTCATCCAGTGCAGGCGCCAGCTCGAAATACGCGCCCGGATCGGCCTTGGGATAGTCCTCGTTGTCCAGCCGGTCGGGATAACCGCAGCACATGTGCACGATTTTCACCACCGTGTCCGGCACCCCGTGGAAGCAGCGTTCCAGGCCGTCGACCCCGAACGCCAGGGCTTTCTGCGGGTAGCGGGCGAAAACCGGTTCGTCGATCTGGATGTAGCGGCAGCCCGCCCGGGCCAGGGCCAGCACCTCCCGGTTGAGGGCTTCCGCCAGCCCGCGCGCCAGGGCGGGCTCATCGCCGTAATGGGCATCGAAGGTGGAGTCGATGATAGTCATAGGGCCCGGCAGGGTCATTTTCACGGGCCTGTCCGTCTGGGATTGGGCGGCGGCCCAATCGTGGGGCAGAAACGGTTCCCCGGCGCGGACCGGGCCGGTGATGGTGGGCACGGGGATCTCCCAGGCGCCGCCGCGCATGACTTTGTTCGTCAGCCTGGTGAAATCGAAACCGCTCAAGTGCCGGCAGTGGTAGTGGATGTA
>JBFKII010000305.1:0-5067 GCA_041632295.1 Anaerolineales bacterium | reverse complement strand
GCCGGTCAAAGAGTTTCGGAATATTCCACGGGTATGAAACAGCGCCTTGGGATCGCGGCAGCTCTGCTCGGTGATCCTGAACTTGTCATTCTGGACGAGCCCACCAATGGGTTGGATCCGGGTGGCATGATCGAAATTCGTGGCTTTATCCGCAGTCTGGCCGACGAGCAGGGGAAGACTGTATTTTTGAGCAGCCACTTGCTCAACGAGGTCGAGC
This sequence comes from Anaerolineales bacterium, assembly GCA_041632295.1. Lineage (GTDB taxonomy): Bacteria > Chloroflexota > Anaerolineae > Anaerolineales > JABWBV01 > DATDOR01. Next base: position 4,850 of record JBFKII010000305.1, on the reverse strand, counting down.
AGATCTGCGACAGGGTGGCGATCATCCATCATGGGAAGCTGCTGCGCGAGGGCAGCGTAGAGGAGTTGCTGCAGCGGGAAGTTGCTTTGTTCCAGTTGCAGGTATCTCAACCGGAGCAAGCCTGTGCTCTGCTTCAGCAAAACGGAAGTGGGGCAGAATTGGACCGCCCCGGCTGGATCCGGTTGGAGGTGGAAGGGTCGGAAAGTGGAAAAATTGTGCGCCTCCTTGTTGAAAACGGGGTGGAAGTCCGGCAGGCGGTTCTTGCCCGGCAGAGCCTGGAGGATTTTTTCATTACCGTTACCGGTCCGGAGGAAGACTGATGGTGGACCTGGTGCGGGCGGAGTGGTTGAAAATCATTCGTAATGTGCGCCTGACGACTTCCCTGGTCTGGGTATTCCCTATCGCTGCCGCAACGATTTTGACCGTGGGCATCATCGTAAACATGATTGAAGGTGAAATTTCAGGGTACATGTCTCTAAGTCGATGGCCCCAGGATTTCATTGGTATATGGGCTTTCATCAACCGTTTTCCGGCAAACGTGTTCGGAAGAATGCTGCCGTTGGCTTTTATGGCTACATTTTTTGCTGGAGAGTTCGAATGGGGCACCTGGAAAAACGTTGTGCCTCGCAGTAGGCGTGTGAAATTGGTGCTGGCCAAACTGGTCGCGCTCACGGGGGTGATTTTGCTGACTCTGGCCCTGACCTCGATCGTCATCGTATTGTTCCAGTGGGTGGGGCATCAAATCATTGACCTTCCGTACGAGCCGGCATTCACGATGGCTGCCATTTCCGAAGCATTGGGGACTTACCTGGTGGAAGCCCTGATTGCTATGCTATCCCTGTTTTTGCTTGCCTCCTTTGCGGCGCTGGCGGCCTTCATTACCCGATCCGTCCTGGGCTCGCTGCTGCTTTCATTCGGATTTTCGGTCGCGGAGTTGCTTTCCCTGGGGCTGCTGGCCCTGTTTTCACTCTGGTTTGACCGGCCAAAATTGGTTGAAGCCTACCGCTTCATGCCCAGCTTCAATTTCGAAAACCTTCGGGCCTGGCTCGTGGAAGGGCATAGTTACGTGGATATCCCATTTGGCGTGACGATCGAGGCGGGTGCAGCCGAATCGGCTGTGTGGATTGGGCTTTGGATCGCTGTCATCACCTTCTGGGCGGTCTCCACTTTTCGCAGGCAGGACATCACAACCTGAGGCGGAAAGCAGCTGCGATGACAGGAAACCCGCGATTGTCAAACTCCGAAAGCCGCTTGCTGTTTGTGGCACTCTTGCTTTATCTGGCCACCGGCCTGGCTTACAGCTTGCTGGTGCCGATCTGGGAAGCACCGGATGAGCCGCTGCACTATCGCTATGCCCTGCTTCTGGCGCGGGAAAACCGGCAGCCCGAGAACGCTGAAAACAGCGAGTCCTTTCAGCCGCCCCTGTATTATTTTTTGGCCAGCATGCTGCTGCGCCTGATGGACCGGATCGATCCCGTGCTCGTAGATTTCTACTCCCCCGGCGTGGTCGATGGCGAACTGTATCGCTACATCGCCTGGGATGCGGGCAATTCCAAAATCATTTGGGGAGCACTGGCGCTGCGTTGGTTCAACATGTTTCTGGGGGCGGGCAGTCTGGTGTTTATATTTCTTGCCGTCCGATTGATCCATCCGAATCAACCGGATCTGGCTGCCGGGGCATTGCTGTTCGTCGGCCTGCTGCCGCAGTTCATCCACAACACGACATCGGTTTCCAATGACGCCCTGGCCGTTTTTGGATCCTCTATGCTTTTCTGGTTTTCGATCCGCATGCTGGTCCAGGAGCCTCCTGCACAGACCCTGATTCTGATTGCGTTCTTCGCCCTGGTATTGCCACTGGTCACCAAATTGACCGCCCTGCCGATCGGGCTGGCTGCCACAGGGGCGGCTTTCTGGAAACTGCGATCATCCCTGCCTGGGTTGGATGATGCCCGCCATTTGGTGTGGGGCGGATTCGGATTGCTCGCCGTCGTTGGGGCTTTGTTCTGGATCCTACCAACCGCGATGGAAAATCTTTGGCTTGAAATTGTGTGGCGCCTGACCTATGTTCGACCCAATATCCAAAACACGCCCCTCTGGCAGACGCTTTATGTGTATGGCTGGAGTTTTTGGGGCCGCCTGGGCTGGCGGGATGTGGGCCTGCTTATCCCGGCGGTGATCCTTCTGAGCACGCTGGCCATCTCAGGGCTGGTCGCCTCTTTTATCCGCCGCTTCCAACGGCCTGATAGTTTCAGCATTCCTGATCGCAGATCCTGGTTGTTTTTGTACGCCTGCCTGGCAATAGCCTTGCTGATACTCACCAAAAATTACTTTACCTCTCCCCAGGCGCAAGGTCGCTTTTTATTTCCGATCATTGGTCCGATATCTGTCCTGGTGGTGGGTGGTTGGCATGCTTTGATAGGGCCCCGCTACCAGAAATGGATACCCGTTGCAATTGGAGCGATCATGGTGGCACTCAATGGCTACCTCTTGATCTTCCAGGTGGTGCCCATCTATTTTCAGCCATTTTTGGATGGCTGAAAATTCACACTTCCGCTTTTTATCGAGATGAAACGAATGGGAACAAAACCGTCCCGGGCCCGGTACATCCAGATAGCTTTACGGTTGTCCGTGATCGTAGTGGGCGGGATTGTTTTGCTGGCGCTTTTTAACCTCGGGTCCGTTTTGCGATCCGGACTTTCGGCGCAGCCCAAAATCTTTTTTATTTACCAGGAGCACGGCGTCAGCGCGCTGGTGGGCATCGATCCACAGGGAAAAGAGAGAGAAACACTGGTGCGAATGGACAGCGCAGCTGGCTGGATCGGTTCAAGATTTGAGTCGCTCACCGGGCTTCAGGCTCCGGGCCCTTCCACTTCGACAGCGGGAAGTTTTTACTTTGCGTCCGAGTGGCTGCCGGGAGCAGGGCTTCTGGCTTTTAGAAAGGCTGCTTTCGGTCTGGGATGCGATCCGATCCTGACGTGGGATCTCGCCGCCCGCAGCCTTCAAGAAGTGTTATGCCTGGATGGCGATATCCGGGAAGAAACCACCAGCTGGTCTCCTGACGGAAGTCTTTTTGCGTTTGTGGAGCGCGCCGGGATAGGCGGCCACCTGCGGATGGTCGACCGATCGGGCCGGGTCGTCAGCAGCGTTCAGACCAGCGGACGTTCCTGGGGGCTGGCCTGGTCTCCGGATTCGTCCCGGCTTGCGATCACAATGGAAAACGAAAAATCGCTCTGGGTGCTGGGGCCGGGGGACCATTCGCTACAGTTAGCGCCGCAAGGGGCTGCATTCGGTATCCCCTCCTGGTCCCCGGACGGGAGCAGGCTGGCATTTCTGTGCTATCGACCGGAGCGAATCGATTATTGCCTGGTCCATCCCGAAAGCGATGAATCGGAAAGGATTGCGCTGCCGGCGGATGTCCCCTTTCTTAAACACAGCCCGGTCTGGTCCCCGGTTGGGGACAGGCTGGTGTTTGAAGCCGTCCAGGATGGCCGGTTTACCGAGCTGTACCTGGTATCGGTGGGAGATGGAGAGGTGCTGCGCCTGACTAACCACCCACTGGGGGACTCTGAGCCGGCCTGGTCGCCGGACGGAAGCCAGATCGCCTTCGTATCCATGCGCGATGGCAACCGTGAAATTTACCGCATCGCTGCCGATGGGACCGGCCTGGTGCGGCTGACCCACACGCCCGGGGAAGAATACGCCCCACTGTGGGTCGGAGGCCAGTGAGCATTTCAGGGTGGCTGGATGGCCAACAGGGATTCCGGAGGCGTCCGCAGGTAATAGGCGCGGTATGCCTCGGTTTCCTGAAGCAGTCCGGCGAGTTTGCTGCCGATCGCCTTTTTCTCCAGCCCTGAGACTTCATTTCCGGAGCCGATCGTGAAATGGTCATCTTGCTGATCGATGATCGAAAACACGCCTCCGGCAGCAAGCCAGCGGATTCCAGCGATCACGGTCTCCCTTCGATGCGCCATCGCGCCGGCCAGCTGCTCAATATCCAGCGACACGGTGCCCTGCTGTATCCTTGTTTTCAGCAAAGCGGCCAGGTGGGTGGCAAAATCCTTCGAGCCGCGCACCCCCGGCAGATCTCCAAAAATGTAAACTGTTTCGGCTCCGGTGATCGCCAGGGCCTGCTCCAGCTCCCGCGGCCCCGGGGGGACGGTCCAGATCGCCAGTTCCGGGGATGGTCGAAGGGTTGTGCGGTCATGGCCGGGGGACGAGGCCATTCCAGGGCCTTCGCGCCAGATGGCGACCTCGGGGCGTGCCGCCAGTTCCTCCAGCCGCTGGAGGGCCTGGGGCTCGCGCCGGTAGTCGATCGCCCTGACCTGTCTTGGGGAGCCAGCCTCTGCAGGCGCCTCTTCGCGCTGCCGGGCATCCATCCAGACGATCTGAACATTTTTTTCGCCCTGGAATTCACTCCACCTCAACTGGTAAGCCAGGTCAAATCGCTCGCCAGGAAGCGTCCCCCCAGCGCCAAACCACCAGAACACCTCCCGGCTGTTCCCGTCCGCATCGCTGACGACCAGCCGGAGGTGGTTTTGATTGCGGCCAAGCGCCCGGCTGCTTTTTACTTCTACATCGCGGCTGGCGAAAGTCAGGGCAGGGTTGCCGCGGCCGAAAGGCGCCAGGCGGCGCACCTCTTTGAGCAGGTCTCGTCCTGCTTCGTCAAAAGGGACCTCAAAATCGATGTGCAATTCGGCTCCCAATTGGACACCTTCCAGTGCGCCTTCGACCGCCCGGGCTAACCCGCTGCCAAAGGCAGGTATTTTTTCGGGATCCAGCGTGAAGCCCGCGGCCATGGCATGCCCTCCATAACTTTTCACCAGGGAGGCCTGCGATGCGATAGCGACTGT
>JBFKII010000304.1:0-5115 GCA_041632295.1 Anaerolineales bacterium | reverse complement strand
GGATGGTCTCCGCCGGCCAGGCGTTCATGGCCAGCTCTTCGATCAGCCGGATCGTTTCAACCTTCTCTTTACGCATTACTCATTACGCATTACTCATTACTTATTACTGGTTTACTCATTACGCTAATGGGTACTGGTCCCAATCATGGTCCCCTTTGCCCAGCAGCCAGCCGTCCTGCGGCATTTGGAAGTCCGAGCGGGCCAGCGGGGTGCGCGCTGCGGTTTGCTTGAAGCCCAGCGACAGGTAAAGCCGCTTGAGAAATGGCGCCGAGGCGGCCGCCTGGACGTATGTCACGCCCCGATCGCGGAACCAGGCCAGCGCGAGCAGCAGCAACCCCCGGGCGGCGGGCTCGTCCGCGGGGTCGCAGAACAGGTCGGCGATGATGCCAGCGTTGCGCTCCGGGGGCCGCGCCCGTCGCAGCACCAGGTGCCCGACCGGCACGCTGACCCGGTAGGCCATGAAGCGGGCGTGCTCCATGTGCGGTTGTTCGGCGAATTTCCAGTTCAAGTAGCCTGCCTGCCGCCGTACGAGCGCCCGGTAGCGTGAGCCCAGGCGCGCCCAAAGCGCTGCACTGTGATCGCCGAACGTCTTCAAAGATTCGATTTGCAGCGAGTCATCGCGCTCATCCTGGAATCCCGCTTCTTCCTGTCGCGCCCGGACGGTCAGCCACTCGGCCACTCTCCGGTGCAGCCCCATCCGGCGGACCAGCACAGGCGGAAGCAGCGGGACCCGCCCGGCCAGGGTTTTCAACACAGAGTCCGGGTCGTGGCGCTGGATGCGGGTGAACACCCCCACCTCCGGCAGCGGCTGCAGCCCGAGCGTTTCTTTGATGCGCGCTGCCCCGGCCGCCATGCTCAGGCTCATGAAGACCTCGTGGCTGGCATTGTTGGCCGCCTGCAGGCGAGTCCCCAGGCCGCGTCCGCGGTATTCCGGCAGCACGTAGAAGTCCACGCCCCAGCCAAGCCGGTACCTGCGCCCGTCGACCACCAGCGGCTCGACCAGTGCCGCGCTCTGGCCGACGACCCGCCCAGCCACCACGGCGATCCAGACCGGCAGCTGCCCATCCGTGAACGGGTTGCGCTCATACGCCCATTCCCAGCGCTGCGGGAATTTGAACAGGGCCCGGCCAGAGTAAGCCTGTTCCAGAAATTCGAATATTGCGTTTTTATCCGCCAGCGTGGCCCGGCGGACTTCGATTTGCACTTCGCTCATGGCTTTCCAGAATGCGGGAAAAGCATAACACAACTCCCTGACAAGACCTGCCATATCAAGTATGATCGTCGCGCTGGCGCCGCAAGTTGAAATTCAAGTCGAGGACCATCTTTCGGAAACCCGGCGCCCCTTTGATCCCATGTGCGGCATTTGCGGAACACTCCACCAGGACCCCACACAGCCAGCCGATCGTTCGGTCCTGGAAGTCATGAACGGGACGATCGTCCACCGTGGTCCCGACAGCGATGGATTTCACCTGGACGGGCCCGCCGGCCTGGCGATGCGGCGGCTGGCGATCGTCGACCTGCACACCGGTGACCAGCCGATGTCCAACGAGGACGGCACGGTCTGGATCGTTTTCAACGGGGAGATCTTCAACTTTCCCGAGCTGCGCCCCTCCCTGGAGCGCATGGGCCACACCTTCCGCACTAACGCCGATACCGAGGCGATCGTCCACCTGTACGAGGAATACGGCCCGGACTGCGTGGACCACCTGCGCGGCCAGTTCGCGTTTGCCATCTGGGATTCCCGCCGCCGCCGATTGCTGCTGGCCCGCGACCGCCTGGGGCAGAAGCCCGTGTATTACGCCGAACACAATGGTTGCTTTTACTTCGCTTCCGAGCTGAAGGCTATCCTGGCAGCGTCCGGCATCGAGCGGCGTCCTAACCTGCCCGCCCTGCACCGCTATTTCACGCTGATGTACGTGCCGGACCCGGAAAGCGCATTTGTTGGCATCCACAAGCTGCCACCGGGTCACCGGCTGATCCTGGACTCAGACCCATGGCGGCTGCGCACCGAACGCTACTGGGACCTGCCTTACGAGCCCAAGTGGGACCTGCCCGAGGTCGAAATCCGGCAGCGGCTGCGGGAGGAGATCACCACGGCAGTGCGCATCCGCCTGATGAGCGATGTGCCCCTGGGGGCGCATCTTTCCGGCGGGATCGATTCGTCCATCGTTGTGGCGTTGATGGCCGGCATGATGGACCAGCCGGTCAAGACCTTTTCGATCGGCTTCGGCGAGGCCCGCTTCGATGAAACCGCCTTCGCCCGCCAGGTGGCCGAACGCTATGGGACCGAGCACCAGGAGTTCGTCCTGCAGCCGGACGCCATGGGCGTCTTGTTCGACATGATGGGCCATTTCGACGAGCCCTTTGCCGATCCGGCTGCGCTGCCGACCTGGTACCTTTCGCAGATGACCCGCCGGCACGTCACCGTGGCCCTAAACGGCGACGGGGGAGACGAGGCCTTCGCCGGGTACCAGCGCTATTTCGGCGATGCATACGTCGATCTGTACAGGCTGCTGCCCGGCTTTCTGCGGCGGTCGTTGGTCAGCCCGTTGCTTGCCCGCATGCCGGTGCAGGCCGACCGGCCGATGGAGCAGAGTTACGCCGCGGCCCTGCGCGGGCTGGCGCGCGGCGCCGAGTACCCGAGCGCGGCGAGCAAGGTGCGCTGGTCGACCCATTTCCATCCCGGCGAGATCGCCGCGCTGTACACCGAGGAGATGCATGCGGCCCTGAACGGGGCCGTCGATGCGGCGGAGTGGGTGGCGCAGGACTACCGGCACGCGCCCGCAAAGCACCGCATCGACCGCACGCTGTACGCCGACCTGCACCACTACCTGCCCGGAGCGCTGCTTCCCAAGGTCGACCGCATGACCATGGCCCACTCGCTGGAGGCGCGCTCGCCTTTTCTGGACCACAAGGTCATGGAATTGGCCGCCCGGCTCCCGGTGCGCTGGAAGGTGCGCGGCCAGACCACGAAGTGGATTTTGCGCGACCTGTTCAAGGACCTGCTGCCGCCGGAGATCGAGGCACGCGGCAAATCCGGTTTCAGCGTGCCGTTGGGCGCCTGGCTGGCCGGCGAGCTGTTCGAGCCGGCCCGCGAGCTGTTACTCTCCGGGGACGCGCGGCTGGGGACCTACATCCGCAAAGACGGGATTGTACGGCTGCTGGAGGAGAACCGCCAGGGCCGGGACAACCACGGCAAGCGGATCTGGGCGCTGATGAATTTCGAGGCCTGGCTGCGGAGGTATGTCTAGCCTCATCCGGCTGGCCCACGTGATCGACAACCTGCGCCTGGCGGGCACGCAGACTGCCCTGCTGCACCTGGCCGCCGGCCTTGCCTCCCGGGGCTACGCGCAGCGGATCTACTATTTCAACGATCGCCACCATCCCAACCACGTTGAGCATTTGAAAGCGACCGGAGCGGAGGTCATCCACCTGGGCCGCATGCCGCTCGCCGCTCTGCGCCTGGCCCGCGAGCTGCGCAGCTGGCGGCCGCAGGTGGTGCAGACCTTCCTGCCGGCCAGCGATTTGATCGGCCGGGCAGCGGCGAAACTGGCGCGTGCTCCGGCCATTGTGACCTCCATCCGGGCGCGCAACATCGACAAACCGGGTTGGCTGCGCTGGCTGGACCGCCAGACAATGGGCTGGGCGGATCGGGTGGTGTTTAACGCCCGGGCGGTGGTCCCTTTCGCGCTGGCCAATGAGGGCGTGCGGGATGAGCAGGTTGTGGTGATCCCCAACGGGGTGCGCACCCCGGAGCCGGTCCGTCCGCCTGCCAAAGACCCCGGGGATCCGTTCGTGGTCGGCACCGTCGGGCGCCTGCGCCCCCAGAAGGACATCAGCACTTTGCTGCGGGCGGCTGCTTTGCTGCAGGACCAGGTCCCGCTCACGTTGTGGATCATTGGGGATGGAGAGCTGTTTCCCGAGCTGGAGGCCCTGACTGTATCGCTCGAATTGCTGGGCCAGGTGCGCTTTTTGGGCACCCGCCAGGACCTGTATGCCCTGTATCCGCAGATGGACCTGTACGCACATCCGGCGTTGTTCGAGGGCATGCCCAATGCGGTCATGGAGGCGATGGCGCACGGGCTCCCCGTGGTTGCGACTGATATCGATGGGGTGCGCGAGCTGATTCAGGACGGCCGTACGGGCTGGCTGGTCCCCCCTGGCGACCCGGCAGCCCTGGCGGACCGGATCCTGGCGGCTTTGAAGGATCATGAAATGGCGTCAGCTGCTGGCCGGGCAGCTGCGGAGGAAATGCAGCGCAATTTTTCAGTCGAAAGGATGGTGGGGGGATTTGATGTGGTTTATAGAGAAATATTGGGGTATTAATACCGAGTGACTGTCACCTTAAGGTGACAGTCACTCCCCTTAAATCCACTCATAACGCTCCCCCAGAAGCTCCCAAAGACGTTCGTTATAAGGCAAAAAATATTCAGCCAATCGAGCCCGGGTAGCCGGAGCCATTTCCGGATAGCGAGCCTCGTTGTATCGACGGGCTTGAACGGCGTGCGGCCGCAGCCCAAGGAACCCAAACAAAGCGTCCGACCCGGCCTGCAGATCTGCGTAGAAGCGACGCTGATCCAGGATCAGGAACTGCTCTCGTGGAAAATGCTTATACCAAACGGCCAGCTGCTCCGCATATCGACCGCGCGCCAGGTAGGAATGGTGCTGGTGAGCGAAGCTGCGGTATGTCGGTTCCGTGCGCAGTCTGGAGGCTTCCCCCGCCAGCCTGCCCGACTCCTGCTCGATGGCCTGTTCGAATGGTAACTTTTCATAGCCGTTGCGACGGCTGTGCCAGTAATGCGAATACCCCCGGCGAACAGGGTCCCGCAGAATAGCGATCAACTTCACCCCCGGCAACAGCGACGCGACCCGCTCAGCGGACAGCGGGTGGAACAGGTAATAGGGGGAAGACTCGCCTGTTTTCAAGGACTGAGGCCCTTGCTCTCTGGGGAAATGCGCCCGGTACCAGCCCTCCCCACGCTCGAAATTCAGATCGAAAAAATGCACTTCCTTGGTCACCCCAGGCCGGACCTGCGGGTGTTGCGCCAGCAAATGGAACAGGGACGTTGTGCCCGCCCGCATGGCACCGATGACCAGAAAATCGGGCAGGGCACG
>JBFKII010000303.1:0-5186 GCA_041632295.1 Anaerolineales bacterium | reverse complement strand
CCCCGGAAGCAGGCCCGTTTGGCGCGGAAGACCTGGCTGCCCTGGAGGGACGTTTCAGGCTGACGAGCGGCGGGGAAGTGCAGATAAGCCGTGAGGGGCCGGGGCTTACGCTTTCGGCGGAAGGACAGGATGCGATCAATTGTCTGGCCTTTCCGAAAGGGCCGCCTTCCCTGCATACCAGCCTGGATGAGGTCACGCTGGCGGCCTTTTCTGCCGCGGCGGGAGGTGATTTTGACGCCCTTTTCGCTCTGATGGAAAATTCACAGTCAAGGCGCGCCCGGGTGCAGCGCATGGTCACGCAGCACCTGGAAACCGCTGAAACGGCGTATGGCGCCCTGAGGGCACTGGAAATGGTCGGGACCGTGCCTTCTACGTTTTACCCCCAGGCACTGGACACCTTGCTGGGCCTGCGGTTCGAGGGTGGGAGCGCCGCTTTTATCTCGATTACAAGAGAAGGCCGCAACATCGGGGTGGCAGCGCTGGAGGAGTTGGATGGGTTCGCCTTGCCGGCCGTGCCCTACCGGGAGGGAATCCTGGGATACCACATTCCGCTGGGCCGCACGTTCAAGCTGGATACCCTGCTTGGGGAGACTGGTGAGGTGACCGGGCTGCAGGCGATGCCAGGGGGACAGGTGGCGAAGCGGGTTTAGCGCAGGGGCCGGGCCGACAGGCGGGGGCGATCGATGTAGGGGAATGATCGCAGATCGGATTGTGTTTTTTTGGGCAGTCCAGCAACGGGGTTGGAAGGCTCAGCCAGGATTCACCTGGGGGGAATAAGATTGGGGAAATGGGCACACGCCCTGAAGGAGATCCGCTATGAAACGATATTGTATGGCCGGTATTTTGGCCCTTTTATTTACCGCCCTGGTCCTGAGCGGCTGCGGTTTAAGCGCCGCGCCGGAAGAAACCCCGGTCAACATGCCTGCACAAGCGGTGACCGTCCCGGACCCCGTGCAGCCAGAGGAAACTGCAGAAGCAGCCCAGCCAACGGAACCTCTTACCGAACCACCGTCGGACCCACCGGTGGAACCAACCCCCACGGAGACTTCCGAGGTCCTGCTGCCGATCGAAGTGACCTATTTCACCCCGCCCCAGGGGGAAGGACCTTATTACACTGTTGAAAAACCAGATGACCGGGACAACGACCTCACAGTCGTGCCCTGGGCGGACGCGCCCCCATCCGGAGACGTCCTGGAATTTTCGGGTACGGTTTACGATGCCAATGGCTGGCCGGTCCCGGGAGTGCTGATTGAGATCTGGCAGACCGATGCCAGCGGAGTGTATCTGCACCCGAACGATCGTGGCACCAATAGCCGCGACCCTAATTTTCAGTTCTACGGCGAGGCGTTGACGGACGAAGAAGGGCGTTACGAATTCCGCACCATCCTGCCGGGCCATTACGAACCACGGCCGCGCCACATTCATGTCAAGATCAAGTTCGAAGGCCGGGAGTTGCTGACCACGCAGTTCTATTTCACCAACGACCCGACTTTGTCCGACGAGGCCATGTTCGGGCAGGTCGGGGAGGCCGGGCGCCACCTGGTGATCGCCCTGGAAGAGAGCCAGGATAGCCAGGGCAAGCCGATTTTGGTGGGGAGCCGCGATGTGATCCTGACCGAGGCGCTGGTCGAACGGTAAAGCCTGGTGCGGGGAAAAGATAGGCTGGACGAGTCGGAGCCTTCAAGCGGGCCCGCGCGCAGCAATATTTTTGTCCCTCGGGCTTTCTTTCCGCCCATCGACCATCCGAAACGGGGCGAAAAAATAATAAATCCAAAATATTTGGTTCAACTGCCAAATATTTTGGTAATTAACTTGACATTTTTGTAAATATCCATAAAATATTTGCCAAGGAATGCAATGATGGCGAAGATTTTAGACAGTTGCCCAACCTGCCAGTCCCGCATGGAGATCACCCAGTTGAGCTGCACCAGCTGCGAGACCGTGGTGCTGGGGCGCTTCGAGCCCAACCGCTTCAGCAAACTGCCGCCTGATCGACTGGCATTTCTGGAGGCTTTCGTACGCAGCCGCGGCAACGTCAAAGAAATGGAGCGCGAGCTCGGGATCTCGTACTGGACGATCCGCAAACGGATCGACGATTTGGTCGAGGAACTTGGCCTGTCCCCCAAGGCGGTCCCAACCCCAAAAATTGACCGCCGGAAAATCCTGGAGCGGTTGAAGGCCGGTGAGATCGACCCGGATGAGGCGGCCCGTTTGCTCGAAGGAGGCGTGTGAGCGCGAAACACTCCCCCCAAATGGATGCAGGCGCCAGGATCGACCGAAATCTCCTGCGTGAAATGGAAGTTGCCATCCATTCTGGATCGTTCGGCCAGGTCACGAGCGTTCTGATCGGCGATCCGACCGACCGACTTTTCGAAATTTATTTCGAAGAGGCGAGACATGACACCCTGCACAACACACGCTCATTGACGAAAACCATCACCGCAATGTTGATCGGGATCGCGATCGACCTGGGCATGATACCAGGCGTACGTGCCCCTGTCTTGCCTAATTTCTCCGACTTGCAGCAGGTCGCCCACCCCGACCCTCGCAAGCTTGAGATAACAATCGAAGATCTGCTCACGATGAGCTCCCTGGTGGAGTGTGACGATTGGAACGCTTTCTCGCGCGGCAATGAAGAGCGTATGTACCTGGTCGAGGATTGGGTCCGGTTTTTCTTCGACCTTCCCATCCGCGGATTCCCGGATTGGACCACCCGTCCGGAGGATTCCCCGTACGGGCGCAGCTTCCGCTACTGCACAGCCGGCGCAGTGGTCCTGGGCGCCTTGCTTATGCAAGCAACCGGGATGCCTGTTGAAGCTTTCGCAGCCCGATACCTTTTCAATCCGTTGGGGATCACCGACTTTCAATGGCAGTTTACGCCCACCGGGCAGGCCATGACAGGCGGAGGGTTGTCGATGCGCAGTCGTGATCTTCTCAAACTGGTCCAATTGCATCTTTGTGGGGGCAGGTGGCAGGGCAGCCAGGTGATTTCTGAACGCTGGGTGAAAAACTCGACCAGACCGCAGGCCCGTATCGATGAAACCACCGATTACGGCTACCTGTGGTGGTTGAAAGAATTTGGCCCGTATGAGAAGGCCTGCAGGGCTTATTACATGGCAGGCGCCGGAGGCAACAAAGCCCTGGTTTTTCCTGAACCCGGTTGTTGTGCCGTGATCACCAGCACCAATTTTCGCCGCCGAGATGCTCACCAGCTGACAGATAGCCTGGTCGAAGATTACATTTTGAAGGCGTTTAGGAACGAGGAGAGCAGGCCATGTAAATGACGATCCGGCGATTCCGGGGTTTTCCCTTCCGGACGATACGGCTCTCCACAAAGTACGGTCAGGTCAACCGTCAGGAGACTACAGATCGTCAGCCGGTATTTTCCTACCGCAGGAAATGGAAAGCTTTTGTCCCTGTGCGCCCTGCAAACCATCCGGCGGGCGCACCATCCCACACCACCAAGAAGGAGCACACCATGAACGAAGAGCGCATGGCAATCTTAAATATGCTTTCCGAAGGAAAAATCTCGGTCAGCGATGCCGAGAAGCTGCTGGCAGCCCTGGAAGCCGGGGCCACAGCCGAATCCGCCGGGACCGCCTGGGACCCCGTCACGTCCTCCGGCGGAGATTGGGAGGACGAAGACCGGCTGGAACCCGATGCGGCGGGCGTCACCCGCATCCCGCAGCCTCCCCGGCCGCCTCGCCCACCCCGACTTGCGGGTCATCTGCAAGCACCGCGACCGCCACGCCCACCCCGCCCGGCAAGACCCCACCAACACATTCATGGGCACAGGGAGGATCCGGACCGGGTCCGCTACCATCCATCCCACTTCCACCGCTTCAGCCCGGAGGAGGTCCTGGAAATGGCCGAGGCATTTGGGATGGATGTCGAGGAGCACGACCTGATGGACTTGTCCATGCACGGGGTGACGATGGAATACATCCGCTCGATGCACACTGCCGGCATGGCGGACCTCAATTCCGACGATCTCAGCCAGCTGCGCATGCACGGCATCCGGCCAGAGTTCGTTCTGGCCTTGCGGGAAGCCTCCCTGGTGGATTTTGATGTGGACGGCGTCGTGCAGATGGGCATCCATGGCATTACGCCAGATTACATCCGCCGGCTACAGGAGGCGGGATTCGAAGAAATGGCCGTCGACGACCTGGTCCACCTGGGGATCCACGGCGTTTCTCCGGAGTACATCCAGGAGATTCAGGCCCTGGGTTTCGAGGATATCGGGCTGGACGAAATCGCCCAGTTGAGCATCCACGGGATTCAGCCCGCATTTGTCCAGCGCATGAAAGCCGAAGGCTTTGCGGAGATCGACTTCGATTCCCTGGTCCGCCTTGGGGTCCACGATGTGAAGCCCGAATTTGTCCGAACCTTCAAGGAGCTGGGATTCGAAGACCTCGATCTGGAGGGGTTGATCCAGTTGAGCATCCACGGCATCCGGCCCGAATACGTGGAGGAACTGCGTGAGCTCGGCCTGGAGGGCCTGTCGGTCGACGACCTTGTGCAGCTGGGCATCCACGGGATCAGGGCGGGGTACATCCGGGAACTGCGGGAGCTGGGCATCGAAAAGATCGACGTCGACGGAATCGTCCAGCTGGGCATCCATAACGTGCGCGTCAGCCTGGTCAAAGACCTGCACGAGATGGGCCTGGTGGACTTCACGATCGACGACCTGGTCCAGTTCGGCATCCACAACGTCTCCGCCCGCTTTGTAAAAGACATGATCGAACTGGAACTGGAGCCGCTTACCCCGGATGACATCGTGCAGCTTCGCATCCATGGAGTCAGCCGCCGCTTCATTCAAAACCTGTGGGAGCAGGGGGTGGAGACCCGCGACCCGGCCGAAATCGTGCAGTACCGCAAGCGCGGCTTGTACCGGCTGGCTTGAAAATGCAGGCCCACGACCGCATGTTGAAGGAAGCAAAAACCCTCCTCGCCGAGTCTTTCGGCGGGGAGGTTTTGCTGGGGGAGCCACAGCCTCTGACCGAACCGGAACGCCGCTCGTTGGTGTTGCGAATCCCTCTGGCCCAGGCGCCCGCCGGGTCTCCGGAAACCGTTATCTTGAAAAGCCCAAACCTGCCGGCGGTCCCCAAGGCGGAGCATGAACATGTCCGGCAGGGTTTTTACGCCGATTGGGCCGGCTGCAAATTCCTGGACAGCCTGAAAGGTGG
>JBFKII010000302.1:0-5211 GCA_041632295.1 Anaerolineales bacterium | reverse complement strand
TGATAGGATTTCTTTGGGCCTTGGCGACTTGGCGTTGAAATAGAGATTTTCGCCCACCATCTTTGGGACAGCGACCCGCTTCCCATCAATTTTTAAGCTTCAGCATTTACAATAATGAGTCCAAAAACCGTATGCGGTGTTTTCCGTATCTATAATGCGGTTTCATCCGCGTTGAGGTAATTCTTGCGGTAAAACCACCGCAATGGAAAAAAAGGACATTTCATACAGGAGGCAAACATGTCAGTAAAAGGAAAGAAAATCGGGGCTTTTATGACCGGCGCTCTGTTCGGAGGGTTGGTTGGAGGCACTCTGGCGCTTTTGTACGCACCTCGCACGGGGGAGGATACACGCACCCTGATCCGGGACAAAGGCACCGAGATGAAGGAACAGGCTGTAGAACGCGGGGTGGAAATCCGGCACCAGGCTGAGGAAGCAGCGGAGAAGGCCCGAGTGCGTTTCGAGGAGACCGCCCAGCAGACCCGCCAGCGTGCAACGGAACTGCAGGAACGCGGCCAGGCTTTTCTCGACGAGCAGCGCAGCCGTGTGATGCAGGCGATTGAAAGCGGCAAAACCCGGCTGGAGAAAGAACCGATAGTAGCCGAAACCAATGGGGTGGAAAGCGCCTGAGCCATGCCGGGAAGCCGGCGGTATTCGTGTTTTAAGAAAGAAGGGGCCGGCAATCGCCGGCCTCTTTTTATTTTACCTGCCCGTGCCATTTTTCCGAGCGGGCTGTTTTCAGCTGTCCGCTTCGAGTTCTCCCAGAACAGGTCCGATCGAATCCAGCACATCACCGGCCAGAACGGCAGCGCTGGATCCCACGCTCTCCAACGCCTGCAGGCCGGCCCGCCCGTGGACCCAGGCTCCGGCGGCAGCCGCTTCAAAGGCCGCCATCCCCTGCCCGCGCAATCCGGCGACCAGGCCCGCGAGCACATCGCCGGTGCCGGCGCGGGCCAGGGCTGCGCTGGCAATAGGCACCATTGCTGTTTCTCCATCCGGAGCGGAAATCAGTGTATGCGCCCCCTTGAGGACCACCACCACCCCCCAGCGGCCAGCCCATTCTTCAGCCACCTGGAGACGGCTGGACTGGATTTCTGACGTCGGCAGGCCGGTCAGGACGGACATTTCTCCCGGATGGGGGGTCAGCACCGAATCCGGCGGCAGCCTTTCCTGCCAGTTCGGAATGCGGGCCAACAGCTTGAGCCCATCGGCATCGACAACCAGAGGCGGGAGGCGATCGGCCTCTTTCAAAAAATCGCTGACAAATTGGGCGGTCGAATCCGCCAATCCCAGACCAGGCCCCAGCAGCACCGCCGTAGCCCGATCGAGGTGCAGCCGCAGCAGCGTGGAACCAACCGGGGAAAGAGCTCCACCCGAATCGGGCAGCGGCAGCCAGGTGGACTCAGGAAAATGCCCGGCCAGCAAGCGGTACACGTTCCCCGGACAGGCCATCATCACCAGCCCCGCCCCGCTCCGGAACGCCGCCATCCCGGCCAGCATGGCGGCACCGACATAATTTTCAGACCCGGCAACGACCGCAACCGTGCCGAAAGTGCCCTTGTGCGCATCCGCCGGGCGCCTCGGCAGCGCGCCTCCAACCCAGCTCGCATCCAGGATCCGGCGGCGGATGCGCCCCCATTCTGGAAGGCCCGATGAGAGGCCGATTCCGACCACTTCAAGGTCCCCGACCAGCCCGGCTGCAGGAAATTGGAAAAGGCCTATTTTGGGTGCTGCCATGGTCACGGTCAGATCAGCAGGCAACGTTTCCGCGGCCGCATCTCCGCTGTCGCAATCCACACCGGAAGGGCAGTCCACCGCCACAATGGCACCCGGTACAGGCAGCTGGCTCTTCCAGAAAGTCAGGGCTTCCTGGACCGGTCCCCTCAACGGCAGGTGGATGCCGGTGCCCAGCAAACCGTCCAGCAGCACTCCCGCATCCCGGCGGCGAGAAGCCCAGGCGGGTGGGTCGATCGAGTCCCAGTTGGCAATCGTGCACCCGGCTTGTTCTGCGCGCTCCACCAGGAGGTCCGGCGCACGGTCGACCAACAATGCAGTGCAGTCCCAGCCCCGGGATTGCAGGAAGGAGGCCGCTACCAGGGCGTCTCCCCCGTTGTTGCCCTTGCCTACCAGGGCCAGGAGGGTTGTGGTCTCACCAAACCTGGCCTGGACCAATTCAGCCAGGCCGCGACCGGCTTGCTCCATCATCGCAGCATAGGAATGGCCTGCCAGGTCCGCCGCCTGCTCAACGGCAACCATCTCTTTGACTGTCACAAACTTCATAGGGGAATTTTACGACGAAAGGCGGGCCTTGATCACGTGAGCTGTACGACGGGCCAGCGCCATGATCGTGATCATCGGGTTGACCCCGGAGGCCGTCGGGAACACCGAGGCATCGGCGATATACAGGTTTCGGGCTTCCCAGCACTCACCATCGGGCCGGACGACCGAGTCCGCCTCCTGTTCTCCCATCCGAGCGCTGCCCATCTGGTGGGCCGAGAACAATCCCAGGCGGTTAACCGCACGGCTGGCCGTCTCGACCTCCCGAAGATAGGCCTCGAAATCCTCCTTTCCGCCACTCGTCAGGTCAAAAGCGGGCACATCGGTATGGGCGATTCCCACTTCCCGCGCTCCGGCTGCGACATGGATGCGCAGGGCACCGACCAGACCGACCAGCATGTGCTTGGCATCGATCGGATGCAGCCGGTAATGCAGGCGCGGCAGGCCCTCGGCGTCCACCAAAACCTGACCGCTTCCCACGTCGCGAGTGATGACGATAAATCCTGCCTGGTAAGCGGTGCGCAACATTGTTTTCTTGTGCTGCCGGCCGGAATGCCAGGGAACGACCGAGGCCCACAGGCCGGAGTGAGCCGAAGGGACTTCGATCGTGACCCCATAACCGCTTCCATCCTGGTCGCTGAAGTGGTTGGAGTACCCGGTCAGGATCGGCCCGCGCCACATCTCCAGCTTTTCCCCGTATTCCCCCCGGGCGGCTGTCGTGGGATGGATCCGCAGGTGCTGGCCGATGTTCGGATTTTGCAGGCCGCTGCGCAGCAGCAAGGCCGGTGTATGCAGGGCTCCCGCAGCCACTACGACCAGCCGGGCCCGGACGGTCAGCGGGTGCTGGTTGCCTTGCGGATCGGTCACCCAGCCCGCGGCGCCGACCGCTGTGCCGTTCTCGATCAGCACCCGTTCCACAAAGCAGCCCACTACCATCTCCGCCCCAGCTTCAGCCGCATCGGCCAGGTAGGTCTTCAGCACGCTATTTTTCCCGCCGGTCGGGCAGCCAAATCCGCACCAGCCGCATTCGTCCTGCGCGCAGCCGGTTACGTTGCGTGGGATGATGTCGTGAACGTAGCCCAGGGAACGGCAGCCGCGCAGCAGGGCATCGGTCTGCCGGCTGTGCTGGGACACGTCGGTGTTTACGCCCAGACGGTCGCAAACCGCCCGAATATGCCCGGCGAATTCACTCCCAGTCAGCCCCTCCAGGCCGTGGTCCTGCTCCCATTCGGCCAGCAAGGACTGGGGTGGTGAAAATGACGCCGACCAGTTGATTGTCGTTCCGCCGCCCAGGCTGGCGCCCGCCAGCACAGACACCCCCAGGTCCTCCGTGGTCAGCATGCCGGACTGTTCGTACATGTCGCGGAAGCTGTCGAATTCTCGCGATTGTGCGTGTGAGGGCGGGTGGAAGCCCCCTTTCTCGAGAACGATCACCTGCAGGCCGCTCCGGGCCAACTCCCCTGCGACCACCCCGCCGCCCGCCCCGGAACCGATAATCACGACATCGCATTCGAGGGTCGCCGGGCCGGAGAAGTTCTTCGGCTGCAGCATGACAGGAGAGGCGCCGTTCAGCGCAGCCAGGCTGTCATACTGGATGGCGGGCCAGGTGGGATTGCTCCCGTTTTCATTTACCAGGCTGTAAACCAGGCCGTGGGTCAGCCGTTTGAAGGCTTGAAAACCCTGGCGAAGCTCGGGAAAAGAGGATGTGGCCCAGCGCTGGAGGATCCGTTCGCGGGCCTCCACCGGCAGCTCGTCATACGGCTGGAAACTTCCGGTCAGGAGCCCCGCCAGGCTGGACTTACTGAGCATATTGAGAATCAGGATCAGCTTCTGACGTTTGTCCGCCGGTTGTTCCGCGAGGGAGTGGACGATCTGGCGGGGCACGTCCAGCGCCGAGGCGGAAAGTCGCCAGAATTCCGCCTCTTCGGGAGAAGCCTCCGGAGGCGGTTCGAGCGAAGGTACCAGAGTGTCGCAGATCGCGGTCAGCGCGCGAAACTGATCGTCCGTCAGCATGGCGGGCATAACCAAAGGGTACTTCAGTTAGAAAACGGTACTTAGTGCAAAAACCTTTCAGTTGTCTTGCAGCAGAAATGGGTAAAAAGAGGGAGGCTCAGCGGATGACTTCGAAGCTTTCCAGGATGTTTTCAAGCGATTCCTGCGCGGCCGAATAATTGCGCGCACCAAGTTCGATTGCGAAAATATCCCCCCCTTGCAAAAAGGTCACCAGCCGCATTTCCCACCCGCCGATATCGTACTGCAGGCGGTCCGCCTGGTAATTTCCTTTTCCGACAGCTGCCCTTTCGAGGGTTGCGATATTTTCCGCCGCCATGGCCACCAGCAGGCGGTCCACCCATTCTGAAACCCCGGCCGCAGTAGGCGGGTCGATGCGGTGATGGTACACCCGGATGGATTGGCCGGCCAGGAATGCCGCACTCCGAAAATGGAACACCTCGTAATCTTCCAAGATTGAAGCCCCGGTCCGGTTTTGCTGCACCCAATTTCCCTGCAGGGTGATCCGGCAACTGCAGGAGAAATTGCTGTAGGCGACCAGGTCCGATCCGCCGGATCGAACCAAAATCGTGCGAACCATGATTGCCAGGAGAAGCAAAACAAGAAGGTTCAGGAGGATATTTTTCAGGCGCGAGGACGGATTTAGGTTCTCCGATTCTTTACCCATGGTGTAATGTCAGGCGGGCGAAAGGGCGCCCAAATCAATTGTATCCAATCCCACGCGCTTTCTGAGCCGGGTGCCGGCCAAAAAAGATTGGCCACACGGAACCCGTATTTTCAAACATTTGTGGCAGGGAACAGGTTGCGAACCAGGGGCATCCGGTTCAGCGGACCAGCACCCAAGCCAGACCCAGTTCCGCCAGTTTTCTTTTTTCCGGCATGCCAGTCGCCTGGTCCCAGCCGCGGGCCTGATAATATGCCTGAAGC
>JBFKII010000301.1:0-5231 GCA_041632295.1 Anaerolineales bacterium | reverse complement strand
CATGAAATTTTTTGTTTTCCCACCATTCCCAATCTCAGGCGGGTAAGTAAAATACACGTTTATGTCTCAAGAAATCATCCCACCGGTCACCCACCGGCCGGCCCCGTACCATCCGCCATCCTGGATCCGGGCCTGGCTGATCGGGCGCCCGCTCCCCACTGCTGACGCGGCCCACCAGGCGATCCGCAAGCGCGTCGCACTCGCCGTATTCGCCTCCGACGCCCTGTCCTCCACGGCCTACGCCACCCAGGAGATCCTGCTGATCCTGGCTGCGGCCGGGACGGTTGCCTTCGGCCTGACGCTGCCGATCGCCCTGGCCATCGTCGGTCTGCTGGCGATCGTCACCCTGTCCTACCAGCAAACCATCCACGCTTATCCGGGCGGCGGCGGGGCGTACATCGTCTCGCGCGAGAACCTGGGGAATCTGGCCGCGCAGACCGCTGGGGCTGCCTTGCTGACCGACTACATCCTGACCGTGGCGGTATCGGTTTCGGCCGGGGTCGCACAGCTGGTCTCGGCTTACCCGGAATTGATTCCACTGCGGGTTCCCCTGGCGATCGGCATGGTGCTGCTGATCATGTTGATCAACCTGCGCGGGGTGCGGGAATCGGGCGCCATTTTCGCCGTTCCGACGTATTTTTTCCTGGCCATGATGGCCCTGACCATCCTGACCGGCCTGGTCCGGCTGCTGGCCGGCGATCTGCCGACCGTAGCCAACCCGCCTGAAATGGAAATCCACGCACTTCAGCCGCTGACCGCCTTCCTGGTGCTGCGGGCGTTTTCGAGCGGCACAACCGCCCTGACCGGGGTGGAAGCGATTTCGAACGGCATCACCGCATTCCGGGAGCCGCGCAGCCGCAATGCGGCGGTCACGCTGGCGTGGATGGCGGCCATCCTGGGCGCCCTCTTTCTGGGGATCACGTTCCTGGCGCTCTCGATCGGCGCGCTGCCCGGCGAGGCGGAGACCGTAGTTTCGCAGCTGGCCCGCACGGTGTTCTCCGGGCGCGGCCCGCTGTACCTGATGGCGATCAGCGCTACCACGTTGATCCTGGTGATGGCCGCCAACACCGCCTTCGCCGATTTCCCGCGCCTGGCCGCTTTGATGGCGGGCGACCGCTACCTGCCGCGCCAGTTCATGTACCGCGGCAGCCGCCTGGTGTTCACCTGGGGCATCGTGGTGCTGGCGCTGGCCGCCTCCCTGCTGATCGCCGTCTTCCAGGCCAGCGTGTCTGGGCTGATCCCGCTGTATGCCATCGGGGTCTTTCTCTCGTTCAGCCTCTCTCAGACGGGCATGGCGCGCCGCTGGCACAAAATCGGCCGGCTTGGCCCGCAAGAGGCGCCGTATGACTCCGGCTGGCGCTGGAAGATGCTTCTGAACGGATTCGGCGCGTTCTGCACCGCGGTGGTCATGCTGATCTTCGCCGTCACCAAGTTCCGCGAGGGGGCCTGGCTGGTTCTGTTCATCATCCCTGCCGGCGTGGCCGCTCTGTACAGCGTGCACCGCCATTTCACAGGGCTTTCGGAACGCCTTTCGCTGGAGAACTCCGGGCCCCCGGCTCCGGCGGCCAACAAAGCGGTGATCCTGCCGATCGCCGGCGTGCATCGCGGCACGCTCGCCGCCCTGCGCTACGCCCGTTCGCTGGGCAGCCCGGTGACCGCCGTGCACGTGGCGGTGGACGAAGCCGATTCCCAGAAAGTGGCCGCCAGGTGGGCGGCCTGGGGCGAAGGAGTGCCACTGGTGATGATCGATTCGCCGTACCGCGAGCTGATGCACCCGCTGGTCTCATTTATCCACGAGGCGGCCGGAAATTGCACTCCCGGAGAAGTGATCACCGTCGTCGTGCCTCAGTTCGTTCCCGAAAAAAGCTGGCACAACTTGCTGCACATGCAGACTGCCGCCTGGCTGCGCTGGGCGCTGCTGCACGAAAAGAACGTGGTCGTGGTGGACGTGGCCTACCAGGTGCCGTGATGGAAGCGCTAGCTATCCATGACGAGCGCACGCTGCGCCACAACACCCGCCACCTGTACCTGGACATCGCCTGGTTCGGGCTCCTGAGCGGCAGCGCGGTCGCTTTTATTTCGGTCTACATGGTGCGGGTGGGGGCCTCGGCCGCCCAGATCGGATTGATGAACGCCGGCCCGGCGATAATCGCCATGCTGTTTTCGATTCCCGCCGGCAACTGGCTCAAGCGCCGCCCGATCGACCGGACGGTTTTCTGGGCGTCGGTCATTTTCCGTTTCTTCTACCTGCTTTGGGTGCCCCTGCCGCTGTTGTTTTCCACCACCGGCCAGATCAATTTGCTGCTGGCCATGACCCTGGCCATGAGCATCCCGGGGACTATCCTGGCGGTCGGGTTCAACGCCATGTTCGCCGATGCCGTACCCCCCGAAGCGCGCGGCCGCGTGGTGGGGATGCGAAACGCCCTGCTGGCAATCACGTATATCCTGACCTCGCTGATTTCGGGTTTCCTTCTGGAAGCGCTGCCGTTCCCGCTGAACTACCAGCTTGTGTTCCTGCTCGGTGTAATCGGGGGTCTGATGAGCAGCTACCACCTGTTCCGCATCCGGATGCCTGCCCGCGGCCCCTCCGGCAATGGGCGCCCGCTGGGGGATATGGCCCAGCCGGGCTTCCATCGCCCGCCAGGGGATGGGCTGCGCAGCGGGATCGCACTGCGCTACCTGACGCGTTTGACCCACCTGCGCGCACCGCGCTTCAGCGTCCTGCGCAGCCCTTATGGCACCGTCCTTTTTGTCCTGTTCGTTTTCCACCTGGCACAGTACCTGGCCATCCCGCTCTTTCCGATTTATTGGGTGGACCACCTCGGGCTCTCCGACCAGGAGATCAGCCTGGGCTATGCCCTTTTTTACGCCACTGTTTTCCTAGGCTCCACCCGGCTGGCGCGCCTGACCGATAAGTTCGGCAACCACGGGGTCACCTTCATCGGGGTGCTCCTGATGAGCGGCTATCCCCTGCTGACCGCCATGACCCGGGAGATCTGGCTGTTTGCGTTCACGGCCGTCTTCGGGGGTGCGGCCTGGGCGCTGGCCGGCGGCGCGCTGGGCAACTTTCTGCTCGAAACTATCCCCCCGAACGACCGCCCGGCCCACCTGGCCTGGTACATGGTGGCGCTCAATGCTGCCGTATTGCTGGGCTCGCTGTCCGGACCGCTGCTGGCGGAGTGGATGGGCATGATCCCGGCGTTTTTGTGGATCGCCGCCCTGCGTGTGCTGAGCGCGTTGGGTATCGGCCGGCTGGGGAAGCGGCATGCGGGTTTGCAGAAGGCTGTGAAGATCCCCCACGGAACGTAGCCTGCAGGGAGTTATTCAATCCCATGCTCCACCGGGCGAAAGTCAACTTCGCCCAGGCAGGACAGCGCAGCGGCGACTTCCTGAGCGGGTGTCTCCCGGCTGAGAAGCTCGATCGACCGGGCCAGCGCCTCGATATCACAGTCTGAACCCTCCAGCAAACGGGCCAGGTGCGCGCGCACCGCCTGGTTTTGCTCGTGCCATCGCTGGGCACCGGGCCGGATCGCATCCGGCATCTCATCACCACGCTCCACAAATGCAATCCCCTCGGGATGCTGCCACCACACCCGGCTGCAGCCCCCGGCATTGCCGTCTTCGAGGTTGACAGGTGCGCCCTCAATCCAGATTGTGGTGCACTGGCTGTCGGCCCAGGTGGCCAGCTGCCCCCCGATAGAGTCGAGACTCTCATCGGACAGCGCCGTGGGGGCCGCCCGGCAGGCCGGCAGCAGAAAAAGGATGCAGAGGAAAAAGAAAATTGTATTCACCAGGCGCTTGTTCAATGTTAGCATGGCTGAACCTCAACTTTGAGAATTTTATATCCAGAGAAAGACGAAGACTGTGGCAAAAAGGTTCATCTTTTCCTACGCCCGGTTTTCAGTTTTGTGATTTCTCCATAAAGGCGCCGCTTCGCAACGCCTTCAGTCGAAAACACTGCCAGGCCCAACAAAAAAAGGGCGGGAAGTGCAGTGCACAACCCGCCCCAGGAGAAGGATCCGGCGCTGCCTGAAAACCGCTACGGCAGGACCGGCTCGATGAGGATGGCGTTGGACTGCAGCCCGCCCGAGGTTGCGATGTATTCGACGGGCTGGGCCAGGTTGATAGCGTTGAAGACGGCGATCCCGGCCAGGTCGGTGAGGGCCGAATACGTGGTCGTCGAGCCGTCCGCAGCGACCCGTGTCAGGGTGACTGCTGTGTTCGCCAGCCGGGCCTGGTCGGCATCATAGGCCACCACGGTCAGCGCCATGAACTGCCCGGCGGGGCCGCTTTCGGCCAGCAGCGGGTCCAGGATCAGGACGGAGGCACTGCCATCGCCGGAACCCGCACCCGATCCAGACGGGGACCCGTCTGGAAGCGCCACCCGGATGTTTCCGCCGTCAATCCGGTGATCCGGCACCCGGTCCGCGGTGCTGTAGGCGCAGCCGGCAGTGCATTCCAGGAAGAACATGTCGTTGTCCTTTCCGGGCGTGCCGTTGTCCGCCGCGCAGACCCGGAAGCTGGCCGGCGCCCCGTTGAAGGTGCCGTCACCGGCGAACTCCAGCACCGCCGCTCCCGGAGTGACCTCCGCACAGGTCGCTGCGCCGTCGCGGATGGTCGTGACCACGGTCAGGTCGATGCGCGCCCCGCCGTTCCGGTCGTTCAGCCGCAGGCCGCCGGTGTTTCCATTTTCGCCGTACTCGGGGTCAAAACCGTAGTTGATCTTCCCGCCGTCCAGGGCGGCCAGCCAGCCGCTGCCCTTGGCCTTGCCGCCTTCAGGGGCCGGTGTGGATGGGCATTCGACGTTGGCCGGGTTCTGCCCATCCCCATTGGGGTTGGACGGATCGTAGTCGTCCTGGCCGTCGGACAGGGCGGCTACCGCATCACCGAGCTGCGGGATGCCGTAGCCGTAGAAGATATCGCGCCCCGGCAACAGATCGGAGCCCGTTTCGATCGTGGTGGCCCCCAGGTGGGAACGGACCTGGTCGTTGGTCAGGGCCGGGCAGGCGCTCCAAAGCACGGCCGCCACGCCGGAGGCATGCGGCGTGGCCATGGAGGTGCCGCTGAGTTCAGAATAGCCGCTGTCGCCGGCCTGGTGGATGGAGATCGTGGTCTCGGCGCCGACCCAGTTGGCGGCCAAGTCGCTGCCGTCGGCCAGGCTCAGGCTGACAGCCGGGATCGGCGAACAGCAGGCCCCGTAGGTGCCGGAGAAATTGCCGTCAGCGTTGTTG
>JBFKII010000300.1:0-5233 GCA_041632295.1 Anaerolineales bacterium | reverse complement strand
CTCCTTGTTTCGATCGCAATCACCGGCCTGATTTTCGAGCGGCCCAACGCTGTCGATTATCTGTCCGCCCAGGCGGGAAGGCTGGCTGGCGACGAAGGCGCCGATGTGGTTCGCATGGTCGCCGAAAACACCGCCGGCAGCGTTTCCGGGGTGCTGCCTTCCGCTATTGGTGCTGCTCTGCTGCTTTTCACTGCTTCAGGCGTGTTCGTTCAGCTGAAGGCTATCCTCAACCGCATCTGGGGCGTGGAAGCGCCAGATGCGGGCGGGTTCTGGTTCCGGGTCCGGAGCCGCTTGCTGGCCATCGCTGCCGTGATCGGGATCGGCGCCTTGCTGATGATCACTTTGGTGGCGAACTCTCTTCTGAGTTCGCTGCGTGGGGAGGTGCTCAACGCACTACCCGCCTGGTTCCCCGCTGCCCGCATCCTGGGGGTCACGGTCAGTTTCTTGCTGACCGCGACCATTTTTGCCGGTTTGTATAAATTCTTGCCGGATGCCCGGGTGGCCTGGCAGGACGTCTGGATCGGGGCTGCCCTGACATCCGTATTTTTTATTTTCGGCCAGTACCTGTTGAGCTTTTATTTCCGGCGGGCGGATATCGGTTCGGCTTATGGGGCGGCTGGTTCCCTGGTGGTCCTGCTGCTGTGGGTTTACTATTCCGCCCAGATCTGGCTCTTCGGTGCGGAGTTTACCCAGGTGTACGCCGATCGGTACGGCTCCAAGGTCATCCCAGATGCGGAGGCGGGACAGTCCTGACCGGCCCGCATGCTGCTGCGCGGTATAATCGCGCCACAGGCCAAGAATCCCTATCTTTGTTTTCCCCGGAGGCATTATGTCGGAAAGGAAAATTCGCGTTTTGGTCGCCAAGCCCGGCCTGGACGGCCATGATCGCGGCGCCAAAGTTGTGGCGCGCGCCCTGCGGGATGCGGGGATGGAAGTGATCTACACCGGCCTGCGCCAGACGCCTGAGATGATCGCCGAGGCCGCCCTGCAGGAGGACGTCGATGCGGTCGGGCTATCGATCCTTTCCGGTGCGCACATGGCTTTGGTACCGCGGATTCTGGAGCTTTTGCAGGCCAATGGCCAGGAAAACGTGAAAATATTCCTGGGCGGCATTATCCCGGATGAGGACATTCCCGCATTGCAGGAGATGGGTGTGGCAGGTGTGTACGGGCCGGGGTCGAACACCGATCGAATCGTCCAGGATATCCAGTCCCTAGCCCGCGGGGCAAAAACGCCGGAATGATCGATATCCAGCCCGTCCTGGCCGGCGACCGGCTGGCCCTTTCCCGCCTCTTGACGGCGGTCGAAAACGACACCCCTGACGGGCGCAGGGCGCTCAGCGAGTTGTTTGCCCACACCGGGCGGGGCCATCTGATCGGGGTTACAGGCGCGCCGGGTACGGGGAAATCCTCCCTGGTCAACCGGCTGGCCCGCCACTACCGCGGCCTGCCAGAGGGGGAGCAGCCTTCGGTGGCGATCGTGGCCGTCGACCCGTCCAGCCCGTTTACCGGCGGCGCGGTCCTTGGGGACCGGATCCGCATGGTGGAGCTCAGCGGGGACCCGGGCGTTTTCGTCCGGTCGATGGCCAGTCGGGGGTCTTTGGGGGGGTTGGCCCGCACAACCGCCGGCCTGGTCCAGGTGTTCGACGCGGCCGGCTACGAGATCATCATGGTGGAGACTGTTGGCGCGGGCCAGGCGGAAGTGGACATCGCCCGGCTTGCCGATACCACTGTGGTGGTGGAGGCCCCCGGATTGGGCGATGACATCCAGGCCATCAAGGCCGGCATCCTGGAGATCGCGGATGTGCTGGTAGTCAACAAAGCCGACCGACCGGGGGTCGAAAGCACCGAGCGGGCCCTGCGCAATATGCTCGGGTTGGCGCACCCGGTCCGGCGCGTGTTCCGCCATCACGGGACGAGGATCACCGCACCGGATGAACCTGCAGTGGAACAGCAGGGGCCAATCTGGGTCCCTCCGATTTGCCGGACGGTCTCGACCGAAGGGACGGGCGTCCCGGAACTGGTCCAGGCCATCGCCGATCATCGGAAATACCTCGAGACGAGCGGGGATAAGCTGCGGCGCGACCGCGCCCGGCTGGAGACCGAGCTCCGCCAGGGCGTGCGCGCGACGCTCGAATCTCGCTGGCGGGAAGGGATCGTCAACGGCTTTTTCGATCAGGTCCTGGAGGACGTGGTGGCGCGCCGGCGCTCTCCGCAGGAGGGGGTCGCCTTGCTGGTGCAGGGGGAGACAGGATGAGCCCGATTTGATCCATGGTGAGCGCATCCGCTTCCGCAGGCTGGATTCCGAAGACCTGCCCCTTTTTGTCGCCTGGCTCAACGAACCGCAAGTACGACGGGGAATCTCAATGTTCTTGCCGTTGTCCCAGTACGAAGAAACTTCCTGGTATGAATCGATGCTGCAGCGCCCGGTCGAAGAGCGGCCTTTTTCGATCGACATCCCGGAGGGAGATGGCTGGCGCCTGATTGGAAGCACCTCGTTTTTTGATTTCGACCGGCGCAACCGCAGTGCTGAATTCGGGCTGCTGATTGGCGATAAAAGCGTCTGGAACCAGGGATACGGGACCGAAGCGACCTTATTGATGCTGCAGCATGGGTTTGACACCCTCAACCTGCACCGCATTTTGCTGCGTGTCTTCGAGACCAACCCTTCGGCGCGGCGTGTGTACGAAAAGGCCGGTTTTCGCCACGAAGGCACCTTGCGGGAAGCAGAGTTTGCGGAGGGACGGTACATAGATATTCACCTGATGAGCATCCTGGAAAGCGAATGGGCTGCCCGGCGCCCAGGTGCTTGAGGAATCGCAATGCCTGAATTGCCGGAAGTCGAAACAGTGGCCAGGAACCTGCGTGGGGAGAACCCTTTTCGCGCAGAAGAAAGCAGCCCGCTGTCGATCCTTGGCCGCCGCATTGAGGGGGCCGTTGTCGCCTGGACGCCGACCATCGCCGCTCCCCGCCGCGGCTTTGCCGGCCGCATCAAGGGACAGCAAGTGGAAGACGTTGGGCGGCGCGGGAAATACATCGTCATTCGGCTGGACCGCGATACCCTGGTCGTGCATCTGCGTATGAGCGGCGACCTGGCCATGCGGCCCTCCGGCCGCGAACTGGAGAAGCATGACCGTGTAGTCCTGCATCTGACCGGCGACCAGGACCTGGTGTTCAACGACACCCGCAAGTTCGGCCGCATCTGGCTGCTGGCGGATACGGATGCGCTGTTTTCGAAACTTGGTCCCGAACCTTTCGATGAATCTTTCACCGCGGCGCGGTTTTACAAAGCCCTTCAAAGCAAGCGGCGGCAGATCAAACCGCTGCTATTGGACCAGTCGTTCCTGGCCGGGGTGGGGAACATTTATGCGGATGAAAGCCTGCACCGGGCCGGGGTCCACCCGCTGCGGACTTCTGACAGCCTTTCCGAAAAAGAGGCTGCCAGGCTGCACGTGGAAATCCGGGCTGTTTTGAAGGAGGGGATCGAGAACAACGGCGCCAGCATCGACTGGGTTTACCGGGGTGGAGGCTTTCAAAACGAGTTCCGGGTGTACGGAAGGGAGGCGGAGGCGTGTTTCCGGTGCGGTGGCACGGTCGCCAGGATCGTGGTCGGGCAGCGCGGTACGCATTATTGTCCGACTTGCCAACCCGGCCCGGATGTTGTAAAACAAATGAAGTGATGCCATGACTCCGGTTCAAATGCTTCCTATTGCAGCGATCGGCCTGCTGGTGTTTTCCGTGCTGTTAATTGCCGGCGGCGTCTTGCTGCGCCGCGGCGAGGGGAAATCAGACGAAAAGCGGATCGCGCGACAGAAAAAAGAGCTGATGGAAGCGGTGGAAGGGGAAATGCCGCCTTCCGATATGGAAAAGGTTCCGGATGCGCCGGTGTCCCGGCCCCACGCACCTCTTCCGCCCGAACCGCAGATCCAGCCGGCCGGCCAGCCGGTCGGGAACGCGATCCCGACGCCCGCACAGTCTCCGAATTTGCCTCCGGACGAAGTCGAAATACTGCAGGTGCGCCGCAGCATGGCGGACGGTCGGCTGGCGCTGCGCGTTTTCGGCCAGGCAGCCAGTTCGCCCGCGGATTTAAGCGCCGAGCAGCAGGAAAAGCTCAAGCGGGTGCTGGTCGAGATGTACAAATGGATGGGAAAACCCGGAACCGCCGGGCAATCCCAGGCTCGGGAGGAATCTCCCCAGGTAGCGACTCAAGCGCTGCCCGAAGCCCCGGAACCACCCTCCGAGCCGCCTCATGATCACGAACCCACGGAAATTGCGGCCGATGTGCCTTTCGCCGATACGCTGCCAAAAGCGCCGGAGCTGCGCGATCGGTTGACGTTCAGCCGGCGGCCCAAGCCCAAGCTCTCCGAACCCCCGCCGCCGCCAAAAAGCATCGTTGAGCAGATCGACTCCATTCTGCAAGTCAGATTGGCCCGTTCCGCCCTGGCCGGCCGAGATATCCGCATGGTGGAGCTGCCGGGAGAGGGCATGATGATCGTGGACGGGGCCCAAAAATACCACGGCCTGGACGAAGTCCAGGATCCTGAACTGCTGGCCTTGCTGCGAGCCTCCGTCAAAGAGTGGGACGAAAAGAATAAACTGCGGCCTAACAGCCATCCTTGATCCCAGGGGGAAACTGCAGAATTCCGGCCTTTGGGAAATCGAATCACCGCCCGTTCCCTAATACCATAGTTTCGAGAAGAGATCCTTACTGCCTCCGGGTTTGTGCAAATCGAGGGGGCGGGCGAAACGCGGAGGTCTAAATCGTTGGTGGGTTTAGACTGCCCGGCCTGATCAATTTTGATGATGTATGGATGCTATCTGTCCGCAAAGCCGTGGTGTATCCTGCTGAATCCCCGGTATCGCCTGTTTACCTGGATTGGTCGGAATACAATGGCTTCCCTGAAAGGGCGTTTGTGGCGGGGGTAACAAGGCTGGGTGGGCTAAAACTGAAAAAGAACCTCCGCGGTTTCATAAATAACCTCCTGGATTTTTCGTCATTTTTTTCATACCCATCATACATTTCTTCCGTCGTTTCGTGACCGGGTCCGCTACGCAGGCGATTTGTCAGCGTTCCGGCCGCCCGCGCAATACCCAGAGCGCACTCCCCCAAACCCAGGGCGCAAACAGTAGGAAGCTGATGACCAGCGGGACCGTCGCAAGGGGCGGAGAAACGACCAGAAAAAATGCAGCCAGCATGGAAATTCCCCACTCCGCAACGCCCAACCATGCCAGCG
>JBFKII010000299.1:0-5282 GCA_041632295.1 Anaerolineales bacterium | reverse complement strand
GAGAGAGCACCTCGAAAGTGTCCTGCCCGCGCGCCGGGGCCTCCCTCTGCGCCTCCCCATACGGGAAGAGGGACCCCAGGCGGACCTCCTCCGGGGAGGCCAACCCGCGGTGGACGATCTGTGGGTGATCGATCGCCTCCTCCAGGCTGAGGACCGGATCCAGGGGCACTTCCTTTTTCGCAAACGCCTCCAACCAACCGGCCTGTGTCCTGCGCCGAAAAATAGCTGCCGTTTCAGCCACGTAATCCCGATCGAAGGCATGGGGGATCAGGTCCGGCCTTTCGACCAGGGCGCAGAATTCGCGCCAGAACGGAGGCTCCAGGGCGCCCAGGGCGAGGTATTTGCCGTCCCGGGTGGCGTAAACGTTGTTGCACGGGGAACCGCCGGTCAGCGGCATGGCTCCGCGCTGCGGGGAAACGCCCGAATGCGCCAGGGCGCCGGCAGTCGGCTGCATCCAGTGAACGGCTGCGTCAAGCATGGCGATGTCCAGATATTGGCCTTCGCCGCTGTGCTGGCGCTTCAGAAGGGCGGCCAGGATGGCGACCAGCGCCTGGGTTGCCCCCGCCAGGTCCGCTACCTGGACGGCAGGGGGAACCGGCGGGCCTCCCGCCTCCCCGGTCAACCCGAGCAAACCTGAGAGGGCGATATAGTTGATATCGTGCCCAACCCGGTCGCGCAGCGGCCCGCTCTGGCCGTAGCCGGAGATCGAGCAGTACACAACTCCCGGGTTGCGCTCCCGGACCTGTTGGTAAGCGATCCCCCAACGCTCGACCGATCCGGGTTTGAAGGTCTCGACGATCACGTCACAGCGCTCCGCCAGCCGCAGGAAGACCTCCCGCCCGCGCTTGTTGCGGTAGTTCAGGGCGATCGACTTCTTGCCGCGGTTGATCATGCTGAACATGGCACTTCCGCCGAACTCCGGCGGCGCCTCGCGGGCGTAGTCGCCCAACAGTGGGGTCTCCACCTTGATCACCTCGGCGCCCAGATCGGCCAGCAGCTGGGTGGCGTACGGGCCGGGCAGCAGGCGCGAAAGGTCCAGTATGCGGATATTTTTCAGTGGGGGGTTCGGATCCATGGGCTTCGTTTTTTCGTGGTGCCGGCTATCCCGGAAGCTGGGGTATTATAAACCCGGCTGCTGGCCAATCCATCCGACGATGACAAGGTGATCCTGTCCATGCCACTCGACATCCCCACCATTCGCTCCCGGTTCCCGGCGCTGCAGCGCCCGACCATTTTCCTCGACAACCCTGCGGGCACGCAGGTCGCCCAGCCGGTGCTTGACCGCATGAACCGCTACCTGGTGGAAAGCAACGCCAACCAGGGCGGCGCTTTTGAAACCAGCAAGGCCTCCGACGCCGTGATCCGCCAGGCCCGGGAGGCGTGCGCCGATCTCTATCACGCCGACCGGCCCGAAGAGATCGTGTTCGGCGCCAACATGACCACCCTGACGTTCCACTTTTCCAGGGCGCTCGCCCGGAATATCCAGCCTGGGGACCGCATCGTCGTCACCCGCCTGGACCACGATGCCAATATCGCACCCTGGATGCAGGTGGCGCAGGACCGGGGGGTGGAGCTGGATTGGGTCGATTTCGATGTCGAAAACGGCACCTTGAAAATGGAGAGCCTGGAGGCCGCTCTCGACAAAAAACCGCGCATTGTGGCGGTGGGTTACGCCTCCAACGCGCTGGGGACGATCAACCCGGTCAAAACGATCTGCGAAATGGCCCGCCAGGCCGGCGCGCTGACCTTTATCGACGCGGTGCAGTACGCACCGCACGGTCTGATCGACGTGCAAGAACTCGGCTGCGATTTCCTGGTCGCTTCGGCTTACAAGTTTTACGGGCCCCACGTGGGCGTGCTGTACGGCCGCTACGAAATGCTGGACGGTCTGCAGGCGTACAAAGTCCGGCCCGCCTCCGACCGACCGCCCGGGAAATGGGAAACGGGCACCGGCAACTTCGAGGGGATCGCCGGCGTGCTGGGAGCTGTGGAATACCTGGCGTGGGTCGGTGAACAGTTCTCAGAAGGGGGTGGTGTCCGCAACCGTCGGGAAAAGCTGGCCGGCGCGTTGGACAGCATCCAGGCTTATGAGCGGACCATCAGCAAGCGTCTGATCACCGGCCTGGGGACGATTCCCGGCGTGCGGGTGTATGGGATCACCGATCCGGAGCGCTTCGAATCACGCGTGCCAACCGTCGCCTTCACCAAGGAAGGCCTGCATCCAGCCGGGATCGCCAAGCGGCTTGGAGAGGCTGGGATTTTCGTCTGGAGCGGCAACTATTATGCGCTCGCGGTGACCGAACGGCTGGGGCTGGAGGAGAGCGGGGGCATGGTGCGGGTGGGGGGCGCCCATTACAACACCCTGGCGGAAATCGAACGCTTTTTGGAAGCCGTCGAAGCGCTGTAATTGACCTGTTAGGGAGTATGTCCCGCCGGCAGGGGTCCTGATTCAAATCCGGCCAGTTTCCTGTACGGACCTCAGCGCGTTGGCAGGCTGTCCCGCACTTGCTGTGCGTCCAGCCTCCCGACGCTGCGCCAGACTTCGTTCCCTGTTTCGTCCAGAAAAATGAATGTCGGGGTGATGCGGCTGCCATACTGCCTGCTCAGCACTTCTCCGGCCTGGCTGGAGATGTTGACGGTCAGGATCGAAAGCTGTTCGCCCAGTTCGTTTCTCAGCCCATCCACGATAGGCTCGGCGAGCACGCAGCCCAGTCAGTTCGGGGACTTGAACTCGAGCAGCACCGGGGTGCCCTGGCCGATTTGATCCTCTATCTGGGTGGGTAATTCGCCGCTGGTGTCGCGCGGGCTGAGGGCGTAATACAGAGCAGCCAGGGCGAGTGTGACGACCACCAGGGTGGGCAGGCGCTTCCCGGGCCCATCGCTGCGCAGCAGATAGCCGGTGAAGATCACCCAGGCTGCCGACAGAATCAGCAGCAGGGAGTTGTGGTTGAAAAATTCCGCCATACCCAGGCGCTTATTCCCTGAATTCCCGTTCCAGGAAAGCCAGGGTCTGCTGCCAGGCATCCATGGCGGTGCCAGGCTGGTCGTAATTCTCTTCGTTCAGGAAGGCATGCCCCACACCTTCGTAGATCGTGATCTCATTCGGGACGTCCAGGCTGTTGAGGGCGGCTTCAAATTCGAGCACGTCCTCGGGGAAGATGGTCTGATCCTCTTCTGCGAAGATCCCCAGGACCGCCGTATCCTGGGTCAGCGGCCGCAGCAGGTCGGGGTTGGTGACCACTGCTCCGTAATACATGATCGTCAGCGCCAGGCGCTCCGATTCTCGCAGCCCGAGTTGCAGCGAGTGTTCGCCGCCAAAGCAGAAGCCCATCGAGGCAACGCGGGTGTCATCCACTTGTTCCAGGCTGTACAGGTAGTCTAGAGCAACATCCAGGTCTGAAAAAATTTGGTCACGAGGGGTCCAGGATCGCAGCACAAAGGCACGCGCTATCTGGTCGGTGACCTCGCCTCGGTAGGCATCGGCAGCCAGCACCAGGTAACCCTGGGCCGCCAGGGCGTCGGCCAGCATCGTGATGCCTTCGTTCAGGCCCCACCATTCGTGGATCAGCAGCACGGCCGGGTGCGGTCCGTCCCCCGGCGGCTCCGCCAGGTACCCGTGGAGCGCTGTGCCGTCGCGCGCCGGATAGGTGACGTTGGTCAGCCGGGTGGAGGTCTCCCCGAAATTGGCTTCATACAGATTTACCCCGGCCAGGTACAGGAAAAGAAGGCCGAACAGGGCCAGCAGCCCGAGCCCGATACGTTTCAACCATTTCATTGAAATCTCCCGCAATCTATTTCCCCAATCTTACCAACAGCTACCCCCGCTGCCCGATAAAATGCGATTTTCTCAGATTGAACTTATTATTTCCAATTTCCAGGCGGAATCGCGCAGCCCATTGGTATGCGATCTGCGAGGATCAGTCTTCGATCAGCACGTCCTCGTGCTCTTCATCCTCATCCTGCTCGTCTTTTTTGAGCTCGAGCCACAACATCATCGCTTCCAGCCGCTTTTGCTTTTCCTTATCGGTTTCTTTGAGATGTTTCTGGTATTCCTTCTGGGCTTTGAACTTTAGCTCTGCTGAGGTCTTGACCTGCTCACTCCAAGGTGCCAGCAGGATCAAGGCGATCAGGGCGAAAAAAGTGACGAACACCGCGCTCCAGTATTCCCCCACGCCGACCGTCATGCCGACAGCCGCCACCAGCCAGATGGTAGCGGCGGTGGTCAGCCCGCGGATCTTGTTTTTCGTCTGCAGCATCGTGCCGGCCCCCAGGAAGCCGACCCCGGAAACAACCATCGCCGCGATGCGTGCCGGGTCCTGAATGCCGCTGCCGAAAGCGGAAAAGACCTCGATCCCCAACCAGGTAAAAAGGCAGGAAGAGATGGAGATCATGACGTTGGTGCGGATGCCTGCTGACTGGCCGGAACGGGCCCGCTCCAGCCCGACGATCGCACCCAGCACCCCCGCCAGGATGATCCGCAAAACAAATTCAGGGGCCAATTCCATGATCTGTGCTCCTGTGTTCTATTTCCGGCCCAATTTTCCGGGCTGGAGCTTCTGGTAGTGGCGCGTCTGCCTGATGCCAGTTCCATTATATAGGAACGATTTGGGAAAATGAAGAACCCCACAGGAAAACCTGCGGGGTTCATTGTATTTTCAGGCCCGGAACTGCGCTCCGGGAAATCCGGTGCTTTCAGAAGCTATTTGTTCGGACCGGCGTGATCGGGCTTGCCGGTTGAACCGGATTTATCGGGTTTGTTGGCCTTATTTTTGCCGAAGGCGTTCCCATTGCCATTCCCATTACCTGGTTGATCGGACTCAACTGAAGTGCCAGGCTGCCCTTCGGGGGCCAGTTCCGAGGCCGTGCAAGTCCCATCCGAGACCCCCGTACCGTTCCCGGAGCGCCCCTTGAAGCCCAGCGATTTCCAGACCTGCCCCCAGCCTCCTAGCTGGGACTTGCAGTCCAGGAGATCCTGAGCCGTGGTCCCGTCACCCAACTCAAGGCTGGTCTGATAGGCCAACATGATGACCCCCAGGCCGTAACGCCCGGTATCCTCTTGCTGCCCGCTCTCCGGATTACTCGTGCCGCAGAATAAATCCAGCACCTTTTGATAATCGCCGTTTTCATATAAGTCGGCGATCGCCTTGACGACCGGATGGGTGCTTGCCGGGGTGCGGCAGTAGAACCCGTTGTTTATGGTCGTTCCGTCCTGGGATTCTGGGGAGTCGACATTGGTAGAATCGGCGGGATCGGCGGCGTCTGTCTGCAGCTCGGGGCCGGTT
>JBFKII010000298.1:0-5301 GCA_041632295.1 Anaerolineales bacterium | reverse complement strand
GTAATCTTCGACAACACCTACACAATCATTGGAAATTCAACGGTCATCTTTTTGACCATCAACTATTACAAGCGGGCCAAGAACACGGCTTTAAATTTACTGGCCGCCGAACGCCAGCGCTCGGAAACCCTGCTGCTGAACATTCTCCCCCAGAAAATTGCAGAAATCCTTAAGGAAGAGGAAGGTACGATCGCCGATCATTACGCCTCGGCCAGCATCCTTTTCGCCGATCTGGTCGGGTTTACGCCGATGTCCGTCCAGATGACCCCGGCGGAAATGATCGAACTGCTCAACACGATTTATTCCCATTTTGATACCCTGGCGGAGAAATACGGTGTGGAAAAAATCCGCACCATCGGTGACAACTACATGGTGGCTTCGGGTGTGCCGTCCCCCAGGTCGGACCACGCGCAGGCATTGGGGCACATGGCGCTGGATATGCTTGAATTTTCGAATAATCTCCCCACCCAAAATGGCAATTCGATAACGTTCCGCATCGGAATCAATTCGGGTCCCCTGATCGCAGGGGTGATCGGCAAAAAGAAATTCCATTACGATGTCTGGGGGGATACGGTCAATACGGCCAGCAGGATGGAGTCCCACGGTGTGGCAGGAAAGATCCAGATCACCGCCCAAACGAAGGCCATTATTCAAAGCGAATTTGTTTGTGAGAAGCGGGGCAAATTGGACGTAAAAGGAAAGGGCGAAATGGAGACCTGGTTCCTCGTCGGTAGAAAAACTTGATATTACCGGTAAAGGAACAATTCTTGAATTTCCGCATGATCGGCATGCGCGGCGATACCGTTGTCCGTGCTGCGCGCTTGATCAAGCGGCGCCAGCGCGCCCTTCGGACACCTGGCGGCCTTCCAAAAACAGGTCGATGTGCGCTTCCATCTCCACCGGCGCCAGGGACAGGCCGGGGGCGGAACTGCCCATGAAAGAAAGATAGACCAAAGGGCCCAGCAGGGAGGCGACTGCGTGCAGCGGGTCCTCGCGCCTCAGCACCCCCTCGCGTTGGTAGCGCTCCAGCAGTTCCCCGATCGACCGGAACAGCGCCAGCGGCCGGACAACCGCCTCCGCCAGTTCGGGTGTCCGTTTTAATTCAGCGAACAGGGCTAAAAAAAAGCCGCCGTGCAGCACGACGGTATCGCGGTAGGCTTCAAGTACCCGCATAAGGTCGGCCCGCAGATCGCCGCTATAGCGGGTGACGGACTCGAAATCGCTGGCATCGATCAGGGCGTGGATGGCGCGCCGCACCAGCTCCGCCTTGCTGCCGTACTTGCGGAACAGGGTCACTTCGCTGACTCCGGCAGCCTCCGCCATCTGGCGGGTCGAAGCGCCGGCATAGCCGTACGCCGCTACGACCTGCATGACAGCCTGAAAGATGTGTTCATCTGCAATGATTTTGGGCATTGCCCCTCCGCTCCGGAAGCGCATCCATTGTATCATATGTAAGTATTGACTTACAATAAAGGGAGTGCTATCATGGCCGTATGCTGGCGGTGGTGCTGCAGGCGCTGGTCCTGGCTTCCGGGGGGATCCTCTCCGTCGGGTCGATCACCCTGGTGATCCTTTTGCTGATCTCCGAGCGCGGCTGGCAGAACGGCCTGGGCTACATGCTGGGCTACACCAGCGCCTACACCCTGATCGGCGCCTCCATCGTGCTGCTCGGATACCGGGCTGCCGGCCCGGTTGCAGATGGGGACGGGATCCTGGCGCCGGTCCTGTTCACCGCCCTGGGGCTGATCCTCCTTTACATCACGCAGCGCAACTGGCGCAGACCTCCCAGCGAGTCGGACGGTGAGACCAGCCCGCGCCTGTTCGCGATCGTCGACCGGGCCACGCCCTGGAAGACCTTCGCCTTCGGCGCCCTGATTTCGGTGATTAATTTCAAAAACCTGGCGATTTTCCTCTCCGCCATTTCCGTAATCCACCTGAGTACATTGGCCCTGGCCGAGAAACTGGCCGGCGCACTGATGGTCACACTGGTCTTCTGCCTGTCGGTGATCGTTCCCGTAGGCATCTACCTCTTGATCCCACGACGCGCCAGTGAAGCGCTGAACTGGATCAAACGCACCATCGAGGCCCGGCGCCGCGCCATCGGCATCTGGGTGCCGCTGGTTTTCGGGCTGATCTTCCTGGCCCGGGGCATTTCAGGGCTGCGGTGACACACGACACCCCCCTCATCCTGCCGTTCACCGGGATCCGTGCCGCCGACCTGCCCAAAGTAGGCGGCAAGGGTGCCAATCTGGGCGAGCTGGCCCACGCCGGCTTCCCCGTGCCGCCGGGCTTTTGCCTGACCACCACCGCGTTCCAGTCGTTCATGGACGCCTGCCCCGACCCGGAAGCGCTGTACGCCATGTTAGAAACCCCCGGCAGCGGCGAGATCGAAGCCCTGCGCCAGGCCGGTGCCCGCATCCGCAGCACCCTGCTGGCAGTCCCCGTGCCGCCGGCGGTCGCCGCAGCCGTGCGGGAGGCCTGGCAGGAGGCAGGCCGGGAGCACGCCTATGCCGTGCGCTCCAGCGCCACCGCCGAGGACCTTCCCCAGGCCTCCTTCGCCGGCCAGCAGGACACTTTCCTCAACGTCCGCGGGGCGGAAAGCCTGCTCGATGCCGTCCGGCGCTGCTGGGTGTCGCTGTTCACCGACCGGGCGATCCTGTACCGCGCCAAAAACGGCTTCCCCCACCGCGAAGTGCAGCTTTCGGTCATCGTCCAGCGTATGGTCCCCGCTGAGACATCCGGAATCCTCTTCACCGCCGACCCGCTGACCGGCCACCGGCACACCCTGGCGATCGACGCCAGCTTCGGCTTAGGAGAAGCGCTGGTCGGCGGGCTGGTGACGCCCGACACCTACCGGGTGGACAAGCGCACGGGCGCCGTCATCGAGCGCCGCATCGCCGACAAAGTCACCGGTATCCTCGCCCAGGAGGGCGGCGGCACCCGCCAGGAGGCCCTCGAAGAAGCGCAGCGGAAACAGGCCGCGCTGACCGAATCCCAGGTCCTGGCCCTGGCCGAACTCGGCACCCGCATCGAGACCCATTACGGCTCGCCGCAGGACATCGAATGGGCGATTGTCAATCCAGAGAGTGTCATCCCAAGCAAAGCGCAGCAATCTCCTTCACCCAGTACTCCAACAAACCAGGGAATTTACATCCTGCAGTCCCGCCCGATCACCTCCCTATACCCGATCGAAGGGCTGCCGTCGCCTGATGGCAGTCTGCACGTCTATTTCAGTCTGGGGCACCAGCAGAGCATGACCCGCGCCATGGCCCCGCTCAGCCTGTCGAGCGTCCAGCTGCTGATGCCCATCGGGCGTCAGGAGGGGGGCGCCGGCAACACCGTTGTGCGCGCCAGCGCCGGGCGGCTGTTCGCCGACATCACCATCCCACTGCGGCATCCCGTGCTGCGCCGTGGGATACTCGGCCTGCTCTCGCAGCTCGACGCCCTGGCGCCGGAAGCCGCCCGGCAGGTGATCCGTCGCCCGGAGTTCCGCCGGCCGCACGGCCTGCGCCCGTCGTTCGGTTCGCTGAGATGGGTGTCCGGGCTCTTTCGGCGCGTTTTGGGCTCGCTCTGGTGGCGGAACCTGAGCGGTTTCCGGGCGCGCACCAACGCCCTGATGGATGATTTCGTAGAGGAAACCTCCTGTCGCCTGGCGGCCGAGTCTCCCCGCCCAGCACGCCTGCAGGCCGTGCGAGAAACCCTGCCGCAGGTGTTCCCGTTTTTCTTGAACTGGGTGCCGGAGGCCGCCGCCGGCATCGCTGCCACCCGGCTGCTGCCCCGCCTGGCCCGGCGCTGGCTCTCAGTGGAGCAGTGCGAAGCGCTCACCCTGGGTATTCCCGGCAACGTGGTCAACGAGATGAACCTGGCCATCGGGGATATGGCCGACCTGGCGCGCGAGACGCCACAGTTGGCTGCCGCCTGCAGCGACCTGGGTGCGGACGGCCAGACCTGGCTCCAGCAAGCCGCCCAGATCCCCGGCAGCGGCCCGTTCATTGCAGCCTGGGAGGCGTTCATGGCGCGCTACGGAATGCGCGGCCCGGCTGAGATCGACATCCTGATGCCCCGCTGGCACGAAGACCCTCTGCCCCTGCTCCAGGTCATCGCCGGGGCCGTCCAGAACCAGGCCGGCGCCCACCGCGTCCGCCAGGAGGCCTTCATCCGGGGCAGGCAGGCGGCATTCGAAGCGCTGCTGGCAAAAGCCGGCCGCGGCCCGCTTGGGTGGGCCCGCGCCCGTTTGTTCAGCCGGCTGTACCACACGATGACGGAGGTCGGCGGGATGCGCGAGCATCACAAACTGCTGGCCGTGCGCATCCTGGGTGTGGTCAAGAATGCGCTCCGGGAGATGGCCGGTCAGCTGGTCGCTGAGGGGAAGCTGCAGCAGGCTGATGACCTGTGGTTCCTGACCTGGGACGAGCTGCCCGCCATCTGGGAGGGCGGCGATCAGGACTGGGAGGGCCTGGTCGCACAGCGGCGCGCGGACCTGGACCGCTGGCAACAACTGACTCCGCCGCTGATCGTCACCAGCGACGGGGAAAGCCCCGCGGTCCGCTACCGGGTGGAGGATGCGCCGCCGGGGGCGCTGCTGGGCAACCCGGTCTCGATGGGGGTGGTGGAGGGGGTGGCGCATGTCATTCGAGACCCTCAGCGCGAGCAGCTCGCACCCGGGGAGATCCTGGTGGCCGAGTTCACCGACCCCGGCTGGACGCCGCTCTTCATCAACGCCGGCGGTCTGGTCCTGGAAGTCGGCGGGCCGTTGACCCACGGCGCGGTCGTCGCCCGGGAATACGGCATCCCGGCGATCGTCGGCGTGCGCGGCGCGACCGGCGCCCTCCAGACCGGCCAGCGGGTGCGGGTGGACGGCAACCGCGGGGTGGTGGAGGTTCTCTAAAGCCGGCTTTGGGGATAAACACGAACGATAATCCATCGGACCCAAGCGCGCCCGGCCAGGGCCCTTTTTCTACGTCCAGGTACTTCCAGGGCGAACTCGCCGAAGGGTAGTGAAGACAGAACGGGAAAATGCAAGGTGAAAACCTGACCTGATTCTGTCATTTCGACTGGAGGCCCAGCGGCCTGTCCCGAACGAAGTGAGGGAGCTGGGCCGGAATGGAGAAATCCAGATCCCTCCACTCCCTGCGGTCGGTCGGGATGACAGAGGGGGGAGGCGGTCGGTCGGGATAACAGCGAGAAAAGGTGAGTCCGAAAGGGAATAAACGTATCGACCTGTCATTTCGACTGGAGGCCCAGCGGCCTGTCCCGAACGAAGTGAGGGAGCTGGGCCGGAATGGAGAAATCTAGATCCCT
>JBFKII010000297.1:0-5385 GCA_041632295.1 Anaerolineales bacterium | reverse complement strand
TTGAAGCATTTCCAACAGCTGAATTTGAGCTGCAGTCAGGCGGGACCGGAAAACCCACCGCTCTTGCGAGCCGCCTGGAACCCGCGTCTGGCGGCGTTCATTTCCCACCCGCTGATCAAATTATACGGTCGCGAAAGCGCCGGGTCAAATTTGGTGTTTCGTCGACACTGTCCCAAAGTTGGTGGGCGAATATCTCTATTTCGACGCCAAGTCCCCAAGGCGCAAAGAAATCCAGAGGAAATCTAGATTTCAAGTCCAGCTCTGGCTCGAAACCAGGATGCTATTCAATCGTCCAGCTTCTATTTTGTAGCCTGAAGTTGGTAGTGCCCGGTTTCTGGAGAGCAGACGGAAGTGCGAGGAGGGACTTTGCCCGTACCTGGAGAGGTTCCACAAACCGGGCTCGGGTATGCGGCCCCGGTTATCTCAATTCCGAAACACGTGTTTGGGCAAGACCGCCGTGATGGCGATGTCCTGGTCGGGCCGGCCTTGTTTTCCCTCTTTTTGGATGAAATTGCCTAATCCGTAAATAGCGCTGTTGCGGATGTCGAGTGCGGTGGCCACGATTGGGTTGGCATCCGCGGGCGAACCCCCGATGCGCGCCGCCACAACCGCTCGCATCGCCCGGTAGGCTTCCCGGACCACGTCAACGTAAGACTGATCGTCCGTGCCCGACAGCAGGTTGGTGTCCGAACAGCACACCATGATCTCGTCCTCCGTCTCGATCAGCGGCCAGTCCACCAGCCAGCCTTGCGAGCGTTCAACCCGCAGCTGCAGGCGGGCGTTGACCTCAATACCAGCGAAAGCCACTTCCCCCTGCCCGAGATATCCGTGCACGTCGGCCGCACACAGGCCTGCGCCGTCCACCTGTGCCTTGAGATGGATGGTCGCGCCCACCCCGAGGGCGCAGTTGTCCTGGTGGCCATGCCGCCCGCGCGGGTCGTTGACCAGGCGTCTCCAGCCGCGCTGCAAGGGGTCGGTCCTTGCCATCGCTTTCATGCGTTCGGTCGGCTCAGGCAGCACCGCCAGGTTTCCGATCGAAGGCACTGCCTTCAGACGGAAATGTTGCGGAAAGATGAAAAACCCGTTTTCAAAATCCAAAGGTTGGGGTTCGCCCATGCCTTCGAAAAACGGGCCCCCGTTGGGTGCGGTGAATGGCGGCAGGATCTCAATCGCCTCGATATGGACGGCGATCGCCTCTCCAGCCTGAATACCTACCACGGCGATCGGTCCGTTGGCGTTGTTGAACTGCTCCGTCTCGATCACGAAGCTTTCTCCCAGGCGCACCTGACCCAAAAATTCAGGCCAGTCCTGGCCGGCACAATGGAATCGGATGTGCTCGCGTTTGAAAATCTGCATGCTTCCCCTC
This sequence comes from Anaerolineales bacterium, assembly GCA_041632295.1. GTDB lineage: Bacteria > Chloroflexota > Anaerolineae > Anaerolineales > JABWBV01 > DATDOR01. Next base: position 4,019 of record JBFKII010000297.1, on the reverse strand, counting down.
GTTTTTCAATTGGAATGTTTTGGCTTCCCAGCGTTGCAACTTCGTCGCGGAAAAATGTTTTTGACTTGAATATTCGCTCAAGTTCAAAAACCCCCAGCCGGATGCAAGATGCTTTTGCCTGATTCGAGGTTAGGCACAGGAAATCCGTCCGATATACAGCTCTGTAGCGCCGTGCATCTCGATCCCCCCGCCCTGGCTAAAACGGTCGAAGACCTGATGGGCTTTTTCGATAAACGCCGTATACCTTTCGCTGCCCTCATCCGGCGCATATGAAGCGGTTGACAGTGAACCAACAAAGGTTTCCCGGTCCACCCATGTCGTGAATGGGAAGTCCATCTTCTCGTAATCCTGCCCGCAGAAATATTCAGTCTTCGGACGATTTTTCCCGACCATCAGGTGCCCGGTGTCCAGCTCGGGCGGGAAGATCGGCTGGAGCGCTTGCGCCAGGGCTTTGTCCTTGCTGTCGTTCCGCAAAATGGCGATCCAGCCGCCCGGCTTTAAGATGCGATAGAACTCGCGGCGGGCTGCTTCCGGTTCGAACCAATGGCTCGCCTGGGCAGCGGTGACCAGGTTTACCGAGCTGCCCGGCAGGGTGGTCGCTTCGGCGCGCCCGTCGATCAGCACGCAATCGGGAAAGGCCTCCAGCGACTGGGCGGCCTGCCGCCTCATCTCGGGATTGGGCTCGACCGCGTATACTTGCCCTACTCTGCCGGCGAAATTTTTGGTAAGGATGCCTGTTCCGGCCCCGATGTCCGCCACGACGGCGTCCAGGCCTATGGCGGTCAGGTCAAAGATGGCCTCGATCGCTTCCCGCGCGTAGGTCCAGCGGAAACGGGCGTACCGCTCAGCTTTCGACGCAAAAACTTCGATTGGGTCCATTCAGGTGTGGTTTGGGCTTACGCTCAGCCGGAAGTTTGTCCGGCTGCCTGGGAATTGTCCACCGCCACCTGCAGCGGCGCCAACTGGATCGTCTCGTAGGGCATGTGGATTTTGGCCTGGTTCAAGGCGTTGAAAACATTCTCCCGCAGCTGCGTTCGGGTTTCGACGTGGCTGCGTTCGTCGTGGATCCAGGCCTGCAGCTCCATGGCGACGTTGTAGTCGTTCAGCTGGGTGACGACCACCCGTGGCGGGGGATCGTCCATGAAAGCCGGATCGCCTTCGAGCACCCCGATCATCACCCGGCGTGCGGCTTCAATATCCTCCTCCACCCCGATAGTCACGCCAATGTCCAGGCGCAGATTGGGAAAATTGGTGTAACTGGTGACCGTTTTGTTGATGATCTCGGTGTTGGGCACCGCCAGCATCTTACCGTCACTGGTGATGATGCGTGTGGAACGCAGCTTGATCTGGTCGACGCGGCCGTAGTTGTCCCCGACCTCGACCAGGTCGCCAATCACGAAGGGGCGGTCCAGGTAGATCAGGATGCCGGAGATCAGGTTGGAGAAAGCGTCCCGGGCGGCGAAGCCGATCGTGATGCCAACAATCCCCAGGGAGGCCAGCAGGCCAGCGGTGTCGACCCCCAGGATTGAGAGGGCGTTGACCAGCGCAGCCAGGAGGATGCTGTACTTCAAGACCGTGCGGATGAAGGCCTGCGAAGTGCGGTCGAGATTGGAACGGCGCATGAACACCTGCAGCAGGAAGCGCACCAGGAGCCATGCCAGGTAGAAGGCGGCGATTGTGATCAGGGCGACCAACAGGTTGACGGCGAAATCCGCCAGGCGGGTTCCGATAGAAGTGGGATCGAATATTTCCCCCAGGCGGGTGACAATCGTGTCGATCAAATCGTTCATGGTTTTTCCTTTTTATAAGTGGTTGCAGCAAGGCCGGAGGGCAGATCGGCAATCAGGCGGTGTTCGATGACGGAATGTTCAATCCCCTTTCGCCAGGAAAAGGCCATATTCCTCAAGCGTGGCTTCGATCAGCTGCAGGGCATTTTTCCCGATCCCGTGCAGTGCGGCGATTTCGTCGCGGGACATCCGAGACAGCCCCTCCAGGGTGGTCACGCCGGTTGACAGGATGGCCCGCCGCGCCGGGCTGGCCAGCTTATCCAGCAAAGGTTGAATTTTCATCTGTTTTCGGCTCTCAGCGCCCCAGGACCCCCGCCAGGGCGGCGGGGTTGTCGACCATCAGGCCATCGGCGCCGAAGGCGAGCAGGATGCGCATGGTGAGCGGGTGTTCGATCACCCCAAACCAGATGTACACCTGGCGGCCGTCAGCGTGGGCCTGGCGGATCATCCAGGGGTTCAGGATCACCATCTCCGCCATCGGGCAGAGAACCGTCGCCTGGGAGGGCTGCGGATCGGAGAGGCCGAGTTTCCAAAGTCCAGTCAGCGGGCAGACCTGGGTGCCGGGGTCGATCGCCAGGATCGCCTCCAGCGTTTGGGGGACAAAGGACTGCACGACTGTCCGGTCCAGGTACTCGCCGGCTGCCAATTCATCGTACATCTGCTGTTCGATGCCCGGATACAGCCCGGGGGACTTGGCTTCGGGCAGGATCCCCACCCCTGCCACTCTGGCAAGCTCGATCACTTCCATAAAAGTGGGCACTTGCTGGCCTTCCCCTGCGTCCAGCGCCCGGATCTGGTCAAACGTCAGGTCCGCCACCCGGCCGCTGCCGTCCGTGGTGCGGTCGACGGTCTCATCATGGATGACGACCAGCATGCCGTCGGAGGTGCGCTGGACGTCGAATTCGATCCAGTCCGCCCCCAGGTCGATGGCGTTGCGGAATGCAGCCGGCGTGTTTTCAGGCGGCCCGACGCGCCCGCCGCGATGGGCGATAAACTGCGGCGTTTCCGGCAGGGGGCCACGCAGCAGAAAATATCCGCCGTAGTACACCAGCGGGATTGCGATCAGGATCGTCAAGCAGCCACGCACCCACCGGGGGCGGCCTTTCTGAGAGTGAGATTCGTCCGCATCCATTCTAAATTCCTCTTTAACCTCAGTTTCGGATATAGCTGCCTCCCTGAGGCGGATGGCGGTAAAAGGCACCGCTGCAGTCGAAGGGCAGGCTTATCCGAAATTCACGTTCTTTATGTTTTGGCCAATTAAATTACGCGATATGCTGTCAAAAGGGAGTGGGTGAGGGTATGGGCCTGTTCACCTGGCTATCAGGGCATCGCAATCGACCCGCGGGCCGTCGATGAACTCGAAGCACTCTTGCTGAGTAACGAATCCCAGGCAGAGGGAGCGCCTGGGTCCATCCGCCTCAGTCCGGTCGTAGAGCAGCCATTCGGTTCCGGCGCATTCGCAGGCCACCACCGATTGGCCCATGCCGGCGATCGAATCGCACTCGTGCACGAAAATGAAGCTGATACCCACAGCCAGTAAAACCAATGCCAGAAAAAGAAGTCCCAACCGAATCCAGTTCCGTTTCATGCCTTTTAATTGCTTCCAGTATACAGCATGTGAGGGCTTCAAGGACAAATATCAATCGTGCACCATCCGGCCGGATTAACCTTGTGAAACTCTTTGGTTCAACAAAATTCGGCCTTCACCAAGCTTTTATTGAAATCACCGCCCATATCGACAAAAGCGGTTTTATACTTTCCGGCCTCGCTGCGCATAAAAGCGCTCCATTCAGGGCTCATACCCACCAAAAGGCGCCGCGTGGACTCTGGTAGCCCGGCGTAACCCCTAGAACGGCCTGGGTAGCGGTCAAAAAGCGCAAAATCCATCTCCAGACAACCCAGGAAAACGGATCGGAGAGGGAATTTCTCAGCCAGCAACGATGCCTGCCGGGGTAAAAAATCCACGCCTCCGATCAGATAATGATCTGCAATCGGATTCAGACCCGATACATAGCGTTCGAGAAAGGGGTAAAACCATTCGGCGCTGGCTGCGATTGTTTGGGGATCCGCTTCCCACACGGCCGGGCCCCCCTCAACATCCTGGACGCGCAGCAGGTCTTTGAGCAGATCGGTCGAGGTCCAACCGATTTTTAAATTTGCAGCCACCCGCTGGCCGAGAATGCTTTTGCCGCTGCGCGGCGCACCGCCGACAAGGTAAATCATCTTGAAACA
>JBFKII010000296.1:0-5396 GCA_041632295.1 Anaerolineales bacterium | reverse complement strand
TGCGGGAGTCAGCCGCCGCTGCCTCTCAAATGACAGTCATTTCTTTTTTGCTGGGCGTTCGGGGCCAGTCAGAATCGCACCCGCGGGAACGCCTTCAGGATAGCTACAGCCGGACGGACCACGCCGATGCCTGCTTCAGGGTTTGGACAGAACCGTACCAATTGGAACACTTTCGGGGTGAGCATTGTAACTTCCCCACTTACGACCGGTGGCCGTTTGACCGGGTCAGTGCCGCACCAGTGAGAATGCTTTCAGGATAGCTGCAGCCGGACGGACCCCGCCACTGCCTGCTTCAGGGCCTGGGCAGAACCGTACCAATTGGAACACTTTTGGGGTGAGCATGTAACTTCCCCACTCACGGCCGCGGGCAGCTGGACCGGGTCAGTGCCCCAACTGTGAGAATGCTTTCAGGATAGCCGCCGCTGATGGATTTTCCGCAGCCACTCCGCTTGCGCGGCCAGGTGGTCCGCAAGTTCCAGCAGGTCGCCCGGATCCTCGCTGCTGGCAGAGAGCTCGACAGACACGGCCTCATAATCAAAGTCAAAATCCCGGCGCCGGGCCAGCCGGAAGTACGATCGCAGCCGGCCAGCGGCCTTCTGCTGAACGGTCCCGGCCGGTCGACGACCGGCCCCCACCGGCTTGCCGGCTGTTTCGGTTGCCGGCAGGCTGTCTACAATGGCGCGCAGCTCGCGGGCGGTGCGATCCTCTTCGATGGCCAGCCGGACCAGCTGTTCGTGTTCTCCGGGCGGGGCGGCCAGGATTTCGCGCAGACGCCCTTCGGGAAGATCGTGCAACTTAGCCAGGTGGAGCAGGCGGGTGGGCAGACGCAAAATGTTCAGATGCCGTTCCATGGAAGGGCGGCTGAGGCCGACCAGCTTTTTGATCGGCGGCCAGGTGCCATTCGGCAGGCGGCGGATCTTCAACACCTGGCGGAAAAAATCTACATCGTCCTCGATTTCCGGGTCGGGCTGGATGTCCATCTGCATCAGGATCAGCCCGGCGATGGCCCGGGCCAGGTCCACGGCCGTGTTCCCCTCGCGCTGGATATTTTCCGAAATCTGGCGCTCCCGGCTGAAATGACTCTCCTCGATCACCTTCAGCTGCGGCTCATCCGCCAGCCCGTCCCGCACAGCCGTCAGGGCCAGGCTCCAGAAACGCCGCTCGCCAACTTCGAGTGCAAAGACGTGCTCGCCCGCCGCGGTCTGCACCCAGGAGCCTGTGGCCGGCTCGATCTGCCCCAGGGCGATCATATTGTCGCCGAGAGCGAGTAGGCCGCCGACCTGCTCCTGGAGGCCGCTGCCTTCAAAGGCCGTTTCGCCAAGTAGCTCTTCTGCCGCCTGATAGCAATCGATCTGCCCGCTGTAGAAACGACGCTTGATGTCCGGCGGCAGGATGATCCGGGACTGAAAGCGATCGGGCATGATCTGGCCCAGGGGGATCAGGATGATGCGGGCGGCGCGCGCCGGCGCCTGGACCGCCTCGGCATTGAAAAAGCCGGCCGCCTGGTTATCCTGCTCCCCAAGCAAATTCCCGAGATCTTTTCGTGTCCTTTTCCTGGCCATGTTGGGCCTCCTGGCGCCTGGCTGCTCGTAAATAGTGTTCCAATTGGTACACTTGGCGAAGGGGATCAGCCCGTCCGCCGGCGCACCTCTTCTGCCGCCCGGGCGAACTCCTGCGCCGCCGGATTGGCGCCGGCCAGCTCGGAGGAGGTCGGGCGCGGCGGCCGGTAGCTGAAAATGTCCAGCCCCTCGTTGATGGCATACTCCACATCGGCCTTGTTGGCGGTGGGCGGGAGCATCAACTCGCCGTACATATCGAGCAACGATTCGTACAGCTCCTGCTCCTCGGTGCGGCGGAAATCGCACATGGTCGGCTGCAGGCCGATCACCTTGAGTCGCGAGTTTTTGCTGCGCTGTAGCTGCCGCACGGTGGTCAGCAGGTCGCCGAGCCCGTCCAGCGAGAATCCCTTCAGCTGGATCGGGACCACAACAAAATCAGACGCCACCAGACTTGCGACGGTCATGACGTCCAGCGATGGGGGAGTGTCGATGACGGCGTAGGCGTACAGCCGGGCGACGGCCTCCAGCAGGTAGCGCAGGCGGTAATCCCCATCGGCTTCCATCGCCAGCACCCTGCCCGCCAATTTCATTTTGGCCTTGCGCGCGGGGAAATAATCCAGGTTGCCGCCCGCCCGCAGCGGGATACGCGCTGTCCGCAGGGCGGCGGTCACCGGCAGGGGGGACTCGTCCAGCAGCAGGGATCCCAGGGTGGACACCGCATCCCGGTCCTCGCGCGCCTCGGGCGGGCAGAACACCCCACCCGCCAGCGTGGAGGCGGCGTGGGTCTGCGGGTCCATATCGACCATCAGCACCCTGGGCGGGGCGGCTGGCCGCTCGTGGCTCAACATCAAGGCCAGCGCCGCAGCCAGGTTGACGGCGTAGGTCGACTTCCCCACACCTCCCTTTTGATTCGAAACGCAGATCACTTTCATCCCGATTATTTATAACCCAAATTTGGTTTTTCCAACACCGGGATAGCCCTACTTCCCTGCGGAGGGGGAGGAGTTCTTTTTGTGAAATATTTCACAATATTTTCACCCAAGAGCCAGTACTGCGGTCCTGGTTCCAAGACCGAAATAAGGTCCTATCGACCAAAAGTTGCGCTAATTCCGCTAAAAATAGTTGGAGTTCGGTTAATTTTTTCTTTTTGAAGGCCACAAGACCTCCCGGCAGGGTGTTTGTGCCAGTTTTTCGGCATTTGTATTGCCGAATCCACCCTTTTGTGACATAATGTGCGCGGCGAGGAGTGATTGATGACCGATACCAACCAGGATTACAGCCACGAATGGCGCATTGTGCATCTCGAGCGGCTCGGTTTGAACGAGGACCCTTTTAAAGCCTCGGCCGACCCGCGTTTTTTATATCTGGGGCCCGAACACCTATCGGTTTTCCGGCAGCTCCAGGGCGTGATCGCACGCCGGCGCGGGCTGGCCCTGGTCACGGGCAGCATGGGCATGGGGAAGAGCACCCTGGCAAGGCGCCTGTTCGACCTGCACTATGAGGACGACAAGACCGAGATCGCCTACATCGATACCGCCTCCTACCGTACACCGATGGAAGCGGCGCGCGGCATCTCGCGCACATTCGTCGGCCTGAACGTCCCCCCGGCGCGCAGCTATTCGGCACAGAAAGAGCAGCTGAAGGAGGCGATCGTCAAGTCTTACCAGGCCGGTATCAACACCGTGCTCCTGTTGGACGACGCCCAGCGCATGACCCGGGAGGCGCTCGAGGTGATCCACGAACTGTACAACTTCGATTACGACGACAAGTTGATCCAGGTGATCCTGTTCGGCCAGAATGAGCTCAACACCCTGTTCGAATCCTATTCGGCGGTCAACGCCCGGGTCTTCGTGCGCATGTCCCTGCCGCCCCTGACTCTTTCCAGCGCGCTGCAGATGATCAACTTCCGCCTGCGCACCGCCGGCCGTTCCACGCCGCTGATCGACGACAACGCTTTCAGCATGCTGTTCAGCGCCTCCGGCGGGGTGCCGCGCGAAATCGTGCGCCTGTGCGCCCTGGTTACCGATGTGCTGATCCAGACCGGACAGGAGTTTGTCACCCAGGAAATTATGCAAGAGGTCTTAGTACGCTATGGCTAAAAACGCGAACACGGATGACATGCCTGCCTGGCTGCAGCTTTACCTGGCCAAGCACGCGCGCTCAGCGCCACCCGTGGTCGATGTCAATCCGGTCGGGCGGCCTTCCAGGCCAGTGCCCGCCAAACGCACCACCATCTGGCTCACGGCCGGCGATCGCAAAGTGATCGACGACTGGCAAAACCATTTCAAACAATTGACCGGAAAATCGATCTCGATCGGCGAGACCATCTCGCTGCTGGCGCGCATTTGCAACGAGCGCCTCAACGCACTCGGCGGCCAGCAGGCTTTCGAAAGCATCGCCGATCTGACCGTTGCCCTGATCGGAGCGGGCAAATCCGAGATTTCGATGTCAAAAAATGCGGACAATAAATGATGTCAAAATTATTTTTGGCGCTTTTTCCCCCCCATATCCGCAGGCCAGACCGGGCATCTGCCTGTATATGGCGATGGGAGCAAAAAGCGCCAAAAGGAAGTTATCTTGCGTTCTAAAGCGTAGCGGGCTGCCGGCCAGCAGCCCCTTAAAAGGCAAAAGGTCTGCGGCCACAGACCTTTTGCGGATTGCATTGCCTGGGCGTGGCAAATGCGGGATTAGGTATGAAAAGAATAACACACAACCGCGCGATAAGTCAAGGGGGAAAGCGAAGCAATACGGATTACCGGAGCGTTTCCGAGACCACCATAGCCGAAGATCACGATTCGGCCTACGCTGCGATCACCCAGCCTCAAAAAGTGATCGTGGTGCCGCGATACTTTATCACCCATTGGCTGCCTCTCCTGGGGCCGTCCCCGGCCTGGCTGGTGCTCGCTTTCCGCCAGTCCGCCTTTGTTTCGAAATGCCCGCGTCCGGAAGCCGTACGCGCCCTGCCGGTGCGCAAGCTGGGGGCCTGGGCCGGGCTGAGCCACGGTCAGATCTGGAATCTGATCCAGCAATCCGGCTGGCTGGGATGGTTTGTCCGCCGGGTCAGCCGCTCCACCCAGCGCCAGGAAAGCGATGTCTGGGGAGTCCGCACGAGCGTGCCCGTCGCGCCGCATCACCTCTCTGAGATCCGCCGCCGGGCACACGCCCACCTCCAGGCGGTACCCGAACTCGGTCCAGAAAGACTGGCCCAACACCTGCTGGAAGAGTCAGCCGAGATCCTGCAAAGCCTCGAACGGCCGGCCGCAGGCGAACAGGTGGCGCCGCATTCAGTCCAGGATATCTTGGAAGAACACTACGGAAGCCTGGATGGCAAAACGTCGCAGCTCCTGGACGAGCTCGCAGGGCGTATCACCCAGCCCGGAAACACGATCGCCATCAGCCATTACTTCATCAAGCGCTGGCGCCCGGAGATGACCAGCGGGGAAGCCTGGCTGGTGCACCTGCTGCGCACACAGGTGTACAGCACCCGGCGCTCCACTTCGTATCTGGCCGTCGAGGGCGGCAAGACCCGCCTGGCCAGGGACCTGGGCGTGCACACCCGCTCGGTGCGCCGCTGGTTCGAGAACCTGGCGGAAAACCCGCTCGGCCGTTTTCTCAACGAACAACCCTCCGTCGAATCCGGCAGCGCCCTCGGACTGACCGTCCGAATGGCCGACCCGATCCACCCCCAGGACACAGTCCATTATGAGCGGCTGCTCGCCGAGTCTGACACGGACAAAACTGGACAAGGCGACGGACAAAACTGGACAAAAGCGAGGAGAGCCCCCCCGGAGCAGGCGGACAAAATTGGACGGGAGGAAGGACAAAAATGGACAAGGG
>JBFKII010000295.1:0-5421 GCA_041632295.1 Anaerolineales bacterium | reverse complement strand
CCTCCAGGACGTCCCCATCGTTGGTGCTGTGGTCGATCCAGGCCTTTCCGAGGCTCAATCCGGCCAGCACGCCCTCCGGGGCGGTGAGTACCGACTCCACGATCGCCGGGGTGGGCAGGGCGGTCAGGACGACCTCGGCCGAGGCCGCCAGTTCCTGTGGGCTGCCGGCCCAGGAAGCGCCTTTTTCCAACAGCCCATCAGCCGCTTCTTTTCGCCAGTCGTGGACCACCAGGTCGTGGCCCGCTTTGAGCATGTTGGCGCCGATCGCCTTGCCCAACTCACCCGTGCCGATCAGTCCGATTTTCATGTTTTTCCCTTATTGTTGGCCATAACCCGGGCTGGCGCTTTTGGCGCAACGATTGTGGGTTACATACCTTGAGAGTGAACTGTACAAGAACTACCCAAAGGAAGGCATTTCGACCGAGTGCGGTGTCGTGGGGACCTGTCCTGAGCCCCTCGACGATGTTGGGATGAACTCCGTCGAAGGAATTCTATATTGCGTAAGAGTAGGCAAATCACGGCTTAGATCCCTCCACTCGCTGACCCTTCGGCAGATCCCTCCCTTCGTACGTGACAGCCTCAGGGCAGGTCTCGGTCGAGAAGACAAAAGGGAGGTCCAGGGACGAAAGGATTTTGACTCCAATGTGAATGGCCGATTTGTGTTAACTTCAATCGTCAGGCTCCGGGTTGGCATACTCCAGGGCCAGAGCGATGCCTTTATCGATGTCGAGATTTCGGCCTTTTTTCCAGACGGAGTCGAGTTCCCCGGCGTCCATCATCCCCTTCAACTGACCGACAGACATTCCATACTCCATGCGCTCCAGCATGGTCATATCGGCGCCGACCTGCTCGCGCAGCGCCTCCGCGGCGCCAAACAGGCGCGCCGCCCGCCGGGGGCGGCCTTTCTGGACGGCGATCATCGCAAAGCATTCCAGCAGGTTGGCCACCGCCGGCTCCATGCCCAGCTCCTTGTACGACACAATCAGGCGCCCGTACATGTGTTCGGCCGCATCCAGGTTGCCGGCCAGGCGCTCGATATGGCCGCGCTCGGCGTTGTACATATTGAAAAATCGTCTTTTGTCCAGGTCATAAGCTTCCTCAACGATCTGCAGGCCCATGGCCACCAGCTGGCGCGACCGCTCCCAGTCTTGCGACAGGTTGGCGATTTTTATCAGCGGGAAAAGGCCGGTAACGGATTTGGCGGTCGCCGGATCCAGCTCTACGGCCCTTTCCATTAATACTCGCGCACCGGCGATATCCCTTTCGGCACTCAGTTTGATCAGGCCTTTAATATTCAGCAGCATGCCGTTCACATAATTGCTGCCGTGCGCCTCTGCCAGTTGCAGGCCCTCCTCGATGGAACTTTGGGCTGTCTTGAATTCCCCAATTTGAATGCTGGCCAGAGCGACAATTCCATTCAGCAAGCAGATCAGGTTCGGATCCCCCAGCCTGTAGGCGAATGTTAGACCCAGCTTGCTGTCTTCGAGGCCATCCCGATTGCGGCCGAGTGCAAATAACAGCGAGCCGCGGGATAACAAAGCCCATGTGAAAATACGTGCCCGCTCCGGATCTATCGTTTCGGCATCCACGCGCTCGGGTTCGGGCCTGACCCGGGCAAGCGCCTGGGTGATCCAGTCCAGGCCCTCTTTTGCCAGGCCGAATGACCACAGCAAAGTCATATTTCCCGCCAGCTCCAGGGCGGCCAGCGGGTCTGATTCCAGCCCCCAGTTCAATGCGGCCCGTAGATTTTCAAGCTGAGGGGCTAACTTTAAAAAGTGCGTCTCGAGGTAAGCCTGATCCCAATACGAATCCGTGCGGGTGAAGGAAAGGAAATATGCCAGGTGCCGCCCCCGTACCTCGGCCGAGCGGCCCGATTCCATCAGCCGGTCGCGGGCGTACTGCCGGATGGTCTCCAGGAAGGAGAAGTGCATGCCCTCCTCGCCCGGTTCGGCCACGACCAGCGATTTCTCGGCCAACTGGGGTAGCAGGGTGAGCACGTCCCGCTCCGGGCAGACGTCCATGGCCATGTCGATCGTCCAGCCGCCGGCGAAAACCGAGAGCTCCTGAAGGAGGGCTTTCTCCTCCCCGTCCAGCAGGTCGTAGCTCCAGTCGATCAGCGCCTGCAGGGTTTGCAGGCGGGGCAGGGCGGTGCGGCTGCCACCGGTCAGCAGGCGGAAGCGGTCGTCGAGGCGCTCCAGGATCTGCGCCGGGGAGAAGACCCGCAGCCGGGCGGCGGCCATCTCCAGCGCCAGCGGGATGCCGTCCAGGCGGCGGCAGATCTGGGCGATGGCCTGCGCATGCTCGGGGGAAATCCAGCGGCCAGCGCCGGCCGCCTCGGCCCGGTCGGCGAACAGCCGCACCGCCTCGCTCTCCAGCACGTGCTCCCATTCTTCTGATTCGGGCAGCGGCAGGGAGGGGATGCGCAGCACGGTCTCGCCGTAGGTGCCCAGCGCTTCGCGGCTGCTGGCCAGCACCTGGACCAGCGGTGCGGCTTTCAGGGTTTGTTCGATCAGCCCGGCGCTGGCCTCCACCAGGTGCTCGCAGTTGTCGAAAATCAGCAGCGCCTGGCGCGCTTTCAAATAGCTGGCGATCAGTTTCAGGGCCGGCGAATCCGGCGTTTCCTGCAGGCCCAGGACGTCGAGCACCGCCTGCGGCACGGCCTGCGGGTCCGTCAATGCGGCCAGCTCGATCAGCCAGACCCCGTCGGGAAAGGCTTCCCGCACCGCGCGGGCGGCGTGGATCGAGAGGCGGGTCTTTCCGGTGCCCCCGGGGCCGATCAGGGTCACCAGCCGCCTGCGGTCCTGGTCGGCGTCGGTATCCACCAGGTAGTTGACCAGGATGTCCATTTCCCGCTCCCGGCCGATAAAGGGGGTCATCCGCTCGGGCAGGTTGTTGGGGATCGAATCGCCCGTCCGCAGCGGCGGAAAGTTGTCGGGCAGATCGGGATGGAGCAGCTGGTACAGGCCGGTTTTCCCGGCCAGGCCCTTCAGGCGGAGTTTGCCCAGTTCGCGCCCCCCGACCCCCGGCGGGGGGTTTTCCTGTACCAGCGCATGAGCCACATCGGTCAGCAGCACCTGCCCGCCGGCCGCCAACGACATCACGCGGGCGGCCTTGTTGACCGCCGTGCCGTAATAATCGCCGTCGCGCTGTTCCGCATCGCCGGTGTGCAGCCCCATGCGCACCTGCAGCGGCCCGGTCTCTTTCCAATGCTGTTCGGCCAGGGCCTGCTGCACCGCTACCGCCGCCAGAGCGGCCTGGCGCACCTGATCGAAGGCGGCGTGGACCCCATCCCCGGTGGACTTGACGATCCGCCCCCGGTGTTCGGGGATCAGCCGGGCCAGGATGGCGTCGTGCGCGGCCAGGGAGCGGCTCATGGCTTCCGGGAAGCGCTGCCACAGCCGGGTGCTGTCTGCGATGTCCGTGAAAAGGAAAGTCTGCATGAGTTGCGCTGGCCCGTGTTTTACCTTCAATAAGATGGTTTAGAGGATGATTGTGTAACGAGCGTTTCGGATAGCCTGCCTTTCGATTGACAGGGAATTTAGATGAATTCCGTCCCTGAGCGGAAGGCGACCGCCCTTCGGCTGCACTCAGGACAAGCCTTTCGACTACAGCGGCTCCGCCGCTTCCGCTCAAGAACCGGTCGCATGCAGTCGAAGGGCCGAAATATTCAGACTTTGTCCTGGATCGCGGCTTTATCCGAGACTAAGGTTAGTGTAACACTGAAAAAAAGTGTTTTGCCTTCCGATCCAACGAATCCGGCCCTCAACGTATAATCAGGCCGGCGCATTACCGGTGACAGGTAATTTGCATCCTCAAGGGAAAGAATCCATGGACTATCAAAAAATCGTGCGCACGGTCTGCCTGTTCCGGGCCCAGCCCTCGGCAGCGGATGTAGAAAAGCTGGCTGGACTGGCGGCCCGCCTTGAGAATCAGGGTTTCGAGATCCAGACGCAGCGGCTGTGCTCGCCGGATGTGGAAGGCGTCTTCCGCCTGGACGCTGAGGGGGACGGGGGCCTGTTCCTCAGCCTGGGCAGGCGCGGGCCGCAAGAGGCGGCGGACCTGCTGCCGCGCGTCCTGGCGGCCAAAAACGTGGCCTTCAACCTCGACCTGACGGATACACCGGTGGATGAAACCCACGTTGGCATATTGTTTGAAATCACCCAGCGCAATCCCGCCAAAACCTTCAACTTCACCTACACCTTTGCCGCCCCGGCCTCGAGCCCTTTTTTTCCTTCGGCCAGCTACGAGCGGAATGGTTTCGCCATCGGCCTGCAGCCCACCAACCTGGCGGCCGGCTGCGATTCGGTCCAGGCCTGGCTGGAACGCATGCAGGCTGTCTGGGAAGAGATCGATGGGCTCTTTTCATCCGAAGCGGGCTATCTGGGGATCGACACCTCCGTCGCCCCGCTGTTCGAAGGCGACGGAAGCTTTCTGCATTTCCTGAACCGGCTGGGGATCGGACTCGAGGGGGCGGCCACCAGCGACGTATTCCTGCGCATCACGGATTTTCTCAAGCGGCCGGGCGTCCGGAAAACCGGCCTGTGCGGCCTGATGTTCCCCTGCCTGGAGGACTTCGAGCTGGCGCGCGCCTATGAAAGCGGGGGTTTCAGCCTTGAGCGCAACGTTTTTCTTTCGCTGCACTCCGGCCTGGGGATCGACGCTTACCCGATCGGTGTGGACGAGGACCCGGGGCGGGTGTTAGAGGTGCTCAGGCTCGTACAGGGTTTATCGCGAAAATACCAGAAGCCTTTGTCGGTGCGCTTCGTATCGGACGGCCAGGCCCGCATCGGGGACATGGCTGCCTTCGGCAACCCGTACCTGAAAGACGTCCGCATCCGGCCGATTTAAGTGGGGAGGTGCTTTCCCCCCGCCCGCTGGTTGAGCGGTCCTGAGCGGCGCTGGCGTAGCCAGCACAGTCGAAGGACCAGTCGAAACCTATGGGCGGAGGGAGAGAATCATATTACTTCAACAGACTCGGGGCAAACCTCGGGCTTGTTCTGGGAAGGCGTAGATGCTTCGGCCGGGCCCTTCGGGCCGTCCTCAAGCATGACAGTGCAGGGGGGTTACAACGATGGGTGGCTCACCCTTTTTTGTCATGCTTGAGCCATGTCCTGAGCGGCGCAGGCGTAGCCAGCACGGTCGAAGGACCAGTCGAAACCAAGGGCAGGAGGTGATACGGCTTAGTTTCGACAGGCCCTTCGACAGGCTCAGGACGGGCTCAACCAGCGCCTGTTTCCCCTCGCCCGCCCTTCGACTTCGCCGTCCTTCGACTTCGCTCAGGATTCGGCTCCGCTCAGGACAGGCCCAACCGGCGTGGTATGGCAGCCCCCTGCGAATCCGGTCGTTTCCCACGCCCTTCGCACCCCGCACTCGTGATTTTCGCCGCACCTTGCACCTTGCCCCTTGCACATTGCACGTTGT
>JBFKII010000294.1:0-5428 GCA_041632295.1 Anaerolineales bacterium | reverse complement strand
GGGTGCGTTTTTCCGGCACAACCAGCTGCCGGTCACGCTGGGGAACATCATCGGCGGCGTGGTCCTGGTAGGGGCGGTGTACTGGCTGGTCTACCTGCGGAAAAACCACCGCTGAGCGTTCCCCGGATGGGGGAATATGGTCAAACGTCCTTCATAAGGCGGGACAATTGACCCTTTGAACCCAATAACCATTCGTTATAATTTTCACAATCACATATACGGATATGCACATATGAACACGAAAACGCTTTCCGCCGAAATCACACGCCTGCACGCCAATCTGTGCTCGGCCCTGTCGGACCCGACCCGCATCCTGATCCTGTACCTGCTGGCCGGGGAGCCCGCCAGCGTCAACTCGCTGACGGCCACGTTGGAGCTTGCCCAACCGACGGTATCGCGCCACCTGAAAGTGTTGAGGGAGCGCGGGCTGGTGCAGGCCCGCCGGGATGGGCAGTACATGATCTATTCCCTGGCGGATGGCCGGGTGATCGAGGCCCTCGATCTGCTGCGGGTGGTGCTGGCGGAGAAGCTGAACCGGCAGTCCATCCTGGCCGACCAGGCGGCTGAGACTTTATCGACAAATTGAATCGGATGATAGGAGTATCTAGATGAAAACCTTACTGATCCTCGGTGCCGGGACCGCCGGCACGATGGTCGCCAACAAAATGGCCGCCCACCTGGACCCGGAAAGCTGGCGGGTGGTCATTGTGGACCGGGAAGAGACGCACTACTACCAGCCCGGCTTTTTGTTTATCCCCTTCGGTGTCTATTCCGGGCCGGATGTCGTCAAGCCCAAGCGCGAATTCCTGCCCCGTTCGGTGGAGGTGATCATTTCCGACATTGAGCGGATCGAGCCCGACCACAGCCGGGTGGTGCTGCAAAAAGAGAACAAAGTCCTGCACTACGACATGCTGGTGATCGCCACCGGCAGCCAGATCCGGCCTGAACAGGTGGAGGGCATGGTTAACGGCGGCTGGCAGAAAAACATCTTTGATTTTTACACGCTGGATGGGGCCACCAAGCTCGCCCGCTTCCTGAAGACCTGGGAAGGCGGCCGCCTGGTGCTCAATGTGGCCGAAATGCCGATCAAGTGCCCGGTGGCGCCGCTCGAATTCGTCTTCCTGGCGGACTGGTTTTTCAGCGAAAAGGGCCTGCGCAACAAAGTTGAGCTGGTCTTCGCCACTCCGCTGTCCGGCGCTTTCACCAAGCCGCGCGCCTCCGCCGTCCTGGGCGATCTCCTCGGGGAGAAGGGGATCCACCTGGAGCCGGATTTCAACATCATGGAAGTGGACAGCGCCAACAACCAGATCGTCTCCTATGATGAGCGCCAGATCCCCTACGATTTGCTGGTCACTATCCCGACCAACATGGGCTCGGATGTGATCGAGCGTTCGGGCTTCGGCGATGAGCTGTTCTTCGTCCCGACCGATAAGCACACGCTGCAGTCCAGGGACTGGGAGAACGTCTGGGTGATCGGGGACGCCGCCAATGTGCCCACCTCCAAAGCCGGCTCGGTGGCGCACTTCATGCTGGACGTGCTGGTCGACAATATCCTGCGCGATATCGATGGCCTGCCGCCGCAGCCGAAGTTCGACGGTCACGCCAACTGCTTCGTCGAATCGGGATACGAGAAAGCGATCCTGATCGATTTCAACTACGACGTCGAGCCGCTGCCGGGGAAATACCCGCTGCCTGGTTTTGGCCCGTTCTCCCTGCTGAAAGAATCCGCCACCAACCACTGGGGCAAGCTGATGTTCCGCTGGATGTACTGGAACCTGCTGCTCAAGGGCGAAGAACTGCCTTTCACCTCCCAGATGAGCATGGCCGGCAAGTGGGTGTAGGAGCGCATCATGACCGCAGAACTTGCGAGCCTGGAACAGAAGATCGACCTGCTGACGGAGCAGATGGTCTTCGTGCGCGAGGCGCTGGAGGCCCAGCGCCGCCGGCAGGAAACCCTGGAGGAATTCAAGCAGGAAGCGCTGCCGATCGCCAACCACTTTGTGCGGCTGGCCATCGATGAGCTGGCCGATATCGGCAGCGATTTCGCCGCCGAGGACCTGTTGTACCTGTTTAAGCGGGTGCTGCGCAACATGGACTTGCTGGTCGACCTGCTCGACCGTGTCGAGCGCCTGACCGGCCTGGCAGATGAGACCACCGCCATCGGACGGCAGGTCTTCAACAGCGCCATCGATAAGCTGGACTTCCTCGAGCGGCAGGGCTATTTCGCCTTCATGAACGCCTCGCTCTCGATCGTCGAACGGATTGTCACCGAGTTCAGCGAGGAAGACGTCCAGGCGCTGGGCGAGAATATCGTCACCATCCTCAAGACCGTGCGCAACATGACCCAACCGGAGGTACTGGCGCTGGCCAACCGCGCCGTGGACACCATGCGGATCGAGCCTGAAGGGCCGGAGCTCTCCACGCTGGGGCTGCTGCGCGAACTGGGTGACCCCCGGGTGCGCAAGGGGATGGCCCGCATGCTAAACGTCGTAAAAGTGATGGCCGATCAGCCTTCACCCGAAACGAAAAACGGGAACTGAACATCAATTCCCGGCAAAACCCATATCCAAACCCGAATCAGGAGTAACGAAATGACACAGCAAACACAGGCGCCCGATATCCTCGAAAAATTTGAATTTGACGATGAAGGTTTCCTGGTCGACCCCCACAGCTGGACCCCCGAGCTGGCGACCGAAGTCGCCGATGTGCTCGGTCTCGAGCTGACTGAACAACACTGGACCGTGATCAACTTCGCCCGCAAGGATTTCGAAGAGACCGGTGAATCGCCCACCCTTCGTCGCATCACGACCCAGACCGGCGTGACCACCAGGGAAATTTACAAGTTGTTTCCCGGCGGCCCTGCCAAGATCGCTGCCAAAATCGCCGGCCTGAAAAAACCGACCGGCTGCATCTGAGCCTCGAACGGATATCGAAGAGAAAGGAACAATCCATGGTGAGCAACCGCGAAAAAATCTTAGGTATGAAATCCACGAACGGCCAGGCCGAGGAGAAGCCCCGCAGGCTGTGCATCATCTGCTCGAAAGGCTCGCTGGACATGGCCTACCCGCCGCTGATCCTGGCGAACGCCGCCCGCATGAGCGGAATTGAGGTCGACCTGTTCTTCACGTTCTGGGGGATGGACGTCGTCACAAAGAACAAGGTGGACAACCTGCACATCGCCACGGTCGGCAATCCCAGCATGCACCCCAAGTTCCACATCCCGACCATGATGGGCGGGCTGCCCGGCATGTCGACGATGGCTTCGGCCATGATGCGCCAGGAGATCGATAAGCTCGGTTTCCCGCCCGTTCGGGAGTTCCTCGAACTGATCCATGACGCCGGTGCCCGCCTGTGGGCCTGCCAGATGTCGGCCGACATGATGGACGTTCACGAAGAAGCCCTGATCCCGCAGGTCGATGGCATCATCGGAGCGATGGAGTTCATGGATTTCAGCGAGGACGCCCAGATCCTCTTCGTCTAAGTCTGGCGCATAAAATCCAATACCACTTGGGCCAGCGCGGGGCCTTCATCTTCCTGGAGAAAATGCCCCGCTCCCCGGATTGTGATATGGGGCTGGCCCTGCGCCCCGGGGACGCGTTTTTGAAATAGCGCGTCCCCGCCGCGCGTGATGGGGTCCTGATCGCTGAACGCGGTCAGGAAGGGTTTGTCGAACTTTTTGAGGGCCTGCCAGGCCCGGCGATTGGCGGGCGCGGCCGGATCGTTCCGGTCGATAGGGACCAGGGAGGGGAAGATCCGTGCGCCCGCTTTGTGTGCCTCTGTGGGGAAAGGGGCCTCGTAGGCCGACAGCACCGCTTTCGTAAGCGGTTTCTGGGTGCCGTTCTGGATCACCCGCCCGATCGGGAAGATGCGTGTCTTTTGCGAGAAAGCGCGCCAGCGGTGGAAGGCCTCCGGTATAGGCAGGGCACCAGTGGGCAGGCCGCCGTTGGCCACGACCACCCGGGCGAAGCGGTCCGGGTGCTCGGCGACCAGGCGCAGGCCGATCAGCGAACCCCAGTCCTGGCAGACCAGGGTGATACCGTGCAGATCGTTGGCCTGTAACCAGTCCCAGACCCAGTCCACGTGCTTCTGATAGCTGTAATCGGCGGGATCGGCCGGCTTGTCCGAACGGCCGAACCCGACCAGATCGGGGGCGACTGCGCGGTGCCCGGCCCGCACGAAAAGGGGAACCATGTTGCGGTACAGGTAGCACCAGCTGGGCTCGCCGTGCAGCAGAAGTACGACCTCGCCCCCGGGCAGGCCTTCATCGATGTGGTGGATGCGCAGCCCGTCCACCGTCGTATAGCGGGGTGGAAAATCATAGCCTGGCAGGTTTGCGAAGCGATCGTCCGGGGTGCGCAGCACGCCGTCCAGGGGAGGTTCCATCTTCAACTCCTGGTTCAGACTACCACAATCCCGGCAGCAGCCGGAAACGTGTTCGCTGCGTATAGCCAAGATATCCTGGAAGCTTTTCCTGCAGCGTACGGTCCTCCCGCCAGGTGCGCAGCACGGTGACCCCCAGGACGAGCGCAGCCGGCAGGTAGGCCCAAAGCGCGGACAGCGCCAACGGCAGCGCCAGGTTGCTCAGGAGGCTGCCGCTGTACCCCGGGTGGCGCAACAATGCATACGGGCCGCTATCGACCACGCGGTGCCCGCGCTCGGTCTGTATTCGCACCGCGGCAGAGAAAAAGCGGTTGGTAAGCATGGCCCAGCTGGAAAAGGCGAAGCCTGCCGCGACCAGCGCCAGCCCGACTATCTGGACCCACTGCGAAAGCTGCGGGGACCAGCCGTAGCGCCGGTCCAGCCCGGCGACCAGGATCACAATCAGGGCAGAATACGCCATAAGGGGAGAAAGCAGGCGGTCCCAGGGCTCGGTGTTCTCTTTTGAGAAAGATGTGGCGCGTTCCTCCAGCAGGTCCGGGTGGATGCGGAAGGCCAGCAGGCGGCTGGCCAGGGTGGCGACAACGATGAGGGCGATAAACGCCCAGCCCATGCCCCAGCGCCAGTCCCCGGCTGCCACAAAAAGGATCAGTGGGAAAACGGTTGTAAAAACCAGCAGGCGGATCGCTGCACGGGTGTAGGAGATGTTTTTTGCGGCCATCATTCCTCCTTTCAGCCCCTCCCGGCATTAATGATACGTTGGAAAACTGTTTCGGAGGCATAAGCTGGACCAGCCATGTAAAAACCTCTTAGCGCAGAGGCCCGAAAGTCAACCATTAGGGCATTTCTTCAAAAGTTGAAAGGATTTCCAGCCCTGTGGTATTTAGACGGATGCGATCTCCCTGTTTCGGAGCGCAAGCCGGCTGCGGAAAGGCAAGAGGCTCGCAGCGGGCGATCAGGCTTCTCCGGTGGGCGGATGGGGTTTGAACACGCGGCGAAACGTAAAAGCGAACGGGGTATCCCCGTGAGCTTCCAGGTATGCCATGCGGTC